>JADGOB010000393.1 GCA_017883185.1 Acidobacteriota bacterium
GCAGATGCGCGTGTGCCCTAGAGAGGCCAGGTGTTCCACCGCTTGTCCGACCACGCTGGCCGTGTCCATGGTGATGGTGGGTACGCCCTGGACCGTACGATTCAGCGTCACCAGGGGGATCTTCGCGGCGAAGTCGCGGAGCTCGGCGTCGCCGAGTCGGCTGGCGGCGAGGATGGCACCCGTGGACGCCTGCGCGAGCTGCACGAGCGATGCACGCTCCGCGTCGCCCGACTCCTCCGTGTCGATGAGGATCTGTGTGTACCCGGAGTTGCGGAGCCGCTCCTGGGACCCGCGGATGATGTCGAAGTAGAACGGGTTGGTGATGTCGGGGACAAGCAGCGCCACGTGCCCGCGGTTAGCGCGGGGCTGAACCTTGGGCGCAGGGGCGGCATAGCCGAGCTCACGCGCGGACTCGAGGATCAGCTGGCGGGTCTCGGGGCTGATGCGGTCCGGCGACGCGAGCGCCCGGGATACCGTCGACACGGCGACGCCGGCGTGCTTCGCGATGTCTCGCATCGTCACTGTCTCTTTGGCCACGTCTGATCTCACCTCCGTGCAGGCGCCGACGACCTTCTTGCCGCTCACGCCGGGCTCCGCGTCATCGCGCATCTCCCATCCGCAGCATTGCACATCTCTGACTGGAAACTGGCAACCTACGGCAAGCAATGCAACAGACCTGGCAACACAGTCTACGTTTCTGGCAACGGCACCGAGGCCGTCCATCACCCGAAGGATCCGCACCATGTCGACGACCGTCGAAATCACCCCAGGGCCTGACCTGGGGTCGCTGAAGAAGCAGCCCGCCACGGCCGTCATCGGCTATGGCCTGGGCGACTTCGCGAACAACCTTGCCTTCGCCATGGGGACGTCGTTCCTCCTCTACTACCTCACCGACGTGGCCGGCGTGACCGCCGCAGCGGTCGGCACGATGTTCCTCGTCGTACGGCTCTGGGACGCGTTCACCGACCTCTTCGCCGGCCGCATGGTCGACCGCACGATGACGAGGTTCGGCAAGTTCCGCCCGTTCATCCTCTGGTTCGCCGTACCGGTGCTCTTCCTCAGCGTCCTCAACTTCAACGTGCCGACACCGGGCGTGAAGTGGCTGGGCCTGTTCGACGTGAGCCTGTCGGCGTCGGGTCGCGTGCTCTACATGTACCTCGCGTACGCGGTGCTGGGCCTGTGCTACTCGCTCATCAACATCCCGTACGGCTCGCTCGCCTCGGCCATGACACAGTCCGTCTCCCAGCGCGCGAAGCTGGTCGCAGGGCGGGCGTTCGGCGCAGCCATCGGCGGCGTCCTGCTCACCTACATCGTGGCCCCGCGCATCTCGGCTCTGCAGAAGACCGCCCCGAAGCTCGCTGCGAACGCCGATGCGACGGCCAAGGCCGCCTATGACGCCGCCGCCCTCGCGTACCGCCAGAACGTCCAGAGCGTCTTCACGACGACGACGTTGCTGTTCGTACTGATCGGGTCCGTCGCCTTCCTGGTCACGTTCTTCTGGTGCCGCGAGTCGGTCGTTCGAACCACGCCCAAGGTCAGCATCCGCGAGACGTTCGACACGCTCAAGCACAACAAGCCGCTCGCCTTCCTGTGCGCCGCCAGCTTCTTCTACCTCATCGGACTGTTCGCGGTGAGCGGCTCGACGGCCTACTACGCCAAGTACGTGATGGGCGACATCTCGCAGACCGCGACCATGACCCTGATGAATTCCGGCATCGCCCTGCTGATCACGCCCCTCATCCCGGCGATCATCCGTCGGTTCGGCAAGAAGAGCGTGTTCCAGTGGTGCGGCATGTTCACTGTCGTGGGCGGCGTGTCCCTGTTCTTCACACCGGTTGGTGGACTGGCCCTCGCGCTGATCTTCCTCGCCGTCAAGGGCATCGGCGCCTCGCTGATCAACACCGTGATGTTCGGCCTCGAGGCGGACACCGTCGAGTACGGCGAATGGAAGTCGGGCAAGCGCTCCGAGGGTGCGACGTACGCGATCTTCTCGTTCACCCGCAAGGTGACGCAGTCCATCGGCGGCGCGCTTGGTGCGTGGATGCTCGCCTTCGGTGGCTACCTGTCCGCCACGTCGACCAACCCGAACCCGGCCCAGCCGGACTCAGCGATCTGGGCCATCCGGTTCACGATCGGCCTGCTGCCGGCGCTCTGCGCGATCGCCGCGATGCTTATCTTCTGGAAGTACCCGCTCACCGACAAGATCTTCGCCCAGATCCGCAACGAGAACGAGGCCCGCAAGAGCGAGGCTGCAGCCCATCGCTGAGTGACCTCACAGGCATTCGGTCCACCGCACAGGCGATCCGTACGCCTGTGCGGTGGACATTTTGCCTGTGAGGTGGACCGTTTTGCCTGTGCGGTGGCGGGACGGGCTCGGTGTGACGTGGGCACGTCGGCTGGGCCTGCCGGGCGTGGTGGGTTACCGTCGTTGTCAGGCACGCTGGCCGCATCACCGGTGGGGAGGAGTTGCATGACCGATCCGTACGAGCAGGCGACGCCCAGCGACCCCGTC
>JADGOB010000054.1 GCA_017883185.1 Acidobacteriota bacterium
ACGGATCTGTCGCTGCTGCTCGCGCTGGTGGAAGGGGCACGGGGCGGCGCGCAGGATCCGCCCGCGCAGGAGATCGCGCTGGCGCACGACGGCCGCGAGGTGCACCTGGCCGCGGCGGCCACCCGCCTTCATGGGGAAGGCGGCGCCACGGAAGGCACGGTGCTCGTCTTCGACGACATCACGCCGCTGATTCGCGCGCAGAAGGTCGCGGCGTGGCGGGAAGTGGCCCGGCGGCTCGCGCACGAGATCAAGAACCCGCTGACGCCGATTCAGCTCTGCGCCGAGCGGCTCGCCCGGCATTTCCAGTCGGCGCCGCCGCCCACTCGCGCCCTCGTGGAGGAGTGCACGAAGACGATTGTCGGCGAGGTCGAGTCGCTCAAGGGCCTGGTGGACGAGTTCTCGCAGTTCGCGAGGATGCCGGCGCCCAAGCGGATCCCGACGAACCTGCCGACGCTGCTCGCCGATACGCTCGCGTTGTACGTGGGGTTGTTCCGGGAAGTGAAGATCGACACGTTGGCGCCGCCGGACATGCCGCTGGTGCGCGTCGATCCCGAGCAGATCCGGCGCGTCGTCATCAACCTGGTGGACAACGCGATCGAGGCGATGGAGCGCAAGGGCCAGGTCGTGATCGAAGTGCAGCACGCCCCCGTCGAGCGGGTGGCGCGTATCGTCGTCGCCGACAACGGGCCGGGCATTCCCGCGAGCGAGCGCGAGAAGCTCTTCATGCCGTATTATTCGACCAAGCGACGCGGCAGCGGGCTCGGGCTCGCGATCGTGCGGCGGATCATCGCCGAGCACGGCGGATCGATCGACGCAGCCGACAACGTTCCCCGCGGCACTCGGTTCATTGTTGAGTTGCCGTTGTAGGGGAGGAGTCGGGAGTCGGGTGGATTCAGGCACAACAGTGTCGTGCCCTCGGGAAGAGCCATACCACCAGTGAAATCAGCGATATTGGTTGTCGACGACGAGCCTGGCGTCCGGAGCGCCCTGTCGGGCGTGCTCCGCGACGAGGGCTACCAGGTGGACGCGGTCGAGAGTGGCGAAGCGTGTCTCGATCGCCTGACCCGCGCCGCGTACGACGTGGTCCTGCTCGACGTCTGGCTGCCGGGGGCCGACGGGCTGTCCACGCTCGCGCGCATCCGCGAACGGCAACTCGACGTCCCGGTGGTCATGATCTCGGGCCACGGCAACATCGAGTCGGCGGTGCGCGCGATCAAGCTGGGGGCGTTCGACTTCATCGAGAAGCCGCTGTCGCTCGAGAAAACGATGCTCGTCGTGCGCAACGCCCTTCGCCAGCGCCGCCTCGAGGTAGAGAACCGGGCGTTGCGCGCGCGCGTGGACCGGCACCTCCAGATGGTGGGGGAGAGCTACGCGATGCGCCAACTGCGCGAGCAGGTGGCCATGGCCGCGCCGACCAACGGGCGCGTGCTGATCTACGGCGGCAACGGCACCGGGAAGGAGCTGGTCGCCCGGACGATCCACGCGTTGAGCCGGCGGCGCACCGGCCCGTTCGTCGAGGTGAACTGCGCGGCCATTCCCGAGGAGTTGATCGAGAGCGAACTGTTCGGGCACGTGAAGGGGGCCTTCACCGGGGCCATCGGGGATCGGCGAGGGAAGTTCGAGGCAGCCGACCTCGGCACGATCTTCCTCGACGAGATCGGCGACATGAGCGTGAAGACGCAGGCCAAGGTGCTCCGGGTCCTGCAGGAACAGGTTGTCGAGCCGGTCGGGGGTACGTCGGGTGTGCGCGTGGACGTGCGCGTGCTGGCGGCCACCAACAAGGAACTGCTGGCGGAGATCCGCGCGGGGCGCTTCCGCGAAGACCTCTATTTCCGGCTCAACGTCATCCCGATCTTCGTGCCGCCGCTCCACGACCGGAAGGAAGATATCCCGCTGCTGGCCGAGCACTTCATGGGCGGCTTCGCCCGCGAGTACGGTCGGCGAATGAAGACGCTCGATGCGACCGCCGTCTCCGCCCTCCAGGAATACTCCTGGCCTGGCAACGTCCGCGAACTGCGCAACGTGATCGAGCGGCTGATCATCATGGTGCCGGGCGACACCATCGGCGCCCGTGACCTCGCGTTCCTCGAGGGGCCGTTCGTGCCGTACGCGGAGCCGTCGTCGAGCGACGAGAGTGGGGAAGGGCTGACGCTGCAGGCCGCGCGCAGCCGCTTCGAGCGCGAGTTCATCATGAAGGCGCTGTCCGCGCAGAACGGCAACATCTCGCGGACGGCCGACGCGCTCGGCGTCGAGCGCAGCAACTTCTATCGCAAGATGCGCGCCCTCGGCATCGCCGCGCGGCTCATCGAGCGCGAGGAAGAGCCCGCGTCGCGTTGACTGCCCCGGCGGTTTGCCCGATAATCGCGGTGGCCCCCCGCCATCCGGCTATGCCTGACCGACTTCGCACAAACGCCTCGCCCGGCCCGGATGGCCTGTCCCCCGCGGAACGCGATACCCGCATCGAACAACTCCTGCTCACCGGCCTCGATCAGTACTTTGCTGGCGAGTACGAGCGCGCGATCAGCGCGTGGACGCGCGTCCTGTTCCTCGACCGAGGCCACGCGCGCGCAAAGGCGTACATCGACCGCGCGCGGGGCGCGCTCGGCGAGCGCCAGCGCGAGTCCGACGAGTTGCTCCACCGCGGGGTGGACGCGTTCAACCGGGGCGAGACGGAGGTCGCGCGACGGTTGCTGACCTCGGTGGTCGAACGCGGAGGGCCGCTGGAAGTGGCGCTGTCGTTCCTCGAGCGGTTGACCCGCCTCGAGCGGCCGGGAAGTCGAAGCGAGGCGAAGGCCGAATCGCCGTCCGATCACCGGCGGGCGCGCCCGGCATCGTCGCCGCGCGAGCGCCGGCGTCGTGCGTGGGCGCTGCCCGCGCTCATCTTGGGCGTCATCGTCCTCGTGCTCTTCTACATCCAGGGATCGCGGGAGCGGACGGCGCCGTTGCTCTTCCTGACCGAGTGGGGCGGAAGCGATGCGACCTCCGGCGGTCGTCTGGCCGAGGACCCGCTGCCCGTGCCGAGGGGCGCGGAGATCGATGTCGATCGCGCACGCGTGCTGCTCGCGCAGGGCCACCCGCGCGACGCGCTGCGCCTGCTGGAACGGATTGGGTCCGGCGACCCGTTGCGCGCCGAGGCCGCGCGACTTCGCGAAGACATTCAACGCGCACTGCTCTCGGAGTACGAGGGCGGGGGACTGCCGCGACCTGCCGTGCCGGCCGCCCCGTCGGGTCGTGACCAATGAAGTGTCCGAAGTGCAGCTACATCGGGTTCGAGCCGACCGACCGCTGTCGTAACTGCGGGTTCGATTTCTCGCTCGCCCCTCTCGTCCCATCCGACCCAGACCTGCCCCTCCGCTCCGCCGAGCCGATGGGCCCGCTCGCCGATTTCGACCTCGGTGAGGCCCGGCGTCCCCTGACGCGGACGACGCCCGCGACCCGAGCCGCGAGGCGCCGACTGGACCCGTCGTTCGACCCGGGTGTTCCACCCGCCAGTCCCACGCCGCCTCAGCCGGACGACCTGCCGCTGTTCGGCGGGGCCTTGCCCGACGAAGTCCCGCTCGTGCGCCCGTCCGCTCCGAGCGCGCCACTGGCCGTGCGTCGCTCGACGCCCGTGCCGTCGAGATCGCGCCCGGCAGTGGTGGGGCGAGTGCCGGAGCGCCAGCCAAATCTCGGGCTGCTGACCGATTCGATGACCGCGGTCGCGACCTCCGAGACGCCGTCGCCGTCGGCTCCAGCGTCCCCGGACGGTGAGCTCGCGACGCTGGGCGAGCGGGTCGGCGCCGCCGCGCTCGACTGGGTGATGCTCGCGGGCCTCGACCTTGCGGTGATCTACTTCACCCTTCGGGTGAGCAGGCTTGCGGCGACCGAAGTGCTGTTGCTGCCGCCCGTCCCGCTCGTGGCTTTCCTGCTGATCCTGAACGGCGGCTATCTCGCGCTCTTCACCGCGGCGTGCGGCCAGACGGTCGGCAAGATGGCGTTCGGGCTGAAGGTGGTGTCGTCCGGGGGCGGGCCGCTCACGATTGGTCGAGCGCTCCTCCGCGTCGTGGTGTTCCTGCTCAGCGCCCTGCCCGCCGGGCTGGGCCTGCTTCCGGCGGCGTTCGATCGCGGGCGCCGCGGACTTCACGATCGGCTGGCGGCCACGCGCGTCGTTCGGGTCACGGCCTCCTGAGGCTGTCGCCGATTCCAGGCCACCATGATGACTCGTCTTGCCGTTGTCCTTGCCACGGTTGGCTACGTCGGGCACTTCCCGGTCGCGCCCGGTACTGCCGGCTCCGCGGCGGCACTGCTCCTCTACGCGATGCTGCGATGGATCGGATCGCCGCCGGTCGTCTACGTGGCCGTCATCGTGGGGCTTTTTGCGGTCGGGTGCTGGGCGGGCTCGGTGGCCGAAGCGCACTACGGGCGAACGGATCCGGGCTACGTCGTGCTGGACGAAGTGATCGGCATGCTCCTGACGTTGCTCTTCGTGCCCGTCACCTGGACAGGCGTGCTCGTCGGGTTTCTGCTGTTCCGCGGTTTCGACATCGTCAAGCCGTTTCCGGCCCGGCAATGCGAACGGATGCACGGCGGCCTGGGGATCATGGCCGATGACGCGGTCGCCGGGATCTACGGCAACCTCGCGCTGCGCCTGGTGATCTGGGTCGTGCCCGCGCTCCGCTAGATCGATCGCCGGATAACCACAGAGGACACGGAGACGACAAAGAGAAATGCCTCTCGCTGTCACGGCGTGACGGCTGGCGGATGGTGCAGCCATGCCAGCCTTTGTGTTCTTGGTGCTTTTGGTGGTTGTGCGTTTCGGCCCTCGGCGAAGGCGGGCCTCGAGTGAGACAATGAGGGCATGAGCGCTCCGTCGATTCTGCCTCGCCGCGCCATCATCATTGCCGTTGGCAGCGAACTGCTTACGCCGTTCCGCACGGACACCAACTCTCTCTTCGTCACCTCGCGGCTGAACGACCTCGGGATCGAGGTGACGGCGAAGGTCATCGTCGGCGACCGGCGCGAAGAACTGGCGGCGGTCGTCGGCGAGGCCATGCGCCGAGCGGACCTCCTGGTCCTGACAGGTGGCCTCGGGCCGACCGACGACGACGTGACACGGCTTGCCGTTTCCGATGCGCTCGAGTTGCCCCTCCTGGAGGATCCCTCCATCGTGGAGCGCATCCGGCAGCGATTCGCGAAGCGCGGGATGGCGATGCCCGCGGTGAACCGGGTTCAGGGGCAGGTGCTGAGCGGGGCGTCCGTGTTGCCGAATCCCAACGGCACCGCGCCCGGGCAGTGGGTTGAACAGGAAGGGCGGATCGTCGTGCTCCTGCCCGGGCCGCCCCGGGAGATGCGGCCGATGCTCGACGCGGCGCTGGCCGAACGGCTCGAGCCCCACGCCGCCGGCGCCCGGCTCTACCGGCGCGTCCTGAAGATCGCGGGCCGCACGGAGTCGGATGTCGAGCAGGTGGCACAGCCCGTGTACTCGCGCTGGATCGACTGGGCGCCGCCGGTGTCCACGAGCATCCTGGCGGCGCCCGGGCAGATCGAGCTGCACTTCTCGGTGCGCGCGACAACCGAGGAGGAGGGGCGCGCGGTGCTCGACCGGGCGACGAGCGAGATGACCGCGGTCGTCGGGCCTGACGTCTACAGCACCGACGGCCGGTCGCTCGAGCGCGTCGTGGGCGACCTCCTCAGGGGCCGGGGATGGCGGATCGCGACCGCCGAGTCGTGCACCGGCGGACTGGTCGCCTCGCGCCTGACCGACATTGCCGGCAGCTCCGACTACGTCGAACGAGGCGTGGTCTGTTACAGCAACCGCGCGAAGACGGAGTGGCTGGGCGTGCCAGAGGAGTTGATCCGCGAACACGGCGCGGTCAGCGAGGCGGTTGGCCTCGCGATGGCCGCCGGGGTGCGCGAGCGGGCGAATGTGGAGGTTGCTGTCGGCATCACCGGCGTGGCCGGTCCGGGCGGGGGCACCGAACAGAAACCTGTGGGAACCGTGGTTGTGGCGGTTGTCGGGCTGTCAGGCGCCCAGGTCCGTCGTTTCCTGTTTTCCGGCGGACGCGAGCAGGTCAAGTTCCAGGCCTCGCAGGCGGCGCTGAACATGGTCAGGGCCATGGTTGGCGGAAGTGGGTAGGGAGCGGCACCACCATGCGCCTATTTCGTGGTGACGACATCGCGGCTCGGATATCATCACACGTCATGAAAGAGATCGGAATCCTCGGGGCGGGCAGCTGGGGTACGGCCCTCTCGGTGCACCTGGCGCGAATTGGTCATGAGGTCCGTCTCTGGGCGCGTGAAGCGGACGTCGTCGGCCAGATGCGGACCGAACGCGTCAACGGCCTGTTCCTTCCCGGGATCGTGCTGCCGCCGGCCATTACGCCGTGCGCGCGTCTCGAGGACGCCGTCGCCGGCGTTGACCTCGTGCTGGTCGTCACGCCGTCTCACGGCACCCGAAGCGTGCTGCGCCAGGCGGCGCCCGCCCTGCGTCCCGCGGCGACAATCGTGAGCGCCACGAAGGGCCTCGAGGTCGAGACGATGCTGAGGGCCTCGGAGGTCATCGAGCAGGAAGTCGGTCCCGGGCATCCCGTGGTTGTCCTGTCGGGGCCGACCTTCGCACGCGAGGTCGCGCTGGAACTCCCGACCGTCGTCTGCGCGGCATCAGCCGACTGCGCGGCGGCCGAACTGGTGCAGTCGGAGTTCCGGGGGCGTGCCTTCCGGCTGTACACGACCGACGATGTCGTCGGGGTGGAGATCGGGGCGGCATTGAAGAACGTCATCGCGATTGCCGCCGGGGTGGTCGAAGGCCTGGGCCTGGGGCACAACGCCATGGCTGGCCTGATCACGCGCGGGCTCGCGGAAATCTCGCGGTTGGCGCATGCGCTCGGTGGCCGACGCGAGACGCTGGCCGGACTGTCCGGCCTCGGCGATCTGGTGCTGACCTGCACCGGAAGCCTCAGCCGCAATCGTCAGTTCGGGATCGAGTTGGGTCGCGGGCGGAGCTGCCGCGAGATTCTCGGCGCGATGACGATGGTGGCCGAGGGCGTGCTGACGACCGGCGCGGCGCTGGCGCTCGGCGCCCGGCACGGCGTCGAACTCCCCATTGCCGCACAGATGGCCGACGTGCTCGAGGGCCGCAAAGACCCGCGGGCCGCCGCCGAGGCGCTGATGCTCCGGCCGCAACGGGTCGAGGTCGATGGCCGATGGTAGAATCACGGGATGGGCTTGCTCGGCCGAATTCGTGACGGTCTCACCCGCACCACGCAGCAATTCGTCGATCGCTTCGAGGATATCGTCAGGCGAGCCGACGCGCCCGAGCGCCGCAGCCGCGCGGTCGATGTCGAGACGCTCGAGGCGCTCGAGGAACTGCTGATCTCCGCCGACGTCGGCCTTCCTGCCACCGATCGCATCGTCTCCGCCGTGAAATCCCGGGCGCGGCGCGGCGAGAGCCTGCGTGACCTGGTGAAGCAGGAGATTCGCGCGGTGTTCGATAGCGTGGCCTGGCCGGCCGATGGAACCGCCCCGGCGGGCGGACCCGAGCCTCGCGTCGTCCTCGTCGTCGGCGTCAACGGGACGGGCAAGACGACGACCGTCGGCAAGCTGGCGAATCTCATCAAGCTGTCCGGGGCGAAGCCGCTGATCTGCGCGGCCGACACCTTCCGCGCCGCGGCCGTCGAGCAGCTCGAGATCTGGGCCCGTCGTGCCGACGTGGATATCGTCCGGGCACGGGAGGGCGCGGACCCGGCGGCGGTCGTCTTCGACGCCATCTCGTCGGGCAAGGCCCGCGGACGCACCCCGATAATCATCGACACGGCAGGTCGCATCCACACCCGCGTCAACCTGATGAACGAGTTGGAGAAGATCCGGCGCGTCGCGTCCCGCGAGGTGCCGGGCGCGCCCCACGAGGTGCTGCTGGTGCTCGACGCGACGGTCGGGCAGAACGGGCTGTCGCAGGCGCGAGAGTTCACCGCGGTGGCAGGGGTGAACGGGATCGTGCTGGCCAAGCTCGACGGCACGGCCAAGGGCGGTGTTGCGGTGGCGATCGCGCACGACCTGAGACTGCCGATCCGCTACGTGGGGGTCGGCGAGTCGATCGACGATCTCGTCCCGTTCTCGGCCGAGGAGTACGTGGACGCGCTGTTCGAGGAAAAATGGTGAGAGCAGGGGGCGGGGCGTTCGGCTCGTCGCCCCGATGGCGGATGGAATCAGACCGTGTCCGAGAACGGCAGCTTGACCTCCACGGCGCGCTTGCGCGGCCCGCGGCGTTTCTTGCGCTCGCTCAGTTCATGGGTGACGGCGGAGGAGACGGCCGACGACAACTCGCGAAGCACCGCGCCGACCACGCGGTCTCGCTTCAGGGCTGCGGACCGTTCGTCGGCAGGCGCCCCGAACAGTTCCCCGAGGTCCACGCCCAGCGCGGCCGCGAGTTTCTCGAGGGTGTCGGTCGAACAGTGGCCGCCGTGAACGATGTGGCTGACCGTATCCGGATGGATCCCGGCAAGACGAGCCAGTTCCACCTGGGTGATGCCCTGTTCCTCGATCAGGGCTACGATCGCTTCGCTCCATCGCGCCATAGGGACAGTCGCTCCTGGCCTTCCGGGCCGCTGGTGCGCATCCTACGCATTGGGACCGGCGCAGGGCAAGCGGAATCGACACGGGAGGCGAGAGGGCGCCGGCACGCGTCGGCGTGGCCCCAGGCGACGCGCGGGCTTTCGATTGACAGGGCAGGTAGAGCCGGGCTACGATAAGGGTTTGCCAGACATGGGGTTAGGGCACGTGTGTCTTCGCGGTCGGCGTCATGTTCGATACCCTCAGTAACCGTTTGCAGGAGGTGTTTCGCTCTCTCAGGGGAGAGGCGCGCCTCACGGAAGCGACGGTCGAGACGGCGCTCCGCGAGATCCGCATGGCGTTGCTCGAGGCGGACGTCAACTTCAAGGTCGTCAAGGCCTTCGTGGATCGCGTCCGCGACCGGGCCATGGGCCAGGACGTCCTGCGCAGCCTCACGCCGGCGCAGCAAGTGGTCCGCATTGTCCGCGACGAGATGATCGCGCTCTTTGGCGACGCGGGCGGCGGGCTGCAGCCGTCCTCGACGTCGCCGCGGGTCATCCTGCTCGTCGGCCTCCAGGGCTCGGGCAAGACGACGACGGCCGGCAAGCTGGGGGCGTGGCTCGCGAAGCAGGGACGCCATCCGATCCTGGTGTCCACCGACGTTCGTCGACCGGCGGCCATCCAGCAGTTGAACGTGCTGGGACAGAAGGCGTCGCTGCGCGTGTACGACCCGCCCGGGCAGATGGACCCGGTGCGGCGTGCGGGCGACGCCATGACCGAAGCGCGAAACCTCGGCTTCGACGTGGTGATCGTCGATACGGCGGGCCGCCTGCACATCGACGACGACCTGATGAACGAGTTGCAGGCGATCAAGGCTGCGGTCTCGCCGTCGGACCTGATCTACGTCGCGGACGCGATGACGGGCCAGGATGCGATCAAGAGCGCTGGCGAGTTCAACCGTCGGGTGGGCGTGACCGGCGTGATGCTGAGCAAGCTCGATGGCGACGCGCGCGGCGGCGCGGCGCTCTCGGTCGTGGCCGTCGTCGGCGTCCCGATCGCCTTCGTGGGCAGCGGCGAACGGCTCGAGGACATCGAGCCGTTCCACGCCGACCGCCTGGTGTCGCGGCTGCTCGGCATGGGCGACGTGCTGTCGCTGATCGAGAAGGCCGAGCAGGCCATCGACCAGAACGACGCGCAACGGCTCGAAGAGAAGATCCGGCACGACGACTTCACGCTCGAGGATTTTCGCGACCAGTTGCGCACCATCAGGAAGATGGGGCCGCTCGAGAGCATCATCGGGATGATCCCGGGGATGGGCAGCCTCAAGCAACTGGCCGAGAACAAGCCGGACGAGAAGCAGTTGGTGCGCGTCGAGGCGATCATCAACTCGATGACGCCCGGCGAGCGCTCCGACCATCGTCTGATCGACGGTTCCCGCCGCAAGCGCATCGCGCGGGGCAGCGGAACGTCGGTCGTGGAGATCAACCGCCTCCTGCGCCAGTTCCAGCAGATGCGGAAGATGCTGAAGAGCCTGGGCGGGATGGCGGGGGGCGGGAAGGGCGCGCTGAAGCGGCTCCGGAGGATGGGCAAGTTCCACTGAGTGGGTCGCCGTTACTGGCGAAAGCGAAAGGGAGTTCGATGCTGGTGATTCGTCTGAGCAGGATCGGTTCGAAGAAGCAGGCGCACTACCGTCTTGTGGTGTGCGAGAGCAAGCAGGCGACCGACGGGAGATTCGTGGAAATCGTGGGGCACTACAACCCGCGCACGGTCCCGGCGACGGTGACCGTGAACCGCGAGCGGATCGCTCACTGGCTGAAGACCGGTGCGCGTCCCTCGCAGACCGTCCGCACGCTGCTGGCGAACCACGTAACCAAACAGCCGGAGGCTGTGGCCGCCGAGGCGCCGCAGGCGACCGCGCAGTGAGCCAGGCTCGCGACGTTGTCGAGGTCATCGCCCGCGCCCTCGTGGACGAACCTGAGGTGGTGCAGGTGACGGAGACCGAGCAGCGCGGCGTGGCCGTGATCGAGTTGTTCGTGGCGCCCGACGATCTCGGGCGGGTGATCGGCCGCCTGGGACGGACGGCGTCCGCCCTGCGGACGCTGGTGGGGGTTACCTCGGAGTATCACGACTTCGACGCGACACTCGAGATCCGGGAGCCGCCGGTCTAGGCCTCGTCATGGCTGACACCGACTGGGACGACTACGCGGTCGTGGGCCGGGTCGCGCGGGCTCACGGGAACCGCGGGCAGGTCATCGTCAACCCGGAAACCGACTTTGTCGAGGAACGGTTCCGGGTTGGCGCCGAGTTGTGCGCCAAGCGCTCCGACCGCCTGGAGCGGGTGCGGGTCACCGCCATGCGTGTCCACCTCGGGCGGCCGGTCATCGCACTCGATGGCGTGGACACGATGAACGACGCAGAGGCGCTGGCGGGCGTCGAGTTGCGCGTGCCGGTGTCGGAGCTCGAACCGCTGCCGGCCGGCACCTTCTATCGTCACGATCTCGTCGGGTGTCGCGTGGAGACGATGAGTGGCGAGTGGGTCGGCGAGGTGGCGCTCGTCGAAGGCGAACTTGGCGCGAGCCGGCTGGTCGTGAAGGGGCCGGGTGGGGAAGTGCTGATCCCGCTGGTTCAGGCCATCTGCGTAGTCATCGATATCGCGGTCCGGCGGATCGTGGTCGATCCGCCCGAGGGGCTGCTTGAAGTGAATCGCCGGACGTGAAGTTCGACATTGTCACGATCTTTCCCCGGATGTTCGACAGCCCGACCCGGGAGGGCATTCTGGGGCGGGCTATCGAACGGGGATTGGTGGACCTGAAGGTCTTCGACCTCCGGGACTTCACCGACGACCGGCACCGGACGGTGGACGACGTGGCCTATGGCGGCGGCCCCGGGATGGTGTTCAAGCCGGCGCCGCTGTTCCGCGCGGTCGATCACGTGCGCGAGACGCGTGGGGAGCCGGCGGCGGTCGTGCTCACGTCGCCGCAGGGAAAGCCGTTTTCCCAGGCGGACGCGGTTCGACTGAGTCGCGCGGGCCATGTCGTGGTCCTCTGCGGCCGGTACGAGGGCGTGGACGAGCGGGTCCGCGACCAGGTGGCGACCGAGGAAATATCGATCGGCGACTACGTCCTCACCGGCGGCGAGCTGCCGGCGCTGGTGATGCTCGACGCGGTCGTCAGGTTGCTGCCTGGCGCCGTGGGTGACGAGCAGTCGGTCGAGTGGGATTCGTTCACGCGTGGGTTGCTCGACTACCCGCACTACACGCGGCCAGCCGAGTTCCGCGGCTTCAAGGTGCCGGACGTGTTGCTCTCGGGGCATCACGCGCAGGTCGGGCGCTGGAGAAAGCGGCAGGCGGTGGCGCGAACTCTGGCGAGGCGGCCGGAACTGCTGGCCACCGCCGAGTTGGATGACGAAGAGCGCGCCATTCTGCGCGAGCTGATGCAGGATCGAAGGGGCGACCGGCCGGTCGCCTGAATGCGACGGGAGGAGAACGACAATGCGGGCGATTGAAGCGATTGAGGGCGGGCAGTTGAAGGAACGGTCCCAGATGAAGTCTGGCGACACGGTCCGCGTGCACGTGAAGGTCCGTGAAGGCGATAAGGAACGGATCCAGGTGTTCGAGGGGATCGTGATCGGTATGCACCGCGGCGGTGCACGCGCCACCTTCACGGTTCGCAAGGTGTCGTTCGGGCAGGGCGTGGAGCGCATCTTCCCGCTGCACTCGCCGATCATCGACCACGTGGACATCGTCCGGTCGGCCCGGGTCCGGCGTGCGAAGCTCTATTACCTGCGCGAACTGAAGGGCAAGGCCGCGCGCATGAAGGAAACCAAGCGCACGGCGTAGACGGTTTCACCGAAGGCAGAATTGAGAATTGAGCATGTGGAATGGCGGGGGGCCCCATGCCGCGTCCGACAGCCACCCGTACCATCGAGAACGCCCTGCGACGGATGGGGTTCGTCCGCATCGCCGGCTCGGACGAAGTGGGGCGAGGCTGTCTGGCCGGCCCGGTGATGGCCGGCGCGGTCGTCCTCGACCCGGACGTTCACATCCCGGGTCTGCGCGACTCCAAGCTCCTGACCGCACCTGAGCGTGAGCGGCTCTGCGACCAGATCAAGCGCCACAGCCTCGGATGGTCGGTGGCCGCGGTGGAACCCGAGGAAATCGACCGGCTCAACATTCACCGGGCGTCGCTCCAGGCCATGCGCGGGGCCGTCATGGCGCTCATTCCCCTGCCGGACCTCGTCCTGGTCGATGCCTTCCGGATCCCGGATCTGATGATGGCCCAGCGGGGCATCATCCACGGCGACGTCCGGTGCGCGGCCATTGCCGCCGCCTCCATCGTCGCCAAGGTGGTGCGGGACACGCACATGCGCCAGCTTCACGCGATGGATCCCCGCTACGGGTTCGACCGGCACAAGGGGTATGCGACCCGGGATCACCTGAAGGCGGTGTCGAGATTCGGGTATTCCCCCGTCCATCGTCGATCGTTCCGCCCGGCGTCGCTCTTTGATACGATCATATGTGCGCCGGGATCTGCGGAAGACCCGTCGTTCGGCCGATAGTTCAGGCAGAGTCTGCTGTCTCGTTCGTCCTTTTCCTTGATCAGTTGAGAGGCACGGTGGCCATCGACCGCGACGCCACGCTTCGGAAAGCCGAGAAGTTCCTGCGGCAGGGTCGTCTTGACCAGGCGATTGCCGAATACGGAAAGGTCATCCAGGAACAGCCTCGGGATTGGAGCACCGTCAATGCCGTAGGCGATCTCCTTGTCCGCGCGGCGCAACTGGAGAGCGGGATCGAGTATTTCACCCGGCTTGCCGATCATTTCTTCGACGAAGGCTTCCTCCCGCGGGCTGCGGCGGTCTACAAGAAGATCCTCAAGCTCAAGCCTGACGAAGAACACGCCGCCCTGCGAGGGGCGGAGATCTCCGAGCGCCAGGGGCTCCTGGCCGACGCGAAGATGGCGCTGGCCCAGGTGGCCGACCGCCGGCTGCGGCGTGGCGACAGGCGCGGCGCGGCGGAAATCCATCTGAAGCTGGGCTCGCTGGACCCGGCGGACCTGAGTGCCGGCGTCTCCGCCGCCAAGGCTGCCGCCGAGCTCGGGGACGTCGCCGGCGCGGTTCGGCGATTGGTGGATCTGGCCGCAGAGTGCCACCGCAAGGGCAAGGTTTCGGAAAGCCTGCAGGCGCTCGACGAGGCCGTCAGGATCGACCCGGACAACCGCGAGGTCAAGGCGGACCTCGTCGCACGGTTCATGGAGTCGGGGGACCTGGAGCGTGCGACGGGCTATGCGACCTCGTCGCGCGAATTCAAGGCGATCGCAGCGGATTACTACGCCAGGGGTAGAGGCGAGGAGGCGCTGCAGGTGCTCGAGTGGGCGCTCGAGCAGGACCCGGAGGACTACGAAACCCGGCGCCAACTGGTCCGG
Source organism: Acidobacteriota bacterium (assembly GCA_017883185.1). Taxonomy (GTDB): domain Bacteria; phylum Acidobacteriota; class Vicinamibacteria; order Vicinamibacterales; family Fen-181; genus FEN-299. The sequence continues at coordinate 13,947 of JADGOB010000054.1, forward strand.
AGCTACATCGGGCGGGAGGAACTGGAGCGCGCCCGCGCACTCCTGTCCGGCGACATTAGCGATTCGGACCTGCTCCTCAGCCTGGTTGAGATCCAAGTTCGGACCGGTCACCACGACGAAGGCCGCGAACTGGCCTCGCGGGTGATCATCCGCGATCCCTCCCGGCGCGAAGAACTCGTGCTGCTCGGCTGCCGGTTGTGCGACTACGACGCTGAGGGCGCCTTCCAGTGCATCGACGTCGCCACGGATGCCGCGGTGGCGGACAACGACTGGCCGGTCGCGGCGTCGGCGCTGCACGAGTATGTCACCCGGGTGCCCGGGCACATTCCCGCGCTGATGAAGCTCGTCGAGGTCTGCGTGGACGGCGGCCTCGAAGCGACGATGTACTCCGCGCAGGCGAAGCTCGCCGATGCCTATCTCAAGGCGGGCCGCGCGAACGAAGCGCGGGTCATCGCGGAAGACCTGGTGGCGCGCGAGCCGTGGGAACCGGCCAATATCGAGCGCTTCCGGAGCGCGCTCGTGCTGGCGGGCGAACCTGATCCCGACTCGGTGATCGCCGACCGCCTGAGCGGCAACTCGCCGTTCACGAGCACCGATCTGACGCTCGATTTCAGCTTCAACGAACTGGCCAAGATGCCCGAGACGCACGACCAGTCGATGGAATCCGGCCCGGCGACAGGGACGTCGGGAGACGCGGTGTATCGAGCGGGCCCGGCCTCCATCGATCTCTTGGGGATTCTGGGCGACGAGGCCAGGGCTGCCGACGGTGGGGGCAACGACACGATCGAAATCGATTTGAACGAGACGTTCGGTGATCTGGGCGACGGCGAGGAGCGCCAGACGGACCCTGACGCGGCCGTCCCGGCGGCGCTGGCCGGTCTCGAGCGCGTGTTCGAAGGGTTTCGGGACGAGGCGGTTCGTCACGGCGCGCAGGGCGCGGCGAAGCAGTACCGGCATGCGCTGACCTTGCGGGAAGCGGGGGATACGGGAGGCGCGATCCGGATGCTCGAACAGGTCGTACGAACCCCCCGGTATCGCTTCAAGGCCGCCGCCGAACTGGCGAGAATTCACCGCGACCTCGGGCAGGCGCACGAGTCGATCGAGTGGTTCGAGCGGGCGGCCGAGTCGGCGTCGGCCGCGACCGACGAGAGCCGGGACTTGCTCTACGAGCTTGGCCTGCTCCTCAACGACACGGGAGAAACCGAGCGGGCGCTCGCGGTCTTCCTTGAGCTGCAGTCCGATTCTCCCGACTACCGCGACGTGACCCTTCTGGTCGGCCGTCTGTCGCAGAAGGCGTGAGGAGTCTTTCTGCTGACGCGACTTCTGCTCGTCGCCTACTTCCTCGAGGTGGGCCTGTTGCTCGCGTTCGCGCCGTGGTCCACCTTCTGGGAGCGAAACTACTTCGCCGACCTGCTGCCGTCGATCGGATGGTTTGTGAGGAACTACTTCGTGCGCGGCGCGGTCTCTGGCCTGGGCCTCATCAACATGGTGGCGGGCCTCTCCGAGCTGTGGGCCGTCTTTTCGTCGCGTCGCCGCTGACCCGGTCGCGGCCGTTTGACAGGCCCTCCGCGATTCCCTAACATGAAGACTCAGTTCGGCCCTCCGGTCCGGCTTCACTCCCACGACCGTTGACGATCCATGCCTGAAGATCTGACCCGTGATTTTGGCGCCTTTCTGCGGGATGGGCGTGAGCGCATGGGCGTCTCCCTGCGGGTGATCGCGAACAACACGAAGATCTCGGTGCCCACGCTCGAAGCGCTCGAGCGCAACGACGTGGCGCGCCTGCCGGGCGGCATCTTCATCCGGTCGTTCGTGCGCGCCTACGCCAGTGAGGTCGGCCTCGATCCGGAAGACGCGGTGCGGCGCTTCGTGGCCCGATTTCCCGACGCGTCCACAGAGGAAAGCCCGACGCCCTACGAGGCCAACCCGGAGAAGATCGTCGTTGACGAGAAACCGACGACGGGCAGGCTGTGGCGGGTGGTCGGGTGGAGCCTGCCGCTCGTGCTGGTCATCGTGTATTTCGGGTTCGGAGGGCGATTGAGCTGGTGGCGCGAGCAGGTCCAGCCGTCCGCGTCGAAGGCCGGACATCCGGTGGACCAGGGCCCGCCCGCTTCCACCGACCCGGTGCTGACAGCGCCCGCCCCGCTGCCGGGCTCGGAACCTCCGGCGACCGCCCCCGCGAGCGCCGGCAGCGGCACCGCGCTGCCGATTGCGGGTCAGCCCGCTCAGGCGGGACAGCCGACACAGGCGGGTGAGGCGGTCGTTCGGGCCGCGCTCGCGGAGGGCCAGTTCCGATTGAGGCTTGCGCCGAGCGCCAGGTGCTGGGTGACGGTGCGCAGCAACGGGAAGATGGTCTTCACGGGCACGATGGCGCCTGGCGACCTGCGGGACCTCGTGCTCGACGGCAACGTCAGCCTCACGCTGGGCAACGCGGGAGCGATGACGGTCGAGATCAACGGCCAGCGCACGCGCCCGCTCGGGGCCGATGGCCAGGTCGTGACGGCCCTGATGAACGCCCAGAACCTCAAGACGTTCCTCGAATCCCGTCAGTGACGCTCGTGGACGCATTTCGCACACCACTCGTCGAGTGCTTCCGGCGTGGGGACGCCCCCACGGACGTGAGGCTGATGGCCGCCCGGGGCGGCCTCTCGCTCCGACCGGAGGAACAGCTGTCGCTGCTCATGCTTCTCGTCTCGGATGCTGACCGCGAGGTGGCGTCGGCGGCGGCGGAGACGATTGCGCGACTGCCCGCGGAGGCGCTGGCGGCATTCCTGGTCGGCCCCGACGTTCCCGCCGAGGTGCGCGAGTTCTTCGCCACCCACGAGCCGCCAGCCCGAACTGCGGACGCCGCCGTGGAGGCTCGGTGGCCCGGCGAGGAGACCGTTGAGGCATCCCACGAGGAGACCGTCGAGGCTTCCCTCGGTGTGGCCGGTCCCCCCCTGTCCGAGGCTGCCAGCGATGCGTCCGCACCCCCAGGGAACACGCTCGCCGATATCGAGGCCGATCCGGACCGCCGCGGCGCCGCCCAGCGCCTGGCCATGTTGTCGGTCGCCGAGCGGGTGAAGGTGGCGATGCAGGGCTCGCGCGAGGAGCGGTCGATTCTCGTGCGCGACCCGAACCGGCTGGTGTCGTCCGCCGTCCTCAGCAGCCCGAAGCTGACGGAAAGCGAAGTCGTGGCGATCGCGCGCATGTCCAACGTCTCCGATGAAGTCCTGCGACTGCTGGGGACCAACAGGGTGTGGATCAAGAGCTACGCGGTGGTCGCCGCGCTGACCCGCAACTCCAAGACCCCGATCGCGGTGGCCATGATGCTGGTCCATCGCCTCACCGAGCGGGATATCAAGATGCTGTCCACGGACCGCAATGTGCCTGAGCCGGTGCGGCTGGCCGCCAGGAAGATCTACACCAGTGGAGCCGCGCGGAGGCAGTGATGGATCCGGTCGCTGAGATCAGATCCAACCCGCAGCCCCTCGGTCTCGATGTGATAGTCGAGCAGGCGGGCGCCCATCCCCGCGACCGTTTGTCGGACCGCCTCGGTGTCGGACGGCTTCGCGTAGAAGAAGACGCAGCCGCCTCCACCGGCGCCGCACACCTTGGCCGCCATGGCGCCGGCTCTGCGGGCCTTCGCGATCAGGTCCTCGATGACCGGCGTGGTCACGCCGGGCGCGAGTTGCTTGCGGTTCTCCCATTCCGCCGCAATCTGCCGCCCCACCTCGTCCCAGTCCTCGCGGGCGAGGGCCTGCCGCATCGCGATGGCCGTGTCGCGGATCCTCTCGAAGCAGTCGAAGACCTCGCGATTGCCGTCGATGTGCCGCTTGGTCATCTCCCAGTTGTTCGTCCCCGAGTTGCGCGGCACTCCGGTATAGGCGAGGACGATGCGGCGCTCGAGTTCCCGCGGGTCCACGTCGAGGGCGACACGGGTAATGCCGTCCACGGCCAGTTCTACCGCCGAGATCCCGCCGTACAGCGCGGGACGATAGTCCTGCACGCCCGTCGGCACCCCGATCGCTTGCGCCTCTACGTTCATCGCTATCCGCAGCAGCGTCTCGGCGTCGTAGTTCGCGCCGGTCCAGCGGGACATCGCGCCGCAGACGGCAATGTTGAGCGCCGACGATCCGGCGATGCCGGCGCCCGCCGGCGACTCGGCCTTGGTCGTCAGCGTGAGGCCGCGTGCCTTGAAGAAATGGAGCAGCCAGCGGAGCAGGCTGAGGTTCCCCTCGAGCGCCAGGTCGCGCCAGTCCGCGACCTCGATCTCTCGCCCGGTGTCGATAGAGCGGATCCGGATACGGCCATCGTCGCGCGAGTCGATCTCGGCGCGGGCCAGCAGGCTGATCGCGATGTTCAGCGTCTGCGCGCCGTCGTGGAACAGGTAGAGCGGCCAGATGTCAATGGTGCCGCCGGCGAGGTCGATGCGGGTCGGAGCGGAAGATTCGATGTGCACGACTCATTATAATGGCAGGATGCCTGTCGCTCTTCACCGCCAGATTGGCCAGCTCGCCGTCGTCGGCTTCGAGGGGACGTCACTGCCGGCCGACATCCGCGCGCTGGCCCGCGAATTCGATCTGGGTGGCGTGATCCTGTTTGCCAGGAACGTGGAATCGCCGGAGCAGGTGGCCGAGATCGCCCGTGAGGCGCAGCAGTTGGCGCAAGACCTGCCGCTGTGGGTGGGCATCGACCAGGAGGGTGGACGCGTCGCGCGCCTGCGCCACCCGCTGACCGAGTGGCCGCCGATGCAGACGCTGGGCCGGGCCGACGACGGGGCGTTGGCCGGCCGGTTCGCGGCCGCTCTTGCCCGCGAGTTGCTGGCCGTCGGCATCTCGATCGATTTCGCCCCGGTGCTCGACGTCCTCACCAATCCGAAGAACCCGGCGATTGGCGACCGGGCGCTGGGCGACCGCGCCGAGTCGGTGGCCCGCCTTGGCGCGGTCATCGTGCGGACGCTCCAGGAGAGCGGCCTGGCGGCGTGTGGCAAGCACTTTCCCGGGCACGGCGATACCAGTGTCGATTCGCACCTGGACCTGCCGCTTGTCGAGCACCCGCCCGACCGCCTGCGCGCAGTGGAGTTCGTCCCGTTCAGGGCGGCCATCGAGGCTGGCGTCGCCGCGATCATGACGGGGCACCTGCTGGTGCCATCGCTCGACGACAGACACCCGGCCACGCTCTCGCGGCGCATCGTCCAGGGGCTGCTGCGCGACGAGCTTGGTTTCGACGGCCTTGTCTTCACGGACGACCTCGACATGAAGGCGATCTCCCTCCGGACGACGCGCGAGCGTGCCGTGGTGTCGGCCATCGACGCGGGGTGCGACGTGGTGCTGCTGTGCGGCGTCGATGTCGGGGCGCACGCGTTGGCGCTCGAAGCGCTGATTCGAGCCGTCGAGCAGGAAGAGATTCCGTGGACCCGCGTCGACAACGCGCTGGCCCGCCAGCGCGGAGCCAAGGAGCGGTTTGCGGCCAGCAAATCGGTCGCCGGGCCAGCGGGCCTCCCCGGCGTGTCTCCGCTGAGCCGCGAGTGGCGGCCGATGCCTCCACGCCGTCTGCGCGCGCTCGTCGGCTGCCCGGAACACCAGGCGGTCGCCGAGGAGATGAGGCGCTACGCGTAGCGCGGGCCTTCGGGCCCGCGAGAGAGGTGATTGTGATCTCGACGATGGTCAAGCCTCGGGCGCTCAGACCCGGTGATCGAGTGGCGGTGGTGGCGCCGGCCAGCCCGTTTCGCGAGGAGGAGTTCGAGGCGGGGCTCTGCGAACTGCGGCGCCTGGGGTTCGAGCCCATCTACGACCCCTCGGTGTTCGAGCGGCGCGCCTACGTCGCGGGGACGGCCGAGACACGCGCGTACGCCATCCGACGCGCGCTCGACGACGAGTCGGTTGGCGCGATCATCGCCGTTCGCGGCGGCTACGGAAGCGTGCAGGTGCTGCCGTCGCTCGACCCTGAGGCCGTCCGCCGCGCGCGCAAGCCGGTGGTCGGCTACAGCGATCTGACGTCGCTGCTGACTTACCTGTGCTGCAACTGCGGGATGGTGGGCTTTCACGGTCCGACCGTGGCCGGCGGCCTCGGCCGCGGCCCAGCGGGGTACGACGAATCGTCCTTCCTCGGTGCGCTGACGCAGGCGTCCCCGCTCGGCGAACTGACGTTCCCGGGCCTGGAGGTGCTGCGACCGGGAGAGGCGAGCGGGTTGCTGTTCGGCGGAAACCTGACGCAGCTCGCCGCGTCGCTGGGGACCCCGTTCGCCTTCGAGCCGCCGGTGGGCTGCGTGTTGTTTCTCGAGGACGTCAACGAGCGGCCGTATCGCCTCGACCGCCTCTGGACGCAGTTGCGTCTGGCGGGCATCCTCGCGCGCGCGTCGGCGATCGTCCTCGGCGATTTTCCCGGGTGCGACGAGCCGGACGACCAGGTGCGGGGACACGACACGCTCGCCGACCTCTCGCGCGAGTTCCCGGGACCGGTGCTGTTCGGGTTTCCGGCCGGGCACACGCCGGGTCCGGCGGTCACGCTGCCGCTCGGCGTCGGCGCCCGCGTCGTCACGGCGCCTCGCCCCGCGTTGATCATCGAGGAATCCGCAGTGTCCCACTCATGAAGAAAATCCACCTGATTGGCATCGGCGGGACGGCGATGGCGACGCTCGCCGCGCTGTTGAAGCGGAAGGGCTACGACGTCCGCGGTTCCGACCTCAACGTCTACCCGCCGATGAGCACGTTCCTGGCCGAGGAGCGGATCGAAACGCTGGCCGGGTACCGCGCGGAGCACATCACGTCGGACCTCGACCTGGTGGTGGTCGGCAATGCCGTGTCGCGCGGCAATCCCGAAGTCGAGGAAGTGCTCGACCGGAAGATCCGGCACTGCTCGCTTCCCGAGGCGGTCCGCGAGCACTTCCTGTGGGCCGCGCGCTCGGTCGTGATCGCGGGCACCCACGGCAAGACGACGACCACGGCGATGGCCGCGTGGCTGCTGACCTCGGCCGGCCGCGACCCGAGCATGCTGGTGGGCGGGATTGCGGCGAACTTCGGCGACGAGGGGTCGAGCTACCGGATCGGCCAGGGCCGCGAGTTCGTCATCGAGGGTGACGAGTACGACAGCGCCTTCTTCGACAAGACCGCAAAGTTTCTCAAGTACCTTCCCGACATTGCCGTCATCGGGAACATCGAGTTCGATCACGCGGATATCTACGCGGATCTCGACCAGATCCGCCTGGCGTTCCGCAGGCTCGTCAACCTGGTGCCCGGCCGGGGCCTGCTGCTGCTGGGCAGCGACAGCCCTGAGGCTGCGGCCATGCGGGCCCATGCCCGCTCGCCGGTCCAGACGTTCGGCCTCACCGAGGAGGCCGACTGGTACGGGTACGACCTGCGCATCATGAGCAGCGGGACGTCGTTTGGCGTCCGCGTCGATGGCAGGACGTTCGGCCGTTTCGACGTGCCGCTCCTGGGCGCCCACAACGTGCGCAATGCGCTGGCGGCCATCGCGGTTGGCAGTGCCGTCGGGCTGGGCGCGCAGGCGATGATCGACGGCCTCGCGCGATTCAAGGGGGTGAAACGGCGCCTCGAGGCGTTGGGTACCGTGGCTGGCGTGACGGTGTACGACGACTTCGCCCACCATCCGACGGCGATTGCCGAAACGCTGACGGCGCTTCGTGCGGCGCACCCAGATGGCCGCGTCCGCGCGGTGTTCGAGCCGCGCTCGGCCTCATCCTGCCGCAAGATCTTTCAGCAGGCGTTCGCGGACTCGTTCCGCGCGGCCGACGATGTCATCATTGCCGCGGTGTTCAGATCGAACCTGCCGGAGGCGAAACGGCTGTCGGTCGAGCAGCTCGTGGCCGACATCGAGGCCTCGGGCACACGCGCCCGCTACGTGCCGACCGTCGAGGAGATCGTCAACATCCTGGTCCGCGAGCGGAGCGACGGCGACCAGGTGGTGCTGATGTCGAACGGCGGGTTTGGCGGCATTCACGGGAAGCTGCTCGACGCGCTGCGGGCGGCCGCCTGAGTAGTGGCAACTGTCCATGTCGACCAACCTGTTCGACCAGCTCGTGGCCGCGTTTGGCGGCGATCGCGTGCGCCGGGGCGCGAGGCTGGCGCCGCTGACCACGTTCAAAGTCGGCGGTGCTGCGGACTGGCTCGTCGAGGTGCAGGATGCCCATGAGCTGGAACGGGCGCTGCGGATTGCCTGGGGAGCGAACGTCCCCGTCACCGTTCTCGGGGGAGGATCGAACGTACTCGTGAGTGACGCGGGCGTTCGCGGGCTGGTGATCCGCACCCGCGGCGGCGCGACGGCAGCGGAGGGGACGTCTGGTGTCCGCGCGGATGCGGGCGTCAGCGTGAACAGCCTGGTGGGATGGACGATTGGCCGCGGCCTGGCCGGGTTCGCGGCCTGGGCTGGGACGCCCGGCTCAGTGGGCGGCGCGGTGTTCGGCAACGCGCACTACGGCGGCCGTTCAATCGCCGAGCTGATCACGTCCGTCCGCCTCGTGACCAGGGACCACGAGGTTGTGGAGGTCTCCGCGAGCGACATGGAGTTTGGATCCGACCGCAGCCGACTTCAGCGGACCGGAGAGGTGGCGCTGTCGGTCCTGTTCGCGCTGGCACCCTCGTCCGACCCGGGGGCCCTTCGGGAGGATGCGCGCGCCTCGCTGGCGCACCGGAAACGGACCCAACCCCTCGACACCCCGAGCGCAGGCTGCATCTTTCAGAATCCGGACCCGGTGCGCGATCGCGTGCCCGACGGCATTCCCGTGTCGGCCGGCGCGCTGATCGACCGCGCCGGCCTCAAGGGGCACGCCATCGGCGGCGCCCGCGTATCCACCGCGCACGCGAACTTCATCATCAACGACGGGGGAGCGAGCGCGTCGGACATCCGCGCGCTGATCGATCTCTGCCGCGCCGAAGTCCGCGCCCGCTTCGGGGTGACACTGCGCGAAGAGATCAGGTACCTGGGTGCATAGGTTCGCGGGAGATCGCAAGATACCTGGATCGTAAGATCGCAAGATCGCCTGTGGGGTGACTGTGTCGACATTGTTGATTGAAGGCGGCAGGCCACTTTCGGGCCGAGTGGTCGTCGGAGGCAACAAGAACGCCGCGCTGCCTCTGATTGCCGCGTGCCTGCTGACCGACCAAGAGTGCGTGCTGACGAACATCCCGCGAATCTCCGACGTCGAGGTGATGGCCCGCATGCTGGCCGACCTGGGCGCGAGCGTCGAGGGAATCGGGACGAACACCCTTCGCATCCGGTGCGCAGAGGTCGTGCGCGACGAACCCCAGAGCAGCATGGTCGGCCGCCTTCGTGGGTCGGTCCTTCTGCTCGGGCCGATGCTGGCCCGTCGCGGCCGCGCGCGTCTCGCCCCTCCGGGCGGGGACTTCCCGGCGCGCCGGACGATCGCCATTCACCTGGCCGCGCTGCGCGCGATGGGCGCACGCGAACTGGAAGGCGAGGGGCACGTACTGGAAGCCCCGAACGGCCTCAACGGGGCGTCGATGTACCTCGAGGAGGCATCGGTGACAGGCACCGAGACCGCGCTGCTGGCCGCAGCCGCCGCACGGGGGGTCACCGAGATCCGCCACGCGGCCTGTGAACCGCACGTCGTCGAGTTGTGTCAGTTCCTGCGGAAGATGGGGGCGGACGTGACGGGCGAGGGCACGCACACGATTCGTGTCGAAGGTGCGGCGCGGCTGAAGGGCGCCAACCACCAGCTCGGCGGCGACTACATCGAGGCTGGCAGTTGGGCCGTGGTTGCCGCCGTGACGGGCGGGGCGATCGACGTCGAGGGCGCACGCGCCGCCGACATGGAAGTCGTCGCGTCGGTGCTGCAGCGGATGCAGGTCCGGTGCGAGCTCGAAGACGCCCGCTTGCGCGTCGAACCGTCCACCCCGGTCGGTGGGGCGCGGATCACCACCGGGCTGTGGCCAGGCGTTCCGAGCGATCTCATCAGCCTCATCACCGTGCTGGCGACGCAGGCGACCGGGCGCACGCTGCTGCACGACTGGATGTATGAACTGCGCCTGTTCGCGCTCGATCAGTTGAGCGGGATGGGCGCGGATCTGTTCCTGTGCGATCCGCACCGCATCATCGTCACCGGCCCGCGGCGCCTGCGCGGGCGCACGCTCGACACGCGGGACCTGCGGTCGGGCATGGCGCTGGCCGCTGCGGCGCTGGCCGCCGACGGGCAGAGCCGCCTGGGACCGCTCGAGACCGTGGAGCGCGGCTACGCCGACCTGACGGGCCGCCTCCAGGCGCTCGGCGCGCAGGTGACCAAGGAGCCCTGACGCCGCTAGTCCTTGATCGGCTTTGGCACGTCCCGGGGCGGCATGTCGGGCGGGAGTTCCAGGAAGTTGCCGCCGCTGTCGCGGCCGATGCGGAACGGCCGCAGGTCGGTCTCCGACAGGTCGAGGACGCGGACGATGTG
>JADGOB010000394.1 GCA_017883185.1 Acidobacteriota bacterium
ACCCTCACGCTCACGCGCTCGCGGCGCTACCCACCTGCGCCCGACCATCCCACTTCAGCGACAGGATCAGCATCGAGCCGGCCACTATGGCCCCAACGCCCCCGACGGCTGTCCAGAGCATGGGACCGCCGAAGGTCGTGTAGATCCATGTGCCGAGCACGGGACCGATGGTGACGCCGACGCTGTAACTCATTGTGTACAGACCCTGGTACCTGCCCTGCGCGGAGGCGGACGCACGCAACGAAACCAAGGTGGTGAGTAGCGGGAGCGTCAGCATCTCGCCGAACGTCCACACCATGACCGTGACCGCGAGGTAGGGCATGCTGTTCCCCAGCGGCGTCAGCGCGAGGCCGGCTCCTGTCGGGCTGAGACGCTGAACCTTGAAGGCCCCCAGACGATCGGATAGCAGACCACCGGTCAGCGTGCCCGCCAGCATCCCGACACCGTATCCGCTCATGCCCAGCCCGGCCCGCGCGGCGGGCCAGCCAAGATGGCGAGTCAGATACAGCGTCATGAAGAACACCACCATCGTCCCGCTCGTGTTGACGAGCAGAACGGTGGCGAGCAGCCATGCGGGCCGCGGCAGGCCGGCGAAAGTACTCTTGTAACGAGCGAAGAGTGTCATCGGCTGGGCGCGTCTCTCACGGGAAGAGTAGCAAGCGCACTGGCCGGAAAGCGACTGAAACCCGACCAGGATCGGTGCGTGGGTTACGCTGTTGGGAGTCAGGAATTCGAAGTTGCGGCGAGCCGCCGGGCGCCAGCGCGCAAAACGTGCTGGCAGGTAGGGAACGTCGAATGGACCATACGCATCAGCACCTGCCACGCCTGACTCTACGGACGCTCCAGGAGGGCGTGGGCGTCCTGTGCGGTCAAGACGCCGATCTGCGCGGAATCGTCGAGCGTTTTGGAACACCTCCGCTCTGGGCTCGTCGCCCCGGCTTCGCCACGCTTCTGCGCATCGTCCTGGAGCAGCAGGTGTCGCTGGCGTCCGCCAGAGCCTTGCACGGCCGATTGGAGAAACGCGTCGGCAAGGTGACGCCGGAGGCCGTGGAGGCGCTCGGCGAGAGCGGGTTGCGCGCCCTCGGCTTCACGCGGCAGAAGGCGGCTTACTGCGTGGGCTTGAGTGCCGCGCTGCTGGCCAACCATCTCGATCTTCGTGCATTGAGCAGGGTGAGCGATGACGTGGCGCGTGCGGCACTGGTTCGCGTGCGAGGCCTGGGCCGGTGGACTGCGGACATCTACCTTCTCATGGCACTCCGGCGGACTGACGTGTGGCCGGCCGGCGACCTGGCTCTCGCGGAGGCCGTCCGCGACCTGAGGGGTCTGCCCGCACGCCCTTCGGTCGCCGAACTCGATGCCCTCGCCGCCGATTGGTCGCCGTGGCGCGCCGTCGCCGCCCGAATCCTGTGGCACCACCATCTCTCGACTCGCAAGCGGCCAGTCGCGCGGCACTCATCCCGGTCATGACTGCCCTTCGACTTGGTGTGTTGCGTGTCTTCTCCCCGACCCGGCTTGGTTGATAAGGTATTGATGGGTCAGCCGACGGTGACCTTCTTGACGCCGCGAGCGGTGAGCAACGCCGGCAGGCGCTGGCGTTGATCGCCCTGGAGGATCAGCCTGTCGCCGGTCCTGCTGAGAGGGCCGGCTCGAATCGGCCATTTTCGGATGGGAACCGTTCCCGCCGTGATCTCGTCTGATACTATGACTATCTACAATGGTGGATGGCCAACGACGCTGAGCGGGTGACCGACATGGGTAAGCCAACCGACCTGGTACAAGGCACGCTCGACCTTCTCATTCTGAAGACGCTGTCGCTCGAAGCGCTGCACGGATGGGCCGTTGCCAAGCGCATCCAGCAGATTTCTGGCGAGGTCCTGCAGGTGCAGCAAGGCTCGCTCTATCCTGCACTGCACCGTCTCGAGCAGCAGGGTTGGATCCAGGCGCAGTGGAACGAATCCGAGACCGGCCGCCAGGCGAAGTTCTACTCGTTGACCCGTGCGGGGAAGCAGCAGCTCGAAAAGGAACTCGAGAGCTGGGACCGCCTGTCGGCCGCCATCAACCTCGTCGTCCTGGCCGCCCATTAGCAAGGAGCGATCATGCGAACCGCGCGCGTGCTGTTGCTGCGTCTGCGCTCGCTGTTCCGGCAAGCGAAGGTGGATCGCGAGCTCGAGGCCGAGCTGAAGTTCCACTTCGAGCAGCAGGTCGGCGAAAACCTGGCCAAGGGGATGACCGCCGCCGAGGCGCGGCGTGAGGCGGCCCGGGCCATGAGCGGCCTCGCGCGGGTGGCGGAGGAGTGCCGCGACGCCCGTCGCGTCATGCCGCTGATCGATTTCGCGCGCGATTGCCGATACGCGGGCCGCATGCTCGTCAAAAACCGTGTTTTCGCCGGGGTTGCCATCGCGACGCTTGCGCTCGGCATCGGCGCGCTGCTCCGGCTGGCACCCGACACGCTCCCGCGCCTCGACGAAGTCGCCGTGGACTGGCGGGCGCTCGCGTTTGCCGGC
>JADGOB010000395.1 GCA_017883185.1 Acidobacteriota bacterium
GACAGAACTGAGATAGAACTGGTCGACCATGTCGTTGAGCGGATCGATGCCACGCGCATCGACCTGCTGGACCACTGAGATCGGAGGGGGATCGTGATCAAGTGTGCCATCGTCCTGTGCCTGTTTGTCGTGGTGGTCATTGCGCCAGTCGTGGCGGCGCAGGCGCCCCCCGAAAAGCCGCTCGCGTCGGGCATCGACGTGTCAGCCCTCGACAACGCGGTGCGGCCGCAGGACGACTTCTTCCGCTACGTGAACGGCGCGTGGCTGGACAAGACGCCGATCCCCCCCGACAAGTCGAGCTACGGCAGCTTCGAGGCGCTGTTCGACAAGACCGAGGCGGATCTTCGCGCCATCGTCGAGCAGGCCGGCAAGACGGACGGTGCGCCCGGGTCGGACGCCCGGAAGATTGGCGACTTCTACGCGAGCTTCATGAACGAGCCGCGTGTCGAGTCGCTCGGGATCAAGCCGCTGGAGGCCGAGTTGGCGGCCATCGATGCCGTCAAGACGAAGTCGGACCTGGCGCAGACCTTCGCCCACATGTTGAAACTCGGGTGCGACGCGCCGCTCGCGGCATTCACCGAGGGAGACTTCAAGGATCCGAAGACCGTCGCGCTGTTCGTCTACCAGAACGGCCTCGGCCTTCCCGACCGCGACTACTACACCAAGGACGATCCGAAACTCGCCGAGTACCGGGCGAAATACGTGGCGTTCCTCGCCGCGATGCACAAGCTGGGCTCCCTGCCGTCGCCAGACGCAACGGCGGCCGAGATCATGGCGATCGAGACGCACCTGGCGAAGAACCAGTGGACCAATGTCGAGACGCGTGACATGGCGAAGATGTACAACAAGGTCGCTGCCGCGGATCTCGCGAAGGAGTTCCCCGGCTTCGACTGGGCCGCCTGGACGGCCGAGCTGAAGGTCGCGTCGGTGCCCGCGCTCGTCATCGCGCAACCGAGCTACGTCAGGGCGGTGGCGGCAGCGGTCAACGAGTGGCCGGTGGATCGCTGGAAGCCGTACCTGAAGTCATCGCTCCTCCGCGGCTATGCGCCCTACCTGTCGAAGGCGTTCGTCGACACCCGCTTCGAGTTCTATGGCAAGACGCTGAGCGGGACGCCCGAGCAGCGACCGCGCTGGAAGCGGGCGGTATCCGCCATCGATGGCAACCTCGGCGAGATGCTGGGCCGGCTGTACGTCGAACGCCACTTCTCACCGCAGGCGAAGGCCCGCATCGATCAGCTGGTCGCCAACCTGCAGCGGGCCTACAAGGACGGGATCGACAAACTCGACTGGATGAGCCCGGAGACGAAGCAGCAGGCCCAGGTGAAGCTGGCGGCCTTCCGGGCGAAGATCGGCTACCCGAACAAGTGGCGCGACTACTCGAAGGTCGAGATCGTCGCCGACGATCTCGTTGGCAACATGATGCGCTCGCAGGCCGCCGAGCTCGAGTACCAACTCGGTAAAGCCGGCAAGCCCCTCGATCCCGAAGAGTGGGGCATGACGCCGCAGACCGTCAACGCCTACTACAACCCCGTCCGCAACGAGGTCGTCTTCCCGGCGGCCATCCTCCAGCCTCCGTTCTTCAACTTGGCGGCCGACGATGCGGTGAACTACGGAGGTATCGGCGCGGTGATTGGCCACGAGATGGGCCATGGCTTCGACGACCAGGGCCGCCGCTTCGACGGAACCGGCACGATGCGCGACTGGTGGACGGAGGCGGACAGCAAGGCCTACCAGCAGAAGACCGCGCGGCTCGTCGCCCAGTTCTCGGCCTACGAAGTGCTGCCGGGCCTGAAGGTGAACGGGGAGTTGACGCTCGGCGAGAACATCGGCGATCTGACGGGGCTGACCATCGCGTACCGCGCGTACCAGATGGCGCTCGCCGGCAAGATGGCGCCGGTGCTCGACGGCCTGACGGGGGATCAGCGCTTCTTCATGGGCTGGGCGCAGTGCTGGCGGTCGAAGGAGCGCGAGGACGCCCTGCGGCAGCAGGTGCTGTCCAACGTGCATGCACCCTCGAAGACCCGCGCGAACGGCCCGCTCGGCAACGTGGCCGAGTTCTACAAGGCGTTCGGCGTGCAGTCTGGCGACAAGCTGTTCATTCCGCCGGACCAGCGCGTGAAGATCTGGTAGGCAGGTCGTTCCGCCTGCAAGCTCTCCCGTCCTCTCCGTTCAAAGGACAGGAAGCGCAGTTTCGCGACTCCGGAGCGCAGGAGGATTCGACATGCTGTGCCTGGGCGGGGCGGCTGTGCCTGGGCGGAGCGGCTCTTCCAAACGCCGCCCGCGATGTCTGATAGCGGGCGTTACGTTCACCAACCCAGCGGAGACCCCCCGTTTATGCGTCCTATCGTCCGACCTTGGCCTGTTCGACCTGCTGCGGTTTGTGCCGGGCCGGATTCGCGGCCGGCTCAAGAACATCGGGATCGGGTTCGAGAAGGCGTACGTGGTGCCCGTCGAAACGGGACGTGGATGCGCCTACGGGTGCGAGTTCTGCACCGTCACCG
>JADGOB010000153.1 GCA_017883185.1 Acidobacteriota bacterium
ACCACGGCGACCGCGAGAACGAAGCGCCGAGATCTGCTGTTCATGGTGTCTGCTCCCGACAATAGTGAACGGTGATTCACATTACGAGCAAAAAAGGGGGACCTGTCAGTGCCGGTGTGGCTGCGCAACCGGTCCGTCAGAGCCCCAGACGGTGACGGGCGACGGCGCTGTTGTGAACCCATGTTCACTAATATAGGACTCGAACGGTCGGGTTGTCAATACCTTTCGTGAATTCTCTTGTTCGCGCGTCCCGGCGCCGACTGAATCTCTGTGCCCTCGGTGCAGGAAAGGCCCATCGGCTGACCGCCGACGGCGACAGGAAGGCAACCACCCAAGATGGTTGACACGGCGCAAGCGTGTGAACGACAGCTCACATTCAAGGGCCGCCGAGAGAGTCGATTCGCCGCTCTCCCCCTCAGTCGTGGTGCCGCAGAGGCATCGGCTAGCAGCCAGTGCGCTATCCCTCCTGCCGATCCCGCAACATGATGAGCAGCATTCGAGCCGCCTCTGGCGCGTCGAGCGCGTGCGGAACGCCGGCAGGCATGCGCACGATCGTGCCCGGCGTCGCGCGGACTGGCGTGCCGCCAATCGTGAGGGTGAGTGAGCCTTCGAGAACCATCACGAGCGCATCAAACGGGGACGTGTGCTCGGTGAGTCCCTGCGCCGCATCGAACGCGAAGAGCGTGAGATTGCCGCCACTCGTCTTCGCCAGCACGCGACTGGCTATTCCCTGCTCGGTGAGGCTGACGAGCGACTGCAGCATCAGCGCCTCCGCCGCAGGAATCATCTGGGTCGTTGTGGACATCGGGTCGTCCTTCCATCTTCCTTGGCGAGGCGAGTGCTGAACGGCTCGCACACCGCCTCTTCAGCGCGGAGTTGGAGGTTCGCTGGCCTCTCCGCGTGCTATGTTACCACCGTGAATCGTCCAGCCCCCTCGCGGTGGAACGCCCCCGACCTGGTTGCGGGTTTCGCGCAATCGCCTCCGAACGCTGTCCTGATGCGGTTCGCGAGAGACGAGCTTCGGCGATCTGAGAACATGCGCGTGATCGACCTCGGCTGCGGCGCGGGCCGGAACGCGGTTCCGCTTGCACGCCTGGGCTGGGATGTCGTCGGCATCGACCTCTCGATTCCCATGCTCAGGGCGGGCAGCTACCGCTTCGGGTAGCCAGGGACTTTCCCGTTGGGCGCGCGAAGAGCGACCCGTGCGAGGACCTCGGGACCGACAAGGGCCTCGCACGTGGTGAAGAGATCGCGTTCTTCGAAGCGAACGTGCGTCTCGAGCAGCGCCCCGAACTCGGCAAGTCGCGAGCGGTCGCCGGATTCGGCTGCCGCGAGGTGGTCCCGCAGGGCGGCGTGTTCGCGCAACGTCCTGTCCACCAGGTCGGTGCGCCCGACCAGCGCCAGTGCCGGAAGCAACTCCTCCTCTTCGATGGCGAAGTGCGGCCCAAGGTCTTCATCGTATCGACGCCGAACCTCGGCTGACAACTCAACGTCCAGGCCGCCTCGGGCGGCCGCCTCCTGCAGGCGCCGCGCGAGGACGAGCGCGTGATGGCGGTCAGAGGTCAGGCCGTGCAGGCGGAGGTCACGTTTCATCCGTCGTCCCGGCCGTGCGGATGGCCGCCATGACGGCGTTCGGCATGTGCCGGTCGCCGCGATTTCGCCTTCAGGTACCCCTGGAGGGCGACCGCGTTGTTGTGCTCTGTGTCGTGCGAACTGTAGACGAGCGTGACGATCCCGCGTCGGGCTGCCGACACGATGGGCTGCCAGGCTTCCGGCCGCGAGTCGAGTTCGAGGGCGTAGCGCGTACGGAACGTGTCCCACTTCTCCCGGTCGTGGGCGAACCACTGTCGCAGTTCCGTGCTGGGACCGACCTCCTTGAGCCAGGCCTCGACGTGGAGCTTCGCCTTCGTGAGGCCGCGCGGCCACAGGCGTTCGACGAGGAAGCGCCTGCCGTCGCTCCTGGAGATCGGGTCGTAGGCGCGCTTCGTTGTGATCATCGTTCACCCACGTTGTCTCAGCGGGTAGCCTTGATCTCGGAGGCAGGTACGGCCGGCCCGTCCGGTGGCCGCCCGCCGACCTGGAACGTCCCGGGCACCGTTCGGAACGCGACCGCCAGACGGTTCCACCCGTTGATGGCCACGATCGCCAGGGTGAGGTCGATCAGCTCTTTGTCCGGGAAGTGCTGCCGGGCCGTCTCGTACACGTCGTCTGGCACCTGATCGACGCTGACGCGCGTGACCGCTTCGGTCCAGGCCAGCGCCGCGCGCTCCCGCTCCGTGTAGTACGGCGCTTCGCTCCACAGACTCACGGAGTACAGCCGCTGCTCGGTCTCACCCAGCGAGTGCGCCACCTTCGTATGCATATCGACGCAGTACGCGCAGCCGTTGATGAGCGAGGCCCGCAACCTGACCAGCTCGAGCAACCCGCGCTCGAGTCCGGTGTGGTAGACGTATTCTTCCAGCCCCAACATGGCCTTCGCGACACCCGGCGCCGTCTTTGCGTAGTCGATCCGTGGCTGCATCGCGATCTCCTGTCATCCTTTGTAGGTGAGAACGCGGCCCCAGAGCCCAGCGGTCCCTCAGATGCCCGACCGCAGGCACTCGAGCTGTAGTTCTGGCTGTGGTCCACGAACAGATTCTCCTCGCCCGTAGTTCTAAATGTACCACGCAAAGACATCGGGGTCGGCCGCTTCACACATCAGTGGCGCCAGGCCAAGCGCACCGATCACCCGAGCCGGGACGTCGGTCCGCCAGACCTTGACGTTCTCGGTGATCCCTTCTGACTCGATTATAATCATGTACCCTCCCCCCCGCGTCGACGAAGCGCCGGCCGAGTTTGATCGGCCAGTCAATAACTCGAGTGCGCCCGCCACGTCGAAATCCTCGGCGCGGGTCGCGCCCCCCGCGCCGAACTGGTGCGGCTTCGCCGGCGAATCCCGGCCGGGGCGATCACGGATGACGACGACGCTGAATGTCACGTGAGCTCGACACCACGATCTACCAACGAAAGGGCCTTTAATGGGCACCGAAACGCAGACAACGGTTCTGAGTCCCTACGCCGTCTTGGCGCGGGAGCATCGACTGATCGAACGAGCGCTCAACGTTCTTGGCCGCATCTGCGACGAAATCCGGCGAACGAAGAAGCTGGACGCTTCGGCCGCCACGCAGGTGATTCATTTCCTGCGCGACTTTGCCGACGGCACGCACCATCTGAAGGAAGAGAGAGTCCTCTTCCCGGCTATCGACGCCAAGGCGTTCTTCCCGGGCTGCGGGCTGATCAGCGAACACGAACTGGGGCGGAAACGCGTCCGGAGCATGGCCGAGGCCGTGGAGCGCTCATCTCGAGGCGATGCGGAGGCCGCTAAGGTCTTCATGCGGTACGCGCGGTCCTACATCAACCTTCTCCGGGCGCACATTGCGAAAGAAGACGAGTGCCTCGCCAACGTCGTAGCCGCCACCTTTTCCGGTGACGAACGCGAGAGGCTGACGCAAGCGCTCGAAGAGATGGAGCGGCGCGAGATCGGAGAGCGGGCATTCGAACGGTTTGCCGCTATCGTGGAGGTGCTGGAGGCAAGGTTCGGCGGGGGAAGCTCTACGGATCCCAACGCCGAAGTCAGCATCCAATCACGCCCAGAGACGAACTGAGGGTTTGACCTTGCGCGGCGTTCACTGGTCGCGGTTGACGGCCTTAACCCACTGCCACCGCGCGAGGCAGAGGTTCATCTCGATGTGCTTCATAACCGCCGGCCCGTCCGTCTTAGTCCGGGTCGGAACGAACGCCCAGAAGCGTCCGCGCTCGCGCCGCGGCCCGCCGAGCGGCACCGCCCAGGCAATGGATAGTTGGCCGCGTTCTAGTGCCGCGAATGTCTCGATCACGTCATCATTCTCAGCCAGAGGCATCTCCGCCGCGTTCTTGACCGCTATGTCTCGTCTCCTATTACCATGGGGCGCGAACCCATTTCTCGCTCGAGAAGGACGTGCGCACGCTACAGCGCGTCCTCGCTGTCACCCTCAACCCAAGTGAATACCGGAGTAATTACGCCGTCGCCGGCGCGAGCGCTGCCAAACCGTGTGTGGTTCAGACCAGGGACTGGTGGGCGCATTCAATGGCGTGGTGGCCGATCACGCGGTCAAGACACTCGCAGCGCTTCCCGGCACACCCCAGGTCTGGGCCGTCGGAGAGCGAGTTCATGCACGCCTCGCGGACGCGGGCCTGCCGCTGATGGGACTCTTCACCGTGCCGAATTCCGTCCAGGCCATCACCCCGCTCGTCGGCCAGATCCTCGTGGACAGCTTGGCTCGCCGCAGCGAGGGCGAGGCCGTCGAACTTCATCTCTTCTACAACCGCCCCACATCCGGAGCGGTGTATGAGCCCGTCACTCAGCGGTTGCTGCCGTTGGATGACACCTGCCGACGCGAGCTTGCCGAGCGTCCCTGGCCGACGAGAAACCCGCCCAAGGTCATGGGTGGCGGCACCGCGACGGTGTGGGCGCTCATCCGCGAGTTTCTGTTCGTCTCGCTCTTCCGGGCCTGCGCCGACTCCCTCGCAAGCGAGAACGCGAGCCGCCTGGCGGCGATGCAGCGCGCCGACAAGAACATCGACGAATTGCTGGACGATCTCAACGGGACGTTCCATCGCGTGCGCCAGAGTGCCATCGACGAGGAACTGTTCGACGTGATTTCCGGATTCGAGGCGCTGACCGGACCGCAGTAGGCGCTCCCCAGAGCTCGCCTCCGACGCGCGCTCCGCCGCGCCGTCTCGAACACGCGGGTTGGAATCGCAGGTGTATGATCCCGACATGCGCGCCTTGATCGTGGAAGACGATGGCACGATTGCCGACTTCGTGGCTCGGGGTCTGCGCGAGGCTGGCTTCGCGGTCGACGTGGCCGCCGACGGTGAGGCCGCGCTCGAGCGCACGCGGCAGCAGGCCTACGACGTCGCCGTCGTCGACCTGATGCTCCCCAAGCGCGACGGCCTGGCGGTCATCGACGAGATGCGCCGACATGCGATCGACACGCCGGTCCTCATCCTGAGCGCCCGCCGCTCGGTCGACGATCGCGTGAAGGGGCTGCAGGCGGGCGGCGACGACTATCTGACCAAGCCGTTTGCGTTTGCGGAACTGCTCGCGCGCGTGCAGGCACTCGTCCGGCGCGCGACACGCGCGCCGGAGCCGACGACCCTCACCGTCGATGATGTGGTGCTCGATCTCCTGTCGCGGCGCGTCACGCGCGCCGGAAAGCCGATCGAGCTCCACCGGCGTGAATTTGCCCTGCTCGAGTACCTGATGCGAAACGCGGGTCGCGTCGTGTCGAAAACAATGATCTTGTCGCACGTCTGGGAATACAACTTCGACCCGCAAACCAACATCGTCGACGTGCTGGTGAGCCGGTTGCGGGAGAAGATTGACCGACCGTTCGCCAAGAGGCTGCTGCACACCGTGCGCGGTGTGGGATACGTGCTCAGGGCTGAGTCGTGACCACCGGGACACGCGTGGCGAGTCGCCCCCTCCTTCCGGCATTCGGTCTGCGTCTAGCCCTCTGGTACGCGACGCTGTTCGTCGGCGGATCGGTGGTCATCGTCTTCATGACCTACTGGCTGACCGCCGCGTCGCTGGCGCAGCGCGATCGCGAGATCCTCGATTCCAAGCTCGGTCAGTATGCGGCGGTGTATCAGCGCGGAGGACTTCGTGCGCTCACAGGTACCGTGCAGGCCGAACAGCGCACGGCGCCCGAGCGATTGTTCGTCCGCGTCGTCGACCGGGGGGCCGAGGCGCTCGTCTTGAGTGAGTCCGAAGGCTGGGATCTGCAGCGGTTGGAGACCGCCTCGCTCAGCCTCACGGACGGCACGCTGGTACAGGTGGGGAAGAGCACCGACTCGCGCGAGGACCTGCTGGCCAGATTTCGCGCGGTGCTTGGTCTTGTCACGCTGGCGGTCGTCTTCGTGGCGCTCACCGGCGGTTTCATCGTCACGCGCTCCGCGATCCGGCCGATCCGGCGGCTCACGCGCGCGGTGGCACGGATTATCAGCACGGGCCGTACCGACGAGCGCGTCCCGCTGTCCGGCGACGGGACCGACGACGCGATCGACGAGCTGACGCGTCTGTTCAACGCCATGCTCGACAAGATCGAAGGGCTCGTGACCGCGATGCGCGGTGCGCTCGATAACGTGTCGCACGACCTAAGGACCCCGCTGACGCGCCTCCGCGGCACCGCCGAAATGGCGCTCGTCTCAACGCCCGATCTCGATCGCTATCGCGACGCGCTGGCCGATTGCGTAGAGGAGTCGGATCACGTGCTGGTCATGCTCAACACGCTCATGGACATTTCCGAGGCCGAGAGCGGAGCCATGCACCTTCACCGCGAACCCGTTCGGCTCAGCGACGTCGTCGCCCGGGCGGCGGATTTGTACCGGGACGTGGCGGACGCGAAGGGCGTTGTCCTGACGGCGCACACGCCCATCGACGTCGTGGTCGTGGGAGACGGCACCAGGCTCGCGCAGGTCGCCGCCAACCTGATCGACAACGCGTTGAAATACACGCCGGCGGGCGGGCGGGTGGACGTCGAGGTACTGGCGGCCGGTGATCGCGCTCGGCTCACGGTCCGCGATACCGGCATCGGCATCCGGCCTGACGAACTGCCGCGCATCTGGGACCGGCTGTTCCGCGGCGACACGAGCCGCGCCGAGCGCGGGCTCGGGCTCGGGCTCAGCCTCGTCAAAGCCGTCGTCGAAGCACACGGCGGAACGGTCGAGGTCGAGAGCGCGCCGGGAAAGGGGTCGGTGTTTACGATTTCCCTGCCTCTTTAGAGGTCTGCTTCAGTCGTTCCGCAAAGCTGGACGCCACCTACGTCAGCACTCAGCCCGCCAGCAACCCGTTCCTTACACAGATGTAATGCTCGCGTTACGTTCTCGACAGGTGACATGCCGTCTAAATGGACAGAGCGGAACCACAGATCCGCGGTCACAACGATTCAGTATCTCAGAAAGGGAACACAGTCATGAACTCAGCCCCTACCTTCGCTCGGCGCGCGCAGCGAGCCGGTCTCGCCCTCGTGGCGGCGGCTGCGCTCGTGGGCGGCGCGACGTGGTACAGCGCTTCCGTTCACGCGCAAGCCACCGCATCCAAGGCCGTCGCGGCACCGACCATCACTCATGCGATTGCCGGAGGCCGCGACTCCTACGCCGACATCGTGAACGTCGTCGCACCCGCCGTCGTCACGATCCGTGTCGAGAGCAAGGCGAAGATCTCGCCGACCCAGTTCGGCGAAGGCGACGAGTTGTTTCGACGCTTCTTCGGCGATCCGTCGCAGCGAGGACAGCGCACTCCGGAACCGCCGCACATGCCGCGGTCGCCAAGGCAGCTCGGTCTCGGCTCCGGCGTGGTCATCAGCAGTGACGGCTACATCCTGACGAACAACCACGTGATCGACGGCGCCGACAGCATCAACGTCGACTTCACGAACGGCCGCACGCTGACCGCGGCGCTGGTGGGCGCGGACAAGGCGAGCGATCTGGCGCTGCTCAAGGTGAACGGATCCGCGCTTCCGGCGCTCACGCTCGGCAACTCGGACGCCGTACAGGTGGGCGACGTCGTCCTGGCGGTCGGCAACCCGCTCGGCGTTGGCCAGACGGTGACGATGGGCATCATCAGTGCAAAAGGCCGGGCGACGGGCACCGGCGGCGGCAGCTACGAGGACTTCCTGCAAACCGACGCGCCGATCAACCACGGCAATTCTGGCGGAGCGCTCGTCGACACGAAGGGCGAACTCGTCGGGATCAACTCCCAGATTCTGTCGAATACGGGCGAGAACATCGGGATCGGCTTTGCCATCCCGGCGAACATGGCGCGCAACGTCACCGACCAGCTCCGCAAGGACGGGAAGGTGCATCGTTCGCAACTGGGCGTGACCATTCAACCCGTGACGTCGGACATGGCGGCGAGCCTCGGCCTGAAGGAGGTCGGCGGCGTGATCATCGGGGCCGTCGAGCCTGGCAGTCCCGCGGATCGCGCGGGCCTCAGGCAGGGTGACGTCATCGAGGCGTTCAACGACCAGCCCGTGAAAGACTGGAACTCGCTGCGGAACCGTGTGGCGGATAGCCCCCCCGGATCGAACACGACGGTGACCATCATCCGCGATGGCGCCAAGAGCGACGTGCCGGTAACTCTCCGTGAAGCCGCGGTTAGCAAGACGGCCGGGAAGGGCGAGAGCGACTCGACGACGACCGAGGATAAATCGGCGCTCGGCATCTCGGTGGCTCCGCTCACCCCGGAGCTCGCTGACCGATTAAGCCTGCCGAAGGGCGCGAAGGGCGTTGTCGTGCAGGACGTGAATCCCGACGGCCGCGCAGCCGGTGCGGGCCTTCAGCCCGGCGACGTCATTCAGCAGGTAAATCGGCAGTCGGTCCAGACTGTCGAGGAGTTGCGGACGGCGGTTCGCCGCAACGCCGACAAACCGGCGCTGCTGCTGATCAGCCGTGAAGGACGGAACCTGTTCGTGACTGTGCGGCCGAACGCGTAGTACCTGTCTGTAAGTTGTAGCGGTGCTTGTAGCGCAGGACTCGAGTCCTGCGCTACAAGCGCTCCGCGCCACGATTCCCACCTTGGGCGCAGGGGGTCGCTGGTTGGAATCCGGCCGACCCCGACCCTTCACCAGCACCTCTCCACAACGTATAGAGCGCGCGCTCACGTCCGTGGCGCAGGCAAGCCAGCCCTCGGGTCGATCCTCGTCCACCAGCGGATCACACCCAGTCCTGGACTGCCGCTTGTCGTTCCCGCCTTCCGCGAGTAGCCGACCGACGATCGGCCACAGCTGTTCGAAGTACTTACGTGACGGCCGGATCTTGCCGTCCGTCTCCCGATAGAGCCGCTCCGCAAACCGGACCATCTCGCGCGCCTCGGGATGCCGCAGGTAGGTTGGGTCGAGGTCGCCGAGACGCACCCGCACTTCTCCCGTCGTGGCGGCGTGCGATGTCGTGCAGATACACGGCGGCCCACAGTCGGGGCATCTCGTGGTTGAACCCGGTGGCCTCGACAAGCCGGAACGCGTGCACGAGTACCCGCGCGACGTGGGCTTGGCCGTGCAGCAGGCTCGAATGCCAAAACAACTCGGGCGCAGGAACCAGTCCCTTGTTCGGCACGGTGACGAGGGCCCGGACCTCTTCGAGGTTCATCGCTCACCTCCTCCAGATCGTCCTCATCGTCCGCAACGCCACGAGCCCGGT
>JADGOB010000154.1 GCA_017883185.1 Acidobacteriota bacterium
GACGAGGCGGCCATGTTCAGCCGGAGCGACTGCCAGTGCCCGCCATCGTCGAACGACACATAGGCCGCGCGCTCGGTGCCCGCGAAGAGGAGCCCCTTGCGCTTCGGATCCTCGCGCACCGCGTTCACTGTTTCGCCGTTCGGAATGCCTGTCACGATCTCGACCCACGTCTTGCCGCCGTCGTGGGTGCGGTAGATATGGGGGCGCATGTCGTCGAGGCGAATCGTGTTGATGGCCGCGTAGGCCGTGAGCGGGCTGAAGCGGCCCGCGTCGATCAGCGAGACCTTGGCCCACGCGCCGAGCCCGGAGGGCGTCACGTCCTGCCATGTGAGCCCACCGTCCCCCGTCATCTGAATCACCCCGTCGTCGGTGCCGACCCAGATATGGGTCATGTCCTGGTATGACGGGGCCACGGTGTAGATGACGCCGCGCGGCTGCGGTTTCGCGGCCGGATCGCCCAGGTACTTCCCGACACTCTTCGGGGTGTCCCACGTGGCGCGCGTCAGGTCCTGGCTGATCTGCCTCCAGTGCGCGCCGCCATCGGTGGTCTTCCAGAGCACGTTGTTCGCGAAGAACAGCGTGCGCTTGTCCACCTGCGAGAACACGACCGGCATCGTGCGCACCGAGCGGAATCCGGCCTGGCCGGTGCGGCCCGCCATCGGCCCAACGGTCGAGACCTGGCCGGTCCGCCGGTCGAACCTGGTCACACTGCGTCCGCCGTAGACGATGTCGGGGTCGAGCGGGTCGGGCGCGACGTACCCGTATTCATCCACGCCGACCGGCAGCCAGTCGCGATCGGAAATCGCGCCGTAGTTCCCGCGGCTCGAGATGCAGACCGATCCGTTCTCCTGCTGACCGCTGCACACACGGTAGGGGAACGCGTTGTCGGCGGTGACGTGGTACATCTGCGCCGTCGGCTGGTTGTACCAGGAACTCCACGTCTTGCCGCCGTTGAGCGTGACGACCGCACCCTGGTCCACGGTCAGCAGCATGATGTCGGGGTTGTCCGGGTTGATCCAGCCGTTCTGGTAGTCCTCGCCGCCCGGCGCGCCCTTGTAGGGCTCCCACGTCTTGCCGCCATCGTTCGAGAACCACGACACGGTGCTCGCCATGATCAGGCGATCCGCGTTCTTCGGGTCCGGCAGCGGCATCGGGAGATCGCCGCCGCCGATGCGCCCGGATGGCCGGGTGTCGGTGGTGATACGGGTCCACGACTCGCCGGCATCGTCGCTGCGGAAGATGCCGGTCGCCCCGCGGTTCGCGCTGCTCCCGGGCTCCGCGGCGAACGCCACAACGGCAAACACCCGCTTCGGGTTGGCGACCGAGATCGCGAGGTTCGCCTGGACCACGGCCGGCAGCCCGTTGGTCAGCGGCTTCCACGTCGTCCCGCCGTCGGTTGACTTGAAGATCCCGCCGCTCGTGCCGGCCCAGACGGCGTTCTCCCACGGCCCCTGCCGCTCTTCCCAGAGTGTGGCGTAGACGGTGTCCGGGTTGGCGGGGTCGATGTCCACGTCGTTGCCGCCCGTGTTCTCGTCCTTGTAGAGGACCTTCTGGAACGTGCGGCCGCCGTCGGTGGATCTGAAGATCCCGCGCTCTTCGTTGGGGCCGTACGGATGGCCGAGCGCGGCCACGAACAGGCGGTCCGCGTTGCGCGGGTCGATGTCGATTCGCGGGATCTGTTGCGCGTCACGAAGGCCGAGGCGCATCCAGGTCAGGCCGCCATCGGTGGACTTGTAGACGCCGTCCCCTGTCGAGAGATCCGGCCGGTGCAGCCCTTCGCCGCTGCCGGCGTAGACGACGTTCGGATCCGACGGCGCGACCGCGAGCGAGCCAATCGAGCCGGTCGGCTGATCGTCGAAGATGGGCGTCCACGTGCGCCCGGCATCGGTCGTCTTCCACACGCCGCCGTTCACGGCGGCCATGAAGAACGTGTGCGGCTGGCTGCGATGCCCGGCGGCCGCCACGGTGCGGCTTCCGCGGTGCGGGCCAATCGCGCGCCACTTCATGGCGGCAAGGAGCGAGGGGTTGATCGCGGGCGTCTCCTGGGCGGGAACCGACGCGAGCAACCCGGCGAACACCAGCCCGACGGCGAGAACCAAGCGGCGGATGGACATGGCTGATCTCCTGGCGCTGCTACTGTAGTCGCTTCATTCTCATGTTCCGGAATTCGATCCGGTATCCCTCGGCCTCCAGGCCAATGTGTCCGCGAGCGACCTCGCACTCGGTGAACTCGCTGGTGACTGCGCCGTTGACCCAGAGCGTCAGTGTCCTGCCGACCGCCCGGATTTCGTAGGTGTTCCACTCGCCTGCCGGCTTCACGCGGTTCTCGGCCATCTTCTCGCGCAGGTTGACCCGCTGCAACTTGCCGCTGACCAGCGTGTTCCCAAACAGATATCCACCGGCCGCGTCCGTCTGCGCCTGGTGCCAGATGACAGCGTCGGCACCCGTCCTGACGTAGACGCCGCTGTTGTACGCAGTTTCAAGGCAGCCTCAATTCGAGCCGAGAACCAGACGCTGGCGCTAGCGCGGCCACAGCCACCCGAACGTGCCGGCGGTCAGCAGGCCGTAGATCAGGCCATCGATGGCTTCCCGCTCCGCATCACGCCGTGCTCCGTTTGCGGCGCGCCGCATCCTGCTACTGGTGATGGCGCCGCTTTCGGCCGCTGGCGGGCGACAGGTCGATCGACAGCGCGATCACGATGCCAACGACTGGCCACAGCGTCCACTCGCCGTGGAACCAGTGCTGCACCGCCGTGTACCACAGCAGCGTGGTTGGCAGGAACAAGAAGCCCAGGATCGGCCACAGTGACACGGTGAACACGCCGCGGAACCAGTGCGTGAGCAGCCATAGCACGAAGACGACGAACCGTGGCGCCACGAGCGCGGCGACGACGAAGAGGCAAGGCATAGGCACTCCATCGGACACGCCATCACGAGAGCGTGTCGCGTCCATTATCATCCGAAGCCCTGCCCCTCCGGCCCCCACGTCGTCCCGCCGTGGATCGAGCGGCTGCAAGCCGGGCCTGTCGCGCTACTTCCGTGGGCGCAGCGCCACGAGGCGCTTGATCAACGCCGGGTCGTTCGGCAGTTGGTTGGCCGCGGGCAGGCGCGGGATCAGGTCCGCCCACCACGGCTCCTTCGCGAGCACTCGCTTCAGGATGGGAATCGCGTCGGCCTCGCGGCCGACGGACACCAGGGTTATCGCCTGCCAGAACGGCAGTTCGAGGATCTCGGGCGCGAGCGCCGCGGCCGCGGCGTACTCTTTCAGCGCCTCGTCGATCTTCTTCTGGCTGACCAGTTCGTCCCCGTGGTTGGCGTGTCCATAGGCGCGCTGCAGCCGGACGAGGCGGCGCAGTTCGACGAGCGGTTCCGGATGGTCCTCGACCCGGAGGTCGAAGATCCGATCCGCGCCCGCCCACGGACGGCCGGTCGATTTCGGCCCCACGATCAGGATCGCCGCAGCCTGTCGTCCTCGGAGATCGCCGCCCGCGGCCTGCGCGGCATCGAGGGCCGCGATCAGCCGGTCGGCGAGATCGCCGGCCGTCCGCTCGAACGCGGCGGCCATCGCCGGCCAGACGCGATCGTTGGCCATGATGTTCGCCTGCACCGAGTACTGCGTGCCGACCTTGTGCCCGGCCTCCGCGATGCAGAGTGTCCCGGTGTGCGCCGAGACGCGGCCCTGCGCATCGAGCATCGCGACCTGGCGCACCTCGCGCTCGCTGTCGGCCGCCAGCAGCTGCGTCAGGGCGTCCGGCGCGCTGACCCCCTTCCGCATGAGGTCGAGGCCCTTGCCGCCGTAGCCAGGATCGACGATCGACTGCGTCGCCACGACGCCCACACCCGCTTCACCCCACGTGACGATGGAGCCGACCGAAAACCAGTGCGACTGCACCGCCACGCCCATCTCGCCCGTCTTCGGGTCGCGCGCGACGATGGAGTAGGTGTGAACGATCGGGCCTGCGATGGCGGCCGCGGCCAGCAAGGCCAGGCACAACGTGGTCGTGGCAAGACGCAAAGCTCGCATGATTCCCCCTTCCCGAAACAGCAGGTCGTGACTATCCCGCCCGTGTCTCAGTTCTTGATGACCTCTTCGGTGCTCACCTGGAAGCGCCGGTAGTTGGCGTAGACCGCCTTGCAGGTGATCTCTTCGTTGTCGTTGCGATAGATCTCCCGCATCTCGGCCGGCATCCAGAAACCGATCGTCGACATGCTCAACGCGGGCGCCGACACTCAGCGTTCGGTGCTTGTCGTGTACAACGACTGTAGGGTCGGCCAGTCCACCGCGGCCAGCGCCTCGGGCGTGACTGGCGGCAGCATCCGCTGCGGAACGACGATCGGCTGTGTGGGGGGAGCGGCCGCGCGCACGGGGATTCGGTAGGTGCGGCCCGCCAGAAGTTGCGAGGTGCGCAGGCCGTTGGCCTGCATGATGGTCCGCGTGGAGGTCCCGTAGCGCGTGGCGAGGTGGCCCAGCGTCTGACCGGGCCGGACCACGTGCCGCACGGTGAATACGGGCGGGTTCATGATCCCGAGCTCGACCAGCAGCGGGTGGACCCTTCGCCCGAGTTCCTGAGCCACGGCGTTGTAGAAACGCACGTGGTAGTGAGTTCGGTGCCCGGACACGTGGCGAAGGACCGCGTCGCGCGAGTCCCTGGAGAACTGAAAAACCCGGTCGAGCCAGTCCTTGTCCTCACCAATGCTCAACGCGTGCTTGTAGAGCAGTCGCTGGATTTGCGTGTCGAGCAGGATCGTTTCGACGTCGGTGCGCGTCAGCAGGGCGCGGACCAGGGCCCAGTTCCGCGGCAGGTCCATGTTGGCCGCCGTGCCGGGCGCGAACCACGCGCCCTTCCCGCTCTTGTAGTAGAAGCCGAAATCGACGTCCCGCCCAGACTGGTGGGTTTGATGGCGTTTGAGCCGTCCGCCGTCACGGTCGCTGATGTCGCCGATGACGATGGACCACGTGTCGGCGAACAACTCGTGGACCGTGTCCACGGCGGTTTGGATCGCCGCGATCGTCTCCGATGTGCCCCACGAGTCGGCGCCTCGAGCGATGTCCCAGCGAGGCCCGGCCTCGAGCGCGACCGGGTTGAACAGGATCCCGCTTCCCGGCGCGCCGATCGACAGCGAACCCAGTGAACCGGAATCAGCTTCGATCCGCGTCATCAGCTCTTCGTCGCTCAGCTCCAGCAGCGACGCCGGCCTGTCCGATGGGCGGGACGCGTCGTAGGCGTCCCTGGGCGCGGCCAGCGCCAGCGGAGACACGAAACCCGGGTTGGCGCCCCAGGTTGGCGATGCCACCAGCCAGAGTCCGGCGACGAGATCGAGAGGAGTCAGCATCGGTCCAGCTGGAGCATTTTTTCCGAACAGCCTCCGCAAGTCAAGGGGTTATGAAAGAATCCCGTGCAGCCCGCCGCCGCGCGTCGGCCGATTTCATCCTCGACGGCTGTCAGCTCCGACTGGCCGCGGTCGTCAGTTTCGGCCCACACCGCCTCTCCCTGGGGTCAGATCATGAAAAACGCATGAATTCAAGACCTGACCCCAAGGGGGGCGGGGAGCGGGCAACCGTCATCCGCGCGGCGGGATCACGATCCTCACGAGCAGGCGGAACCTGACGGGCGTTCCGCCCCTCGTCGCGGGGCGGTAGCGCCAGATCCCCGCAGCCTGGACGACGAGCGCATCGTATGGGCTGCCGGCCGGCTGACGGATCGTGGCCGATTCGACCGAGCCGTTGGCGCCGACGACGATCTCGACGACAGCCTCTCGTGGGCTGCCCGACGGCTTCATCGAATCCGGAATCCGGATATCGGTGCGGACAGGCGATGGCGGGGTGACGCCGGCTGAAGCCGCGTCGTAGAGCGGACGGCCCGGGGGGGACGGCGCGGCCTGGTTCACGCGAGGCGGTGTCGACGACGGTGCTGACGTCGGAACAGCGAGCGCCGGCGGCTGGATCGCGGACGGAGGCGGCGGCGCCGCCGCCGCCTCGGCCAGGTCCAGAAACCCCCGAGCCACCAGCGCCATGTCCGCCCGTGCCTCCGCGTTCAACGTGAGATCCGCATCGTCGAGCAGCGCTCGCACGCGCGTGAAGCCGGCCACCGCCTCGGTGTAGCTCTTGCGTTCGTAGGCCTGCTTGGCACGCGAGTAGACGCGCTCCAGCGCCGCCGGCAGCGCACGCCTCCGAACCTCCCGGAAGGCTGTCCGTATCTTCGGGGCGGCATCGTCCTCACCGAGACGGTAG
This sequence comes from Acidobacteriota bacterium, assembly GCA_017883185.1. Classification (GTDB taxonomy): domain Bacteria; phylum Acidobacteriota; class Vicinamibacteria; order Vicinamibacterales; family Fen-181; genus FEN-299. The sequence goes on from JADGOB010000154.1 coordinate 6,233, forward strand.
AGAGGGTCGAGATCGAGAATCGCCTCGATGGCCTGCTGCGCGTCAGCCTTGCGATCGAGGGCGAGCAGGCAGAGGGCTCGCAGTTGCTCGACCCTCAGCGCCGTCTCGCTCGCCAGGTTCGTGCCCGCCTTGGCCTGGTCCAGCAGTTTCAAGGCGTCCTCGTACTGTGCCTCCAGATACAGTTTCTGCGGCGGGGCGAGGACGTCCTGGCCCCGCGCGGGCGCGGCCACCGTCAGAACCATCAGCGGCAGGGAGGCGAGCAGGGTGATGGCAGCGCGTGTCATTGGCGGAGATCGACTCCCACGCGCGCAGGGGAGGCCAGCGACACGACGATGGTGCGGCGCTGCTCGGCGAACTTCGGATTCCGAAGCACCAGTTCGTGTGAACCGAGCGTGACGGAGTGGTTCGCGATCGGCGTCTCGCCGATGAGAACCCCGTCCAGCAGAACCTCGGCCCACGGCACCGCGTTGACGGACAGGGAGCCGTTCGGCACGTCGACCGTCACCCTGGACACCGCGCCCGCGACGACCTGTACGGTGGAGGTCGTCGCGAAGCCAGCGGCCTCGTTCACGAGACGCAGGACGTGGCGGCCCGCCATCAACATGATCCTCTGGTTGCGGCTGCTGCCCACGAGAGCGTCGCCGTCATACACCTGCAGTTCGATCGGCGAGGCCACGGTTGTCCAGCCGACTGTGGCCGCGGGTTCGGTGACGGGCGGAAACGGCACCGTGAGCGATGCCGCCACGCCGGCCACCACCGTCACCTGGTTGGTCAGGACGCGGCTCCCGCTCGTGAACGTCAGGACGTGGTCCCCGGGGGGCACGTCCGACAGGTCCAACGGCGTGGCGCCGCGGCGGATGCCGTCGATCGTCACGGCAGCGCCGGCCGGGTCCGAGTCCAGGTGCAGCCGGCTCGCCGCGGGTGCCGGGAGGAAATCCACGTGGTGGACCACTCTGACGCCTGGCTCCAGCGTCACGTCGAGGTTGCGTGTGATGCCCGCCCGCTGCAGCAACAGGGTGTGCCGCCCTGGTGGCAGCGACACCGACAGCGGCGTCACACCGAACTCGCGATCGCCTTCGGACACGCGGCATCCAGCCGGAGTCGATTCGATGAGGAGTATGGAGGCCCGGCCGGGGAAGAAGCCGCGCACGAACGCGACGGCCCACGGCGTCGTCACCGCCAGCCATGCCGCCAGCGCGACGCCGGAGAGCGCGAGGGCGCTCGCCAGCATGATGCGACGGCGACGCCGCCGCGGCGCGGCCGCCACCTGGGCCTCGGTCGGAAACGCGGACAACGGGTCGGGACCGTCGCCGGGCGAATAATCGGCGTGTTCACGTCGCGGCCGTTCCGGCTGGCCCTCAGGCGTCATGGTTGGAGATTCCCGGCCGAATGACGCGAGTTGACGCACGTGCCCAGAGAGCACCGACACCAATAGGGGCGGGCACCGCCCACCCGCCGACTAGTATGGACGGCGAACGGCCAGTGTCAAGCGGCAAGCGGCGGGGTGCCATCACCACTGGCCACTGACCTCGCCCACCGTCTACTTCGCCTCCCCGTTCTTAGAACTTGATCGAGTAGGCCAGTTCGAACTCCCACTGGCTCATCGTCAGCGTGATCTTCTGACGCCCGGGGACCTCGAGGGGGTTGGCGCCCGTCACGCTCGTCGACAGCGCCTTCATGATCGACGCGTGGAACGCTTTCTTCGGGCCGAGTTCCTTGGTCAACCCGGCCGTCACGTGATGCTCGATGACTCCCGGCGCCAGGATGTTGAAGAGCACTTCCGACTCCGGCACCGGCTGGGCGCCGTAGGAATACCCGCCGCGCAGCGTCCACCCGGCCGGCCCGCTGTACTGCACGCCCGCCTTCACCGTCGTCATGTCCTTCCAACCGAAGCCGGCACCGTTGTCCGCGCCGAGCTTCCAGAGTGGACTCAAGGTCCCCTCGATGAAGACCTCACGAAGCTTCACCCGTGGGAGCCACCGCAGAGTCGAGAGGCCTTTGAAGAGGCCGGTTTCGCCAGTGTCCACCACCTGACCGCGGTGGCCGACCCACGGATCGTTCTCGGCTCCTGCCGGGATGCAGCGCTCATCGTGGTTGGGCCGCGGGGTCCCGGCCTACTGAAGGCTGTTCATCTGGGCAGCACGACGGAGTGGCTTCTGTCGCGGCCGCCGGCACCACTAGCGATCGTGAAGTCCGCGCGTCCAACACAGCGGGTGTTGGCCGGTATGGACGGTTCAGCACATGCCTGGCGTGCCCTCCGTACGCTCATCGCGTTTCCATGGCTCCCGGAGACGCAGGTGACCGTCCTGGGCGTACTGGACGGACGCGCGGAAGTGCCGGACGCGTGTGACGCGGCGGCGGCCGAGCTCGCTGGAGTCGCCGCGGCCGTCGATGTCCGCATCGTCGGTACACCCGTGACCGCATCCATCCATGATGTCCTCGATCGCGAAGACATCGACCTCGTCGCTCTAGGCACCCGCGGCCACACTGGCCTGAAGCATCTCGTGCTCGGCTCGACCGCGAGCCACGTAGTCCGGGCTGCTCGTTGTTCCGTGCTCGTCGCCACCGAGCACCCGGCGGGGAATTAGGGCGAAGGCCCCAGCGAGTGCTTCCGCTTATCTGGCCTCGATTTTGCAGCCGACCATCAGTGACGCCTGACACATGATCGTCTCAGCCTGGTGGCCAGCCGGGTCAAGCGCTGCTGTGTTCGATCGCCGGCAATCCCTGGCCAGCGATGGCATGAGATGACGCTGATGCGGCCGCCCGAGTGTTTGTGGCCGGCGACACGTTCAGGCTCAGACGAGCAGCACGGCGCGGGCGCGCACCTTGCCGTTCTTGAGCCGCCG
>JADGOB010000155.1 GCA_017883185.1 Acidobacteriota bacterium
GAGGAATTCTAACAGCAGGCAGGCTCCCCGCTTTCACCGATCCGCCTTCCGCGGCCGCTGCCGGCGGAATCTCCTCGTCGGCCTCGTGCTGCTCACCGCCGGCGCGACGGAGCGGGAAGTCCGCAGCGAACAGTCGGCCTGATGTGGCGGCGACCGGCCCGTCGCCCCTACGAGTGCCAATTCCTCACGTCGTCGAGCAGTCCCTGGAGCCACTGCGCCTGGGCCTGCCCCATGCTCACCCAGCGTTCGAGCGAGGCGATGGCCCACGCTTCGCCGCCGCGCTCGCGCAACTGCTGCGCCTTCTCCGCCATCTCCTGCATCGCGTCCTCGACCGGCGACAGGGGTGTCAGCGGACCCGCCGCAGGAGTCCGCGCGCCTGGGGCAAGCCAACCAGGAGCGTCAGGCCGAGATAGACGACGCTGTACGGCCCGAGGGTGAAAACGCCTCGCAGGACTGGCGAGCCCTCTGACGGCAGGGCCAGCTTGATCACCCAGGCCACGCCGGCGGCAGCGGCCGCCGAGGTCCACAGCTTTGCGAGGAACCAGCCCGGCAGCTCGGCGGCGCCGATTCGCCGTGACAACGTGCGCCGCAGCAGGAACAGCTCGACCCATCCCGACAACGCGGACGTGGCGGTGAGGCCTGCCGCGCCCCAGCGCGCTTCGACACCGAGGAGAGTCGGCAGATACATCGCGGCCAGGTAACCCATCGTGCCGGTGAGCGTGACGCGCACGATCGCGTACCGCAACGGCGTTCGCGTATCGCGAAGCGCCCAGTACGTGGACGAGTAGAGCCGACCGAACGTGGATGCGAGCAGCCCGAGCGCGGAGGCGGCCAGAATGCCCCACACATAGATCGCGTCTTCGTGCCGGAACCGTCCGGTCTGCAGGATCGTCCCGGCAACCAGGTCGCCAAGCGCGGCGAACGCCACGGCCGACGGCACGACGAAGAACGCGACCTGCTGCAGCCCGGCACCAAGCCGCGCCCGCAGGTGCGCCGCGACGGCGGCCTCGTCACCCGTCGCCCGGGACATTGCCGGCAGCTCTGCCGCCGACACTGAGATTCCGAAGAGGCTGACCGGCAGTGTGTAGAGCAACTGGACGTTGGTGAGTCCCGTGATGGCACCTGTGGGCAACAGGCTGCCAATCAACTGGTCGATGTACGCGCTGATCTGCACGACGCCGCGGCTGAACAGTACCGGCCAGAAGTTGCGGACGACCTCGCGCACGTGCGACGAGCGGATGTCGAGCGAGGGCCGGAACTGCGACAGCACGCGCGACACGGTGGGCAGTTGCACGGCTATCTGCAGCGCGCTGCCAGCAACGGAGGCCCACGCCAGCACGACCGCCAACGAACCGAGGTCCGTGTGGCCGCCGACGATCACCAGCGCGGCGATCATCGCCAGGTTCCAGGCCACGGGCGCGGCATACGAGAGAAAGAACTTCTGGTGGCTGTTGAGGATGCCCAGGCACCACGCCGAGATGACGAGCAACCCGGCGCCCGGGAACAGGATCCTCACGAGGCGGATGGCCAGGAGCCGTTTCTCCCCCTCGAATCCAGGCGCGATCACGTCGATCAGCCACGCGGTGGCGAGGACGCCGACGAGCACGATGACCGAGACGGTGAACGCCAGCAGGCCCCCGACGGCACCGGCAAGCCGGTCCGCCTCGTCCTCGTCGCCCGCCGCGACGAGCCTGGCGTAGACGGGTATGAACGAGGCAGACAGCGCGCCCTCGCCGAAGAGATTCTGCAGGAGGTTGGGGATGCGGAAGCCGGTGTTGAAGGCGTCGGCCTCGTCGGAGGCGAGGCCAAAGTAGTGCGAGAACACCCGGACCCGGACGAGGCCGAAAATCCGGCTGACGAAGATGCCGACGGCGACGAGGAGCGCGCCGCCGTGCCGGGTGCGACTGTGAACGGGAACGGGGTCGGGTGTCATTTCCGCTTCTTGCAGAACTGTATTACGTATCTGCAATTCGCGGAAATTCCACGCGATCCCGTTCTGCGGGCCTGGTGACGCGACGACATTCTGCGGGCCGCCGCGCCCCCTCACCGATCGATCCCGCAGTACTCGACGGCGGTCCGCGCCAGGATCCCGGCCAGCTGCACCACCGTCTCCACGTCCACCCACTCCACCGCCGAGTGCTCGCCGGCGCCGAGCGGCCCCATGACGACGGTCTCGATGCCCGCCGCCGCCAGCAGCGCCGCATCCATCCAGGGGGTGTCGCCGACAAACGCCGGCCGGCGGCCGAGCACGCCGCTCGCGGCCTCCGTGATCACGCGGACGATCCGCGCCTCGGGCGCGACCTCAAACGGTTCCCGCGCGAAGAACGGGCGCACGGTAGCCTGGAAGCTCGGGTCGTCGGCCGACAACTGATCGACGAGCGCCTGGATCTGGCTAACCGTGGCCTCCACGGTCTCGCCCGGGACGGTGCGCCGCTCGATCTGCAGCCGGCACCGCGCAGCGTAAGTACTCAGGCCGGTCCCTCCCTCGATCATCGCGGCGTGCAGCGAGGGTGGCCCGACGAGCGGGTGCGCGGGCCCGAGACGCAGCGACTGCTCCAGGCGGTCGAGCGAGGAGAGGAACCGGCCCATCCGCATCACCGCGTCCACGCCTTCCGTGAACCGGCTGCCGTGGGCCGCCGTGCCGTGCGTCTCCACCTCGACCCACACGTAGCCCTTGTGAGCCAGGCAGACATCCATGTTCGTCGGCTCGGTGACGACCGCCGCGTCCACGTGGCACCGATCGATCAGGTCGGCCGTACCGAGGCTGCCGTATTCCTCGTCGGCCACGGCCGCAATCACCAGGTCGCCCCGGAGTCTGACCCCGGCGTCGGCCAGGATCTTCGCGGCGCCGATGCAGGCGGCCAGGCTGCCCTTCATGTCGTGCGCGCCCCGGCCGTAGAGACGGCCATCGCGGATCTGCGCGGAGAACGGGTCGGTCATCCCCTCGATGCCGACGGTGTCCGCATGGCCGTTCAGCATGAGCGACCCTCCGCCGCCCGTCCCGCGCAACGTGCCCATCGCCGTGACGCGTCCCGGCTGCGATTCGAACGTCGTCTGGTCGAGGCCGAGCCACGCCAGCGTCCGGGCGACATACGCGGCAATCTCTGCCTCGCCGGCGCCGTCCGGCGCGATACGCGGGTTGATCGAGTTGATCCGGACGAGATCCACCAGCGTGCTGGTGATGAACATGCGGTCGGGTGTCAGGTCCACGGTCGGCACCTCTGGTCGGGTAGTCGCGCCGGCTATTATGAGTGACCGCGATTCGGGATCGCGGACACGAGCCGCCTGGGGATGACCGCGAGCGGGGTCGCCCCGCGGTTCGGCGCAGCTCACCACGATCTCTGATTCATCGCTCGGCCGCCGCAGGCCGCACCACCTTCTCGGTCGGGAGGACGACCCGGTGCGGCACCTTCTCGCCCGCCAGGATCTTCGCGGCCAGGTCCACGGCCTGCCGGCCTCCCGTCGGATACACGAACGTGGCGTCCAGCTTGCCGTCCGAGAGGATCTTGATCAGGGTGGACTTGCCGGCGCTCGGCGCGTCCGCACGCCCCGCGTCGTCAATCACGCGCGGAACTCCGACGGCTGGTGGCGATCCAGCGCGTCCTCGACGTCGCCGCATAGGTTCACACGGATCCCGAGTGCGTGCGCCATGCCGGCTTTCGCGGCGAGCAGCCGCCGGGCGGACGCCGCGTCGGGCGCGTAGGCCACCTGCACGTGGTTCGCCTTGTGCTTGGCCATGAACTGGTCGCGGGTCACACCGTAGAGCAGCGCGTGCATGACGGGCCACTGCGACGTGGTGGCCGCCCACCGCCGCTGTGTCTCCGCTTCCGGCAGGCGGATCGCACCGCCGCGGCCGATGTCCATCCAGAGCGCGTCTTTCTCGACGTAGATGCGACTCCAGACGATTTCGCCCGGTTTGCTCACGCCCTTGATCGTCGCGCCTCCGCGGGGGAAGTACATGGGCGGCTGGCGTTCACCGCACGCGCCCGCGTATCCGCCCTCGAGGTGACTGGTGGGCACGGCGCCCGAGATCTCGAACACCCAGACGAACTCGTCCACGCCGGCGCCCTCGAATTTCGCGCCCCAGCGCACATCGTGCAGCGTGGTGGACGGATCGACGCCGGCGTCGCACCACACCCGGTTGGTCAGCAGCGCATCGAGCCCGGCCGCTTCGTCCACTTCGTTGAAGTGCGGGACCGCCAGCCCCTCGAACAGCACCCGGCCATCGTCGCCCGATACCGGCGGGCGGTCAGGGTTGTTCAGGAGGCCTTCGGCCAGGTCGGAGGCGACGCAGACGTCCTTCAGCCCCTGCTGATACTGGATGCCGATGACGGCGCACCCGAACGCGTGCGCCAGGCGCACCGCCGCCTCGTACATCTTCAGGCCCTCGAGCACCTGGCCCTCGGTCAGCTCCGTGTCCGAATCGCGCCCGAGGTCGAAGGTCATGCCACGCGTCAGCAACCAGTCGAGGTGACGCCTCGCGGTGTCGTCGCACACGGTGAGCATCGCGGCGTAGAGCGCCGACTGGCTGAGGCGTTCCTTGAAGACGCCGAGCGCGTGCAGCAGATGGTCGGGGATGATCGCGTTGTACATCCCCATGCACCCCTCGTCGAAGATGCCCATGATCGCCTGCCGGTCGCGAAGCTCGCGGCCGAGTTCGGCGCCTCGCACGGCGGCCGCGCGGAGATCGTCGGCCCACGTCCCTGGGGCGAACGGGCGCACGTGCCCGAGGTCGTGCTCGATCCGTCCTTCAGAGAGCCATTGCCTCAGCGCGCGCCGCGCGAACTCGTCGTCGAACGTCTCGCTCCAGATCGTGCTGTAGGGGATCCCGGCTTTCGTGAGCGAGCCGTTCAGGTTGAGCATGCCGACGAGGCCGGGCCACTGGCCGCTCCAGTTCGCCACGGTGAGGATCGGCGCCCGGTGCCGCGTGAGGCCCGGCAGGACGTGGCTGGTGTACTGCCACACGGCTTCGGCGACGACGATGGGGATCGTCGGGTCGATGTGGCGGAACGCCTCGATGCCCGCGGCCTGGCTGTCGAGAAAGCCGTGGCCCCTGGCGGCGTCCACGGCATGGCCGCGGACGACCCGGCACCCGAGGGCGTCGAAGGTCCGGGCGAGGGTTGCCTCGAGCTCGGCCTGGGCTGGCCAGCAGGCGCGGTTGGCGGAGAGGCGCGAATCACCGCTGGCGACGAGGGACACCTGCTGGATCATGACCGCATCCTCTAGTACCCGGCCGCAATGAGCGCCCGGGCGATGCGATCCTCTCCCCGCGTGATGTGCTCGAGTATCACCTTCCGAACCTTCGCGGAACTGCGCCGGCGAAGCGCCTCGATGATCTCCAGGTGCTCGGCTGTGGACGCCTTGCCGTCCACGCCGACGCCGAGGCCCATGTAGAGCGGGCGCTGGTGCTGGTCGAGCGCCGCCATCACCAGCGCCTCGAGCCGCACGTTGCGGGTGCACTTCACGAGCGCGAGGTGGAACGCGCTGTTCGCGCGCAGGTACTTCTCGTACGTCTGGCGGTCTTCCCTCCGGTACTTCAGCTCGGCAAGCCCGGCCAGGCGGGTCAGGTCAGCGTCGGTGGCCCGCTGGGCGGCGAGCGCCCCGGCCTCGGCCTCCAGGATCCGCCTCACCTCGCACAATTCCCGGAAGCCTGCGAGGGTCAGCAGCGCGATGGCGAAGCCGCGATAGGGCGCAATGGTGACGAGCCCTTCGAGCGCCAGGCGGTTGAGCGCCTCCCGCAGCGGCGTCCGCGACACCTGCATCTCGGAGCACAGCTCCTTCTCCACGATGCGCGAACCTGGAAGCATCGTGCAGGTCAGGATGCGATGCTTCAGCGTGGCGTAAATGCGGTCGGGCAGCGCCACCGGCGGCGACACGGTGGGATCGAGTTCAATCAGTGACCGGCCACGTTCGCGGCTGGGTATCATAATGGCTCATGACTGCGGAGACGGGCCGATCGAAGACAAGGATATTATTATATATGTGATTCAGGTTGCCGTCCGGGAGTCTCCATCCGCGGCTCATCCCCGGCATGCCCGGAGCCACCCCGCGCATCGAACGGTTTGGCCCCCGGCCTTCCCGGACGGCCCCGCGGTCCCCACCTTGCGGTATCCGCCCTTGCGACCCGTCCTCGCTGCGGTACAGTACTCTCCATGCAGGACTTCGAAAAGCTCGGCGTCTTCTATCTCGGCCGCCCGTACGACCTCGCCACGCGGGAGCGCGGCAAGGGCTGGCTGCTCTACGACTCGCGCGACCTGGTCACCCACGCGGTGTGCGTGGGCATGACAGGCAGCGGCAAGACCGGGTTGTGCCTCTCACTGCTAGAGGAGGCGGCGATCGACAAGGTTCCCGCCATCGTCATCGACCCGAAGGGCGACCTCGGCAACCTGCTGCTCACCTTCCCCGAGCTTCGGCCCGAGGACTTCCTGCCCTGGGTCAACCCGGACGATGCGCGCCGGAAGGGCGTGAGCATCGAGGAGTACGCCGCCCAGCAGGCGGAACTGTGGAAGAAGGGGCTGGCCGAGTGGGACGAAGACGGCGATCGGATCGCGCGGCTGCGCGACGCCGCCGATTTCGCCATCTACACGCCGGGCAGCGAGGCAGGGTTGCCGGTGTCGATCCTGCGGTCGCTCTGCGCGCCCCCAGGAGACGCGGCGTCGGATGCCGAGCTGTTCCGCGAGCGGATCACGACCACCGTGACGAGCATCCTGGGGCTGCTCGGGCTCGATGCCGACCCGGTCAAGAGCCGCGACCACATCCTCCTCTCCTCGCTCGTCGACGCGGCGTGGCGCGGCGGGAAGGACATGGACCTGCCCACCCTCATCCAGCAGATCCAGTCGCCGCCGATCTCGCGCGTAGGCGTGTTCGACCTCGAGTCGTTCTACCCGGCGAAGGAGCGATTCCAGCTCGCGATGGCGCTCAACAACCTGCTGGCGTCGCCGGGGTTCGGATCGTGGATGGCGGGCGAACCGCTCGACGTGCAGCAGTTGCTCTACACCGCGGACGGCAAGCCGCGCGTCTCGATCTTCTCCATCGCGCACCTTGGCGACGCGGAGCGGATGTTCTTCGTGTCGCTGCTGCTCAACCAGATGGTGGGGTGGATGCGGGTGCAGGGCGGAACGACCAGCCTCCGGGCGCTGCTCTACATGGACGAGATTACGGGCTACTTCCCGCCGGTGGCCAACCCGCCGTCGAAAGCGCCGCTGATGACGCTGCTGAAGCAGGGGCGCGCGTTCGGCCTTGGCGTCGTGCTCGCCACGCAGAACCCGGTGGACCTCGACTACAAGGGGCTGTCGAACGCGGGGACCTGGTTCCTCGGCCGGCTGCAGACCGAGCGCGACAAGGCGCGTGTGATCGAAGGGCTCGAGGGCGCGGCCGCGACGGCCGGAAGCACGTTTGACAAGGGAAAGATGGAGGCGACGCTGGCGGCGCTGGGCAGCCGCGTCTTCCTCATGAACAACGTGCACGAGGACCAGCCGGTCGTCTTCGAAACCAGATGGGCGCTGTCCTACCTGCGCGGTCCCCTGGGCCGGCAGGAGATCAAGCGGTTGATGGATCCGATCAAGTCGGAAACAACGGCACGTCAGTCGGGGACCACGGCACGTCGGTCGGAAGTAACGGTAGGTCAGTCGGGGACCACGGCAGGTCGGTCGGAAGCGACGGCGGATCAGTCGGGGGCCACGGCACGCCAGTCGGACGAGGCGGGTCAGTCGAAGACTGTGCCGGTGCTGCCGCCGGGTGTCGATCAGTTCTTCCTGCCCGTGCGCGGCGAGGCGCCGGACGGCTCGCAGCTCGTCTACTCGCCGATGTTGTTCGGCGTGGCGCAGGTTCGCTTCACGGACGCGAAGGCCAGCGTGGACGCGATCGAGACGATGACGGTGACGACGCCGATCGGCGATGCGGCGGTGCCGGTCGACTGGAGCGCGTCGAGCGCGAGCGTGTTCGGGCCATCCGATCTCGAGCGTGAGGCGGCGGCGGGCGCGGGGTACGACACGCTGCCGACGGCGGCCTCGCAGGCGAAGAGCTACGACGCGTGGACGAAGTCGTTCGTGACCTGGATCTACGGGGCAAAGAAACTGGCGCTGCTCCGGTCGGCCGACCCGGCGCTCGTGTCGCAGCCCGGCGAGAGCGAGGGGCAGTTCCGCGTGCGGCTGCAGCAGGCGGCGCGCGAGTGTCGCGACCAGGCCGTCGAGCGATTGCGGCAGCAGTATGCGCCGAAGCTGACTACGCTGCAGGAGCGGCTGCGGCGGGCGCAGGCGGCGCAGGAGCGCGAGGCGAGCCAGGCCACGGCGGCGAAGATGCAGACGGCGATCTCGTTCGGCGCGACGCTGCTGGGCGCGTTGATGGGGCGCAAGGCGGTGAGCGCGTCCACGATCGGCCGGGCGACGACGGCGGCGCGCGGCGTGGGACGGACGATGAAGGAATCGGAGGACGTCAAGCGCGCGGGTGAGAGCGTGGGGGCGGTGCAGCAGCAGATCGACGCGCTCGAGGCGGACCTGCGCGAGCAGACCTCGGCGCTCGAGGCGACGATGGCGGGCGGCCCGCTGGAAACGGTGACGGTGGCGCCGAAGAAGACGGGGATTTCGGTGCAGCTGGTGGCGCTCACCTGGATGCCGTTCTGGCAGGACGCCGGCGGCGCGCGCACGCCCGCGGCCGAGTAGCACCGGAGGGCGTTCGGCCTCGGGGCGGGCCTTCAGGTCTGCCGGCCCACCTGGCGCGGGCCTTCTGCGCCCGCGAGCGGCCTGCTGGCTGTCAGTGCAGGGTCGGCGGCCAATCTGGCCTCTTCAACCGCCGTCACCGGCGCGTTCCCGTGTCCCCGGCGGAGTCAGAGCCAGCCTCCACGTCGACCGCCCTCGGAGAAACGGACGTGAACCGAACAGGCGGACGCCATTGATCGTCAGGGCCACTACCCGCACGCCGTACTCAAGGAGTTGGCAGGTCTGGGGGCGATGAGCGCGCACTTGGACGCGCCAGTCGGTGCGGA
>JADGOB010000055.1 GCA_017883185.1 Acidobacteriota bacterium
CATCGCGCCGCGCTGCTACTCGATGGCCAGATCGTCGAGGCTGCGCCCACGGCGGAACTGCTGGATCACCCCTCGGATCCCCGCACCCGCGCGTTCCTCACCGGGGACATGATCTACTGACGAAGAAGAGTCGGAACTGACGATGAAGGGTCGGTGCTGACGCTGAGGGGTCGGAACTGACGATGAGGGGTCGGTGCTGACGCTGAGGGGTCGGAACTGACGATGAAGGGTCGGTGCTGCCTGCCACGCCGAAGTCGCGGAGCGACGAAGGCGGGACGCTGAGGGGTCGGTGCTGACCCTGGACGGCTACAGGCCGTGCAGGTGCGGGTGAGAGTGAACGTGTCCCTCGTCGTGGCGGTGGCGGTGGACGTGGATCAGGTTGGTGCGGTCGAGGAGGTCCTCGTCCTGCAGGATGTCGGCTGGTGTCCGGTCGGCCACCAGGCGTCCGCGATCCAGGACGAAGCAGCGGTCGGCAATGTCCCCGAGGATGCCCAGGTGGTGCGTGGCTGTGATGACCGATTTCGACCCGTCCGCCCACCCCATGAGCAGGTCGATCAGCTGACTCTGGCTGCGCGGGTCGAGCGCGTCCGTCGGCTCGTCGAGGAGCAGCACCTCGGGGTCCATCACGAGCACGCTCGCCAGCGCCACGCGCTTCTTCTCGCCGCCCGATAGCCGCTGGGGTACCCGGTGCTCGAGGTGCGCGAGGCGCAGGCGCTCGAGCGTGTCCATGACGCGGGCGCGCACGTCGGCCGCCGACCACCTGAGTTGCAGCGGACCGAACGCCACCTCGTCGAAGACCGTGGCGTTGAAGAGCTGCGCGTCCGGATTCTGGAAGAGCATGCCCACCCGGCGCCGGAACCCGTAGGCGAACTCGTTGTCGCCGAACCGCGCTTCCGTCAACGCGTCGCCGAGAAAGCGGACGACCCCCGACTCCGCGAAGTACAGGCCGTCGAGGATTCGCAACAGCGTGGACTTGCCCGACCCGTTGGCGCCGAGCAGCCCGATGCGCGTGCCTGCCGGGATCGTCATCGACAGTCCGTCGAGCGCCGTGATCCGGTTGAACCGATAGGTGAGCGATTCGATTTCGAAGAGGGTCATCGGCCAGCCCACACCGCGGCTAACGCCACGCCCGCGCACGACGCGAGGGCGATCCAGTCGGTGCGCGCCATCACGAAGTCGTCCAGCAGATACACTTCCCCGCGAAACCCGCGAGCCTGCATCGCCAGGAAGACCTCCCCGGACAGGTGCAGGCTCTTCGCCAGCAGCACGCCCGCGCCCTGCGTGACCAGCCGGCGTCGCTCCCTGCCCGCCAGCGGGCCGACCGTGCGGCTCCGCCGCGCGTCGAACATGTCGCGCGCCGCCTCGAGCAGCAGCAGGATGTACCGGTAGGTCATCCCGAGGATCACGACGAACACGACCGGGACGCGGAAGGCGCGCAACGCCTTGAGCACGTGAGCCCAGCGCGTGCTGAAGACCAGGAGAAACCCGAGCGTCGTGGTGGCCGCAACCCGCAGGACGAGGTAGCCGGCCGTCGTCAGGCCTTGCGCGGTGATGGTCCAGCCGACGACGGGGACCGTGCCCACGGTCCGTCCGGGCGTCAGGAAGATTGCGGGCAGCGCCAGCGCCGACGAGAAGGCGACGGTGGCAAGAGAGACGCCCGACAGCAGCGTACTGAGCGGGAGGCGCGATGCGATCGCGATCGCGATTCCGACGCCGAACAACGCCGCGATGACCTCCGCCCGGTGCGACATCGCCACGGCCGTGACGAGCGAGAGCAGGCCCGCGAGCTTGACCCGCGGGTCGAGCCGCTGCAGCCAGCCCGTGCCGGCGGCGTTGGTCTCCGCCAGCATCGCGCGTTCCATCGCCTCGAGCAGGCCGTTCACCGTGCGCTCGGCAAACCCGCCGCGGGGGCGCACGTTCCCGCTCACAGGCTCACCGTGTCGTCGGCGGTTCCCGCGCGCTGCCTGACGCGGAGAAGCGCGGCAATGCCGGTGATCGCCAGGATCACGAGTCCGGCGCCGAACATCGCCGAGAGCGCGTACCCGACGGGCGCGCTCCGGAGAAACGGGGGCGCGTAGTCGGGGAGCGGGGCCGTCCAGGTGGACGAGAATCGCTCGAGGCCGCGCGGTGGCGTCGCCGGCGGCGGCTGACCGAGCGAGGCCGCCGCGATCGCCTGGCGTGAAGCCGCGTCGGAGAAGTCGGACGCCTGCCATTCGCCCCACGCCGCGCCACCCGCCAGCAGGCCGAGTGGCGTCAGCACGAGCAGCACGCCGAGCGTGATCCAAAGCGGTCGAAGTCCACCAGACGCCGCTGCGGAGTTCCCTGCGATCGCCATGACGCCCCGTCCAGCGGTTGCCGCCAGGAGCGCCGGGTCCGTGCGCTGCAGGAACGCCACCACGCCACCGGTCAGCACGAGCTCGGCGATCCCGGCGATCGTCAGGTGGCCGATCATCATCGCCGGAACCGCGACGCTGAGCGGATAGGGACAGTAGAGCGGCGCGCCCGACGCGTCCAGGAAGAGCAGGGGCTGCAGGCCGAACTCGATGGCCGTCACCAGGGCGGCGGCGTTGATCGCCACGTAGCCCGCGAGGCCGGCCGCGACAACCCGGCGCGGCGAGTCGAGCGGGGCGCGTCCCGCCAGCACGCGGTACACGACAAACGCGACCAGCGAGCCGACGATCGCCATGTTGAAGCAGTTGGCGCCGATCGCCGTGATGCCGCCGTCGCCGAAGAAGAACGCCTGGATGATCAGCGCCGTCGAGATCGCCAGGATCGCGCCAGCCGGCCCGAGCACAATCGCCGCCAGCGCCATCCCCACCGCGTGCCCCGTCGTCCCGCCCGGCAGCGGGATGTTGAACATCATCACGACGAACGAGAAGGCCGCGAAGAGCGACACCCGGGGCACCAGCCGCGTGTGCAGCGTCCGCTCGAGGCGGCGGAGCGCCACAAACCAGAACGGCGCGGCGCCGGCGTAGAGCGCGGCGCAGGTGGCTGGGCTGAGGTACCCGTCGGGGACATGCACGTTCGGTAGCGTAGCACGTGGCGGCCCGGGCCGCGCCGCGTCAGGCCTCGGCGTCTGGCCTTCGGTGTCAGGCCTCCGGGAGTCCTGCCTGGCGCCGGCTCAGCACCTCTTCGTAGAACCGTTCGTACAGTGGCACGATGCGATCCGCGCAGTAGCGGCCACGCACGACCTGCTGCCCGGCGGCCGCGATTCGCCGATGAAGCTCATCGTCGCTCAGCAGCGCGACCCCGCTGGCCGCCATGCCGTCCAGGTCGTCCGGCGGGTGCAGGTAGCCGCTGACCCCGCTCTCGATGACTTCCGGCAGCCCGCCCACGTGCGACGCAATCACCGGCACCGCGCACGCCATCGCCTCGAGCGCCGCCAGGCCGAAGCTCTCCGTCGCCGACGGTAGCAGGAACAGGTCGGCGACCGAGAGGAACGAACGCACGTCTCCCTGCTCACCCACGGCCTTCACGTCGTCCGCGACGCCCAGGTCTCTCGCCAGCGCCAGACCGTGCGGCAGGTCCGGGCCGTCGCCGACCATCACCAGCGTGGCAGGGACCGATTTGCGGATTCTCGCGAACACTTCGACAAGGGCGTCGATCCGCTTCACCGGCCGGTAGTTCGACACGTGCATCACAATGGCGCGGTTGGGGCCGGCCAGCCGCGCGCGCAGGTCGCCCGTCTCGACGCGGTGGTGGAGGGAGCAGTCGAGGAAGTTCGGGATCACGCGGATATCCGTCCGGACGGGCAGCCCCTTGTACGTGTCCGCCTTGAGGCTCTCCGAGACCGCGGTGACGCCGTCCGACCGATCGATGCAGAACCCGATGGTCTCCGCGTACGACGGGTCGCTGCCGACCAGCGTGATGTCCGTGCCGTGAAGCGTCGTGACGATGCGGGGCACGGGGGACTGACCGGTGCCCGCCAGCACCTGTCGGGCCAGGTAGGCGGCGGCCGCGTGGGGGATCGCGTAGTGCGCGTGGATGATGTCGAGGTCGACGGCCCGCGCCAGTTCGATGATCTTCGTCGAGAGCGACAACACGTACTGCGGCTCGCGAAACAGCGGGTAGGACGGTGTGATCACGCGATGAAACACGACGCCCGGCTGGTCGTCGCCCAGGCGGAACGGCTGCTCGCGGCTCACGAGGTGGATCTCGTGGCCGCGTGCCGCCAGGCACTTGGCCAGTTCGGTCGCGACGATACCGCTGCCGCCGATCGAGGCGTAGCAGATGACGGCGATCTTCACGGGCGCGCGCTCCAGTCTTTGAAAAGGTGGGGCCGGAGTACCGGTTCCTTCACCACCACGCCCTCGGCGAAGGCGACGCCCGCCAGCGCGCCGAACTGTCCATCGCGGCTCTCGATCAGCTGCGAGAAGGTCGGCGCGTTCAGCCGCGTGGCGACGGCGCCGGCGTCGGTCCGGAACTGGCTCCGATAGCAGGCGAGGGCGCGACGTTTCGTGTCGTAGTGCGCCGAGACGTCGAGGGCGAACGATATGGGGCCGGCATCGTTGATGAAGTAGTAGCAGACCCAGTCGGGCGCCCAGGCGTCGCCCTCACCGGCGTACCGACGCAGGCGCGCGTTGAACACCCCTTCGGTCAGGACGCGGCTTGCCGCCACGTGATCCGGGTGGCGGTCGTCCCAGTAGGGGAGCGCCACCGCGCGGGGCCGCCACTGCCGGACGAGCCGCACGACATCGGCCAGTTGACGCGAGTCGCCGGTGATGCCGCGATCCGGCCACCCGAAATTCTCGCGCCACTCGGCGCCAAGGATCGCCCGCGCCTCCTCTGCTTCGCGCAGCCGTTCTTCCGGCGTGCCATTGCTGCCCATCTCGCCCCGGGTAAGGTCGCACAGGCCGACGCGCCACCCTTCGGACGCGTGCCGCGCAATCGTTCCCCCCAGGCCGATCTCGAGATCGTCCGCATGCGGCCCGAACACCAGCAGGTCAAGTGCCATCTCTCTAGACATCTTCCAAGGCTGAGATTGTAACGCGCCCCTCTCGCCGCCACCCGTCTACAAGTCCGTTCCCGAGTAGCTCAGGTTGAGCGACTTGTTGCAGAGCGGGAAGTCGGGGACGATGTTGCCGGGGCCGAGTTCGCCGAACAGCGGCCAGTTGCAGAATGACGGGTCGCGGATGACGGCGCGGTCGATCACCCCGTCGCGCATCCGCACCCAGTCGAGGATCTGTCCGCGCCATCCTTCCGCCCAGCCGAGCGCGTCGCCGTCTCGGCACTCGCAGTCCGCCCGGTAGTCGGACTCGCTCGTCCGATCGCGGCAGAACCCGGCGGCAGCCCGGATCAGGTTGAGCGCGTCGGACATCTCGTCCACGCGCAGCATGACCCGCGCGAACACGTCGCCCTCGGTGCGCGTCCGTCCGCTGAAGGACAGCAGCCCGTAGCCGGCGTGGGGATGGTTCCGCCGCGCGTCGCGATCGATCCCCGAGGCCCGCGCGGCCACGCCCTTTGCGCCGTACGCCCAGGCCGCGTCCCTGGTGAGCACCCCGGTGGTTTCAAGCCGGTCGCGGAGCGTGTCGGAGTCGAGCGCCAGGCGGACCAGCGAAGACGCCTCGGACCACGCCCCGTCCACCGTGTCGACCGCGTCGGCCATCTGCGCGGATGTCCAGGGTGTTGACACTCCGCCCGGCACCACGAGTCCGCGGAAGAACCGGTTGCCGAACAGCCGCGCGGAGAGGCGGCGCAGCCGCTCGACGATCCGGAAGCCGTTGGCGGCCATCACCGTGAACCCCGTTCCCATGCCGCAGATGTTAGCCAGGTCGTGCAGGTGCATCGTGAACCGCTCGAGCTCGACGGCCAGGACGCGAAGCATGCACGCGCGCTCGGGCACCTTGCAGCCGGCGATCGCCTCGACCGCCTGGCAGAACGCCAGCGCGTGCGAGGCGGCGGAGTCGCCGGACACCCGCTCGACGAACGGCAGCGCGTCGGCATGCGTGCGGCCCTCGAGGAGCTTTTCGACGCCCTTGTGAGTGAAGAACAACTTGCCCTCGAGCGTAATGATCCGCTCGCCGGCCACGTTGAACCGGAAGTGGCCAGGCTCGATAATCCCGGCGTGGATCGGCCCGACCGGGATCTGGAAGATGCCCTCGCCCTCCACGCGTCCCATCGGGTATGGCTCGTTGGCCTGTGCCAGCCGGGTGTTCCACGCGAAGTCCTTGCGCAGGGGGTGGGTGAGGGCGGGCACGTTCTCGTGATGGACCAGCCGGCGGTCGTCCGGGTGGCCTTCGGCGCGGATGCCAAACATGTCCTGCGCGTATCGCTCGTACCAGTGCGCCGCCATCACCTCGCGCGTGATCGATTCGTACCACGGCGACTCCGCCGGCAGATCGGTCGCGATCTCCAGCCAGTAATGGGCCTGATCGAGGGCGAACACCGCGTGGACACCGAATCCTCGGCCTTCCGCGCGGTCGTCGGTGGCGAACAGGAGGTCCAGCGGCAGGCCCGATCGTACGTGCAGGCTGGTCGCTACGCCGGGGAAGTCGGTTCGGCGCACCCAGGCGATCACCCGGCCCTCGGCCGATACCCGCACGTCGCGGCTCATCTCCGCGAGCGATCGAAGCAGTTCGTCGACGTTCATGGATACACCGTGAAGGCGCGGGCGATGCTGGCGGCCCACTCGAATCCCGGGGTGCTCAGGAAGAACACGCCGCCGCCGAACAGCAGCGCCAGTTCAACCGCGACGACGGCATGGGTGAGGGTGAATGACTCGGGCGGCTCGGGGGACGGGGCGCCGGCCGGGGCGCGCGAGAACAGCATCGAGAACAGGTGGTGCAGCACCCCGATGGGCACGATCGCCAGGCCGACGATGACGGCGAGTGCGGCGCCTGGGCTGCGACGGGCCGCCGCCATCAGAAACGTCAGCTCACTCGAGAAGATGATCGACGTCGGCATGCCGATGAGGCCGAGGAAGCCGAGCATCAACGCCAGCGAGGTGCGCGGCGCCGACCGCCACAGCCCCTTGATGTTGGCGATCTTCGTCGTGTGCAGCCGCAGCAGGACCTCGCCGGCCGAAAAGAAGAGCGCGCTCTTCGCCAGCGTGTGACCGATCATGTGCATCACCGCACCAGCCGCGCCGACCGGCCCCATCCCGAGGCCGAACGCGATCAGCCCCATGTGCTCCACGCTGTGGTACGCCAGCATCCGCTTGTAGTTCCGCTGGTGCAGCAGCACGAACGCGGCGAAGAGGATCGAGAGCAGCCCGAACCCGGCGAAGAAGCCGGACGTCCAGTCGTCCTGCCCGAGGGCGAGATCCACGACGGCGCGTGCCCGCAGCAGCGCGTACAGGGCCACGTTCAACAGCACGCCCGACAGCGCGGCCGAGATGGGAGAGGGGGTTCGGCTGTGGGCGTCGGGCAGCCAGGGGTGCATCGGCACGAAGCCGACCTTGGTCCCGATGCCGACGAAGAGGAAGACGAAGGCCCACCGCACGACCTGCGGATCGAGCGTGGCGGCGTGCTCCCGGAGGGCGCCGAGCGAGAACGCCCGGTCGATCGGTAACCCCGCGCCAACGCCCGCGTAGGCGAGCAGCAGCAGCCCGAGCAGGCTCACGCTGATGCCGAGCGAGCAGAGCAGCAGGTACTTCCAGGCCGCCTCGATCGCGCCGTCCTTCTTGTAGAGCGCCACCAGCGGCGTCGTCGTCAGCGTCGTCGCCTCGAGCGCGATCCAGAGAATGCCCAGGTGGTCGGTCGCGACCGTGACGAGCATCGCCAGCATGAACAGGGGCAGGAGGCCGTAGTAGATGCGCACCTTGCGCGTCGAGAGAATGCCCGCCTCGTGCTCCAGGCCGATGTAGCGCACGCTCGCCAGCGACGCGCCCACCCAGACCACCTGGATGAGGACGATCATCAGCGCCGTGAACCGATCGACCATCCAGTAGTCGCCCACCCACATCGGCCCGCGGGCGAACACGCTCCCGGCCACGGCGCCGAGGCCGAGTGTCGCCACCGCGCTGGCGGCCACGGCCGACCGGCCGAGCGCCCGGACGTCGCGCACGACCACCGCACCGAGCGACGCGAGGAGCGGGACGAGGAGCGACGCGAGCAGCAGCATGTCAGTCGATCAGGTCACTGAGGATGGCGGTGTCGTGCGAGCGGTACAGGCTGTGGACCTGCTGGCTCAGTACGGCCATCAGCAGCACGCCGCCGCCGATCACCGCGAAGATGCCCATCTCCATGAGGAACGGGACGCCGCCGAGCGCGACGACGGCGAAAGCCGAGATCCCGTTCTCGACCGTGAGGAACCCGATGATCTGCGAGAAGAGGTCCCGGCGGATGATCAGCATCAGGAACCCCAGGAAGATCAAGGCCAGCGCGACGAACACCAGGCTCCAGAGCGGGATGATGTGGCCGACTGGCGACGTCGGGCCGATCTCGAGCGGCAGCCGCCGCGACATCAGGTAGGCGCCGCCCACCGCCGCCACGGCCAGCGCGTATGACACGACGGGCCGCGTGATCGGCTTCAGCCGGAGCGACTCGCCGCAGCGATGCGCCGTTGCGAGAATCGCGAGCGGAATCACCACGACCTTGACGAGGATGGTCGCCACGGCGCCCGCGTACTCGGCGGGATGCGAGGTTCGAACGGCGTGGGTGACGATGAGGCCGGCCAGGCACGCGGACGAGAGCGCGTAGTGTCGGAGCAGCGTCGGCAGGCGCTTTCGTCCCATCGAGAAGAACGCCGTGAGCAGCATGCAGCCCGCGCAGACGCCTTCGAGCGAAACCATGTCGGTTGTCATAGCCATCCCGCGAACAATCCGAGCGCGAGGCTCGTGAGGCCGAGAAAGAGCGAGCCGAAGAAGTACTCGGGCAGGCCGTAGAACCGAAGCTTCGCCATGCTCGATTCGACCAGCGCAAGGAGCACCATCGCCGCGCCAAGTTTGACCGCGGTCACCAGCGGCGCGGCCGCGAGCGCCACGATGCCGGTCGCCGTCGTCAGGAGTCCGGCGGGGAGGACGATGTTCACGAGGAGCAGCGCGAACACCGCGAGCTTGACCATGCTCGCCAGCTCCATCAGCGCCAGGTAGGGGCCCGAGTACTCGAGCACCATCGCCTCGTGCACCATCGTCAATTCCAGGTGTGTGGCGGGATTGTCCACCGGGTAGCGCGCGTTCTCGCCGAGCGCAATCAGCCCGAGCGAGGCGAGGGCCGGGAGCACCCAGGGGCGAGAGAGGAGGCCCCGGCCTCCGATCGCGAGCATCCCGTCCACCGTGGACGACCCTGACGCCAGGGCGAACGAGGCGAGCGTCACGATCAGCGCCGGCTCGAGGAACGCCGAGATCGTCATCTCGCGGCTCGATCCCATCCCGCCGAATGCACCGGCCGAGTCGAGGCCCGCCAAGACGAGGAACACGGCGCCCAGCATCCAGATCCCGGCCACGACCACCATGTGCGAGAGCGGGGCGGCGATGCCGCCGCGCGCCACCAGCGGCAGCACTGCCGCGGACAACAGCGCGGTGGCGAGCACGACGTACGGCGCCGCGCGGAACACCCAGGAGGTGCTGGTCGACAGCACCATCTCCTTCCGCATCAGCGTCAGCAACGTCCAATAGGGCAGCAGCACCGGCGGGCCGTGCCGGCCCTGGAGGAACGCCTTGACGCGGCGAACGACGCCGGTCGCGAGCGGCGCGAACGTCACCACGACCACGACCTGCACGGTGGTCAGGAGGGCGGGGTTCACAGCGCCACCCACAGGGTCAGC
This sequence comes from Acidobacteriota bacterium, assembly GCA_017883185.1. Taxonomy (GTDB): domain Bacteria; phylum Acidobacteriota; class Vicinamibacteria; order Vicinamibacterales; family Fen-181; genus FEN-299. Next base: position 9,706 of record JADGOB010000055.1, read on the forward strand.
AGCAGCGTCGCGAGGATCAGCGCGATGTAGAACTGGATGACGCCGTTCTGCAGTTGCTTGAGCCACCCCCCGACGTCCTCGATGAGCCGCGCGACCGGGAAGTAGAGGCGGCCGAGGATGCCGCCGGCTTTCCTGAACTCCATCTGTCCATGGCGAATCCAGGGGTTCGACGGCACGACAGGGCGGAACACGAGGTGTTTCTCGGCGCGGACGATGTCGCGCAGGAAGAACCGCACCGGCGCCGAAAACCCGGTCGCCGTGTATTCCATGGTCGCGTCGATCGGTTGCCCGCAATCCCACGTGTGAGATCGCCGGGTGCGGAGTGTCGACCCCGGGCTGCGCCTGATGAGCCACGCGAGGCACAGCGCGGCCGCGAGCGCGGCGGCCAGGGCCGGGGCGAGCCACAAGCCGCTCGGGCCGGAGGAGGGCGGACCGGCCGAGAGGCTCGGGCCGAGCACCTCGAGCTTCACCGGGAACAGAGGAGACATCCACGGCGAGAGGACGCCGAGCGCGAGCCCCGCGGCGGCGAGTCCCGCGATGGGACGCCCCAGCGACCCGGCCGGTTCCACGGCCGCCCGCGCCTGCGCAGATCGCGGCTCGGCCAGGAAGACGAACGAGAACAGGCGCACCATCGCGAAGACGGCCAGGCCGGCCACGAACGCCATGCCGACCAGCACCGCCACGCTCGCGATCACCACGTGGGCGTTGCGGGTGCCGAGCGAGGTCAGCGCCGCTTGCAGCAGCATCCACTCGGCGACGAACGAGCCGAACGGCGGGAGTGCGGCGCCCGCCAGGCAGAGCCCCAGGACCGCCACGGAGAGCCGCGGCATGCGGTTGGCCTGGCCGCCGAGCATCTCGAGCTTTCCTGTGTGCGCGCCGTGCATCACGGCTCCCGCCCCGAGGAAGAGCCCCGACTTGAACAGCGCGTGCGCGAGCAGGTGCATGAACATCGCGGCCTGCGCCGCGTCGGCCAGGACCGGCCACCCCTCGCGGCGCAGCAGGAGCTGGAAGCCAAACATCGTGAACACGAGGCCGATGTTCTCGACGCTGCTCCACGCGAGGATTCGCTTGATCTCGCGCGCGATGTTGGCGTAAATCACCGCCACCATCGCCGTGGCCAGGCCGAGCGCGAGCAGCGAGGTGCCCCAGGCGGCCGGCAGATCGGGCCAACACACCGAGGTGAAACGGAGCAGGCCGTAGATGGCGACCTTCAGCATCGCCCCTGACATCAGCGCCGAGACATGGCTGGGAGCGCGCGGGTGCGCCTCGGGCAGCCACGCGTGAAACGGCGCCAGGCCGGCCTTCGAGGCGAACGCGAACACCACCAGGACCGCGGCCAGCGTCGAGGCGCCAGGAGAGAGCAGGCCGACGCTCGTCGCCAGGGTGTCGAACGTGGCGAAGAGCGATCCCGCGCCGAGGATGCCGCTCCCCACGATCAGCGCACCCGCGCCGAACTGCGCGATCGCCAGGTAGAGCAACGCCGCCTTCCGCGAGTCCTCTTCGCCGTCGGCCATCACGAGAAAGAAGGCCGAGAGCGACATCGCTTCCCAGAACAGCAGGAAGCTGGCGACGCCCGACGAGAGCAGCACCCCTTGCATGCTCAGGACGAAGACGGCGGTCAGCGGAAGCACGAGCCGCGGCGGGTACGTGTCCTGCTCGTCCTCGGTGTACTTCGCGCCGAACCACGAAGCCATCAGTGAGACCGCGTGGAGCAGCAGCAGGAAGAACGCCGACAGGCGATCGACGACGAGCGGCGCGTGGAACAGGAGCGGCGAGGCGCCAAGCGAAAGTGGCGCCACGCGCCAGGCGAGGAACACGAACGAGCCGCCGAGGCCCGCAACGGGGCCGGCGATCATCGCCGCATGATGGAGACGGCGGGCGGCGCGGGACCGTCCAGCGAGGCCCGCGAGCGCCGCGATCGCGGAGAACAGCGCCGCAGCGACCAATCCGACCGACGCCAGTCCCGCTGCTGTCATCGAGGCCTCCGGAGGCCGGCGGCCAGGCCCTGGAGAATCTCGGCGGGCGATGGCGGGTCGCCCGGGATGCGGATGTGAACCGGGATCACCTGATCCACCGCGCCCACCACGGCGTACGACCCACGCCAGATGCCGCCGTTGCACGCACCGTCGCCGACGGCGACGACGAGACACGGATGAGGCGCGGCATCGTAGGTGGTACGCAGGGCGGCCTCGAGGTTGCGCACGACCGGCCCCGTGACCATCAAGATGTCTGCGTGGCGCGGTGAGGCGACGAAGCTCAGGCCGAAGCGCTCGAAGTCGTAGTACGCGTTGCCCAGCGCGAGCAGCTCGAGTTCCTCGGCGTTGGTCGATCCGGCGTCTACGGCGCGAATCCGAAGCGAGCGCCCGTCGTAGAGGTTCGCCAGCACGGCGCGAAGCTCGGCGCCAGCCGCCCCAACGTCATCGGTCGTCGCCGCGGGAGAAAGCGCTGCGGGTTCAGTGACGCGCGGTCCGGTCAACAACGTCTGGAACAGGCGAACGAAGGACATGCTGCAGTCTGTGCCGATCGGAAGCGGAAGGTCGGAGCCGGCAGGCGTTCGAGGGCCAGATCGGCCGGGCCCTCATTGTACCACGGCCACCCCGTTCGCTCCCTGAGAGGGCACGCCGCTGACGGCGTGAAAACCACCGTCACGCGGCGTGTCACGTCGGGGAGCTACTTCACCGTGAACGGGACCGAGGCGACCTTGTTCTCCCACTCGAACCGCAGCGTGCCCGTGTTGGCGTCGGTGCTGGCGAGCGTGATCCTGAACGCCTCGACGGGAGCGGGCGGCTTGCTCATGTCCATCGGGACGCGGCCGAGATCCTGGTCCTTGCGGTAGGAGAGGCCCCACTGGCCGGTCTGCTTGTTGACGATCAGCTGCCAGGGTTCTTCGTTGATCTGCGCGAACAGCGTGTAGTCTCCCTTCGGGACCGCGAGTCCCTTGACCTCGAGGTCGGCGTCCGTGTGCAGTGACGTGGCCGCGTTGGCGCCAGCGCGCCAGACCGGGTACGTGCGGTCCTTGCTGATGACACCGCCTTCGCCGAAGATCTGCCGGCCCTTAACCGACGGCGCGGAGTACTTGATTGTGATCGTCTTGCCCGCAATCGTTACCGACGCCTCGGCTGGCGGGCTGACTGGCGGCTTGGCTTGGGGTTCGGCGGCCGCGACGATGGCGCCGGCGGCGACAAGCGTGACGAGCAACATCAGGGAGCGTCGATGCATGTCGATCCTCCTCGCGGACCGGCCACGAGCCGGTCGTGGATTGTGGCGCACGTGCGCCCGTTGACAATGGAGAAGCCCTCCACGGCATTCTACCCCCGACCAGGCGTTTCTCGAACATCTCGAGCGGCAGGCCAATCCACATGGACCCTGCTCGCTGTTCACGGCCGTCTTTCCTTTGTGTTGCGCAGCACACATGTGGCGCAGCACACACTTGCGGAAGTGCGCCGATGGTCCGATACTGGCGCATTCCGAACCTCGACCACGGAGCACACCCACCCATGACCGTCACGCGCAGTTCGGGCAGTTCAAGCAGTTCCAGCAGCTCGGACAGTTTTGGCGGCGGGTCGAGCGGCGGGGGCGGCGCCAGCAGTGACTGGTAGGGTCGCCGAGCCGCGCGTGCGGCGGCCGGCGCCTACGTCGGCCTGCGGGCGTCGTTCGGGGGGATCCCGATGGCCGGCGGCGGCAGTTCGGTGCGGCCCGACGGGACGTTCGTCGTCACGAACGTGGCTCCCGGCGACTACTACCTCACGGCGAACTCGACCTCGAGCGCCCCGCCCGGCACGGTGACGCCCGAACGCGAGTTCGCGCAGCAGGCGATTGCCGTCTCGGGAGCCGACTTGTCGGGCGTGGTCGTCCAGATGGTCAAGGGCGCCCGGGTGACCGGCCGAATCGTCCCCGACGCCGGCCTGGCGTTCGACTTCCCGCCGTCTCGTTCGGCAGCGTACGCGTTGCCGGCCGAACCAGATGTACCCGGCCGCGGCGGGAGCGGCGATGGCAAGGTGCAGGACGACGGCTCGTTCGAGCTGAAGGGGCTGTTTGGTCCGCGGGTCTTCCGGGTGCTCGGCGCGCCGAACTGGCGGCTGAAGGAGGTTCGGATCGGCGGCCGCGACTCGACCGACCAGCCGGTGGATTTCAAGGACACCGAGGAACTGACCGGCATCCAGATCGTGCTGACGAACCGGCTGAACCTGGTCACGGGCACAGTGCAGGACGAGCGTGGCGTCCCAACGAAGGACGCCATAGTGATCGTGTTCGCCGAGAACGCGGCGCGCTGGCGGTACCCGTCGAGGTTCGTCGCGCTCGGGCGTCCGTCGCCCGAGAGCGGACAGTTCCGCGTATCGGCGCTGCCGGCCGGCACCTACCTGGCGGTGGCCGTCCCCTTGAGTCCGACCCTCGACCACCAGGACGCGGAGACGCTGGAGCGGCTCCGGCGCCACGGCACCCGCGTCGTGCTCGACGAGGGTGGCACACAGAACCTGACGCTGAAGATCACGAAGGAGCCGGTGGGCGGAGACCGATAGCCGTTGCAGCTCCCGCGCCGACGAGGACCGAGCGGTAGCGGCAACCACTTCGTCGAGTTCGGCGTGCTGACGGTGCTCGAGGCCGTGGGTGGCCTGCCGCCCAGCGAGTACCTCGCACTGCTCAGCCACTCGGGCAGCCGGGGCTCCGGCGCGACGGTTGCCCAGCACTACAGTCGCGTGGCGCGCGACCTCCACCCCGAACTGCCGCAGGCGCTCGGCCACCTCGCGTGGCTCGACGTGTCGTCGGGGGCGGGCCAGGAATACTGGGCGGCCATGGAGCTGATGGGCGCGTATGCGGCGGCGAACCACGAACTGATTCACCGTCACGTGGCGCGCGCACTCGGCGCCGGCGTGCTGCTCGACGTCGAGAACCATCACAACTTCGCCTGGCGCGAGCGGCACCTGCTGCCCGACGGCACCGATCGCGAGGTCGTCGTGCACCGGAAGGGCGCGACCCCCGCGGGAGAGGGCGTGCTCGGGATCATCCCCGGGTCCATGGCGGCGCCGGGCTACATCGTGCGGGGGAAGGGCGATCCCTCGTCGCTGCGCTCCGCGTCGCACGGTGCGGGGCGGCGGATGAGCCGTACCCGCGCGAAGCAGGAGTTCACCTGGGCCGACCTGACCCGCGTGCTGAAGGAGCGCGGCGTGACGCTGCTCTCCGCTGGCCTCGACGAGGTGCCGATGGCGTACAAGAACATCGAGACCGTGATGGCGGCCCAGAAGAGCCTGGTGGACATCGTGGCCCGCTTCGACCCCCGGCTGGTGAAGATGGCGCCGGCCGGGGAAGCGCCGGAAGACTGACGCCTGCCGGCCGCTTACCTGTGGGGTATCGCTTACCTCGCGGCCGGGTTCGATGACGGGCGGGAGGCGGTGCACGGTCTTGGCCTGCGACCTTGGTATTCGACCGAAACCGAGTGCTCGATCACGCCGCAGGTCAGATGGCGGGATCGTGGCGCGTGTCGAACACGCGCGAGGTGAAAGCCGCCACCAGGTAGCATCCGGCTCCCACCAACATCGCGCACGTGAAACCGAACACGACCGCCGTGACCATCGTCGCGAGCGAGCCCACCACCGAGAAGATGCCGTTGAGCCCCCAGTAGAAGGGCGGTTGCGGGAACGGTCCCGAACCGGTCGCCTGGAGGCCGCGCGGGAACGGCATGCCCATCATGAAGCCGAGCGGCGCGACGACCAGGATGGCAATCGTGATGCGGGCGCCGAGCGGCAGCCACAGGAGCGCCGGCACGACGCGCGGCAGCGCGAGTGCGTAGACGGCGGCGAAGGCGGCCACCCACAGACACACACGTCCGATTCGGAAACGATGGCTCGACCGGCTCCCGAGCCCGCCGAACGCCAGCAGCGCGAAGAGCAGAATCGACAGTGTGAAGATCGGATGGCCGAGCAGCAGTGTCAAGTGCTGCAGGAGCGACAGTTCGACCGCAATGAAGCCGAACCCCAGCGAGGCGAAATAGACGAGCGACGTCGCGTAGGATCCAGTCGCTTCGCCCTTCGGTTTTCCGAACCCGATGAAGAGCAGGAACACGACGACGATCGGCACGAGCATCTCGAGGAACGCGAGCCGCATCGTGAGCGGGAACCCCCACGGCCGCTGACGCGCAAAGAAGAACGGCCGGTCGTCGAAGACCGGACCGACCAGCGTCTCCGCTGTGGCGATATAGGTCGCGAAACTCGTGCGCCCCGCGAAGAGCCCGGCATAGGGTTCCTCGACGTACCGCCCCGGGACGATGACCGGCCGAGCCGCTGTCCAGCTCGCCATTCGCGCGGATTCACCTTCGGTGAACGGCTCTTTCTTGAGGACGAAGAGCATCTGCGGCGGATCCGCTGGCGTACCGCGCCGATTCTCGAAGAACACGGCGACCCGCTGACCCGCTTCCTGCGCGCCGAGCAGTGCCACGGCGTTCGAGACGAGGCGCGGCACGTCCACGTCCCATCGCAGGATGACGAGTGCGCCACCAGGCGTGAGGTGGTCGAAGTAGGACCTGAACGCCTCGACCGTGTACAGATGATTCTCGGAGAGCGAAAGCCCTCCAGAGGCAACGGCCGCCCAGGAATCGACGAATCCGAGCAGGATGACATCGAACCGTCGGTCGCTGCGCCGGATGAAGGTGCGGCCTTCCGAGAGAACCGTCTCGACCTTCGGGTGGTCGTATAGATTGCCGGCCCGCGCGCCGAAGTGCCGCACGAATCGCAACATGATCGGGTTCATCTCGACGGCGGTGACCTTGTCGGAACCGGCCGCGAGCGCCACGAGCACGTCCGACCCGCCGCCTGGCCCGATGATCAAGGTCTTCGGGCGCTCGGGCACCACCTCGAACGCCAGGGCGCGGAACCACCGTTTCATGCGGGCGACACTCTCGACTCGTCCATCCCACCGGAGCACGTTGGTCCAGGCGTCGGAGTCGATATAGAGCCGGACGAGGGACGGCGCTTCGAAGCCGGTCACCGCGTCAATTCTCGAGTAGGCGTTCCAGCTCGTGAGCGCAATCGTCGACCCCGGGGTCGCGGCCAGGTGCTGATACAGGCCCTTGGTGGGCGCGCTGTGGATCTTGAAGACGCCGGTCCGTTCGTTGGCGGCAACCGCAATCAGGACCAGTCCCGCCGCGATTCCCACCGGCACACGGAGGTGACGCGAGAAGCAGACGGTTGCGGCCAGGGGGGCGAGCGCGACCGCCAGAACCGCGTTCTCGCCGCCCAGGTACGAGAGGAGCACGGTGACGGCCAGCGCACCGACCGAGGCGCCGAGGAGGTCGGCGAAGTAGAGGCGTCCGGTTTGCTGACGTCCGATCGCGAACACCATCGAGAGCGCCATGCCCGCAAGAAAGAACGGGAAGAGCGACACGCCGAAGTAGAAGGCCAGCCGGTCCGGGTGGAAGGGGATGCGGACGATGAGCCAGAGGCACAACGGAATCGCCAGGGCGTAGGCGAACGTCAGCAGGGCCGCCCGTTCGAGCGTGAACGCCCATCGCCGACGCAAGGCGTGCACGGCAAAACCGCCGAGCCCCCAGCCGAGGAGCGCCACGGAGATGGCAATGAAGGCGAAATGGTACCAAATCGTCGCCGAGAAGATGCGGGTCAACCCGATCTCGAACATGAGGCCCGACAGGGCGACGAGGAAGATTCCAATGTAGAGAGCCATGGCCGCAGCTGTGCTCCTCGAATGATGCGATCGTCAACGGGCGCGGCACGATACGTTGTTGCGCCGGTCGGCGTCAAGCACTCGACGAGGGCCGTCACTCGACGATGGCCGGCGCTCCGGCGCAGGCACGCCCTGCGGCAGGAAGTCTCATGCTGGCGCTATGGTTGCCTTTATGTCTATAAATGTCTAGAATTAATCAATTCTATGTTTGATTTTAGTGACGCCCAGGAGCGTGCCGAGGCGCGGCTGACGCGTGCTTCGATCCGCAGGCGTCGTTCGGACGCCGGACGGTCTCGAATGCGACCAGCGGTGCTCAGTGAGCTGCGATCGCTCGTCCTTGGTATGGACCGCCCAGCCATGGCCCAGATCCGACATCGCCTGGACGTCGTGTGCCTGGAGCACGGGTTGCGTCCACCGTCCAGAGCGAGTCTTTACAGCACTCTCTCGAGGATTCCGGGGCACGCCTACCAGGTGTCGTTGCTCCCGCCGCACGTGCGCGCGGCTTTGTACAATCTCTCGGACGACGCCGAGGTCCCGGGACACCAGCTCGTGTTCTACTGCGTCAACTACGGCTCATTCGCCGTCGTGAGCTACGCGGCCAGTTTGCCGTGGCTCGACCTCTATCAGGCATCGCACCTTCGCGGATGGCGGCCCCGCAGCCGGGGCCTGCTGCACGCCGCCATGCGCGTGCGAGGGATCAGATGATCGCGCCGTACAAACCCGCGCAAGTGATCCCGGAAGCGCTCGCGCGCGTGGTCGACGACATCCCGCACTGGTTCGTGATCGGCGGCCAGGCGGTGCGGTGCTTCACGCCCTACCGACCCAGCAGGGACGTGGACTTCGGCGTGGACTCGCCGGTCAATCTGGAGGACCTCGTCGCCCAGCTCCGCCGGCGCGGCGACGTGGAGATCCAGGAGCGCACCAGCGACACGGTCCATCTGCTGTGGAACGGGACCAAGGTCTCCGCGTTTGTGCTCCCGATTCTCGTGCCACACGTCGAGGACCGGCATCTCACCGTCACCGGCGTGCTGGCCACCAAACTGCACGCCATCCTGGACCGTGGCCTGCGGCGCGACTTCTTCGATGTCTATGTGATGCTGCAACAGCATCGGCTGGGCATCCATGCCGCGCTCGCCGCCATCCGCACCGTCTATCAGGGGCAGATCGACGAGGGCCTGCTGCTCCGCGCATTGACGTACTTCGACGACGCCGAACGCGAAGCCGCGTTGCCGGCAGAGGGGCCCAGAGACTGGGACGGGGTCAAGAACTACTTCCTGCTGCAAGTGGGGAGCCTTCTGGTTCCGCCGACGCGCCCCCTTGCCATTCAGGCACACGCGGTCGATGTGATCGGCCCCTGACCGGGACTTCGGACCGCAGGCGACGCCTCACTTACTGGCGGCGCTGATGCGCGAGGCGAACCGCTCGACGTACTGCCTGACGCCGCGGAGAACGTTCTCCGCATGCCCGTTCACGCCGCCGCCGGACAGGCCGCCCGAGTGCAGGAGCGACACCTGCACCAGAACCGGCTGGTCCTGGTAAGACAGCTTTGTCGTCGTGTGGGTGTAGAGCGTCGTATCGAACCTCGACACGCACACGTTGGTCGGCACGCTCAACGTGTTGACGTGGACGTAGAGATACGTGTCCTCGTCCGAGTTGCGAACGACCTTCAGCCCGGCGTCGGTCAGGATCTTCGACACCGCTTTCTCGAACGTCTCCTGGCTGAAGCCGCAGGCCACCTCCTGCGACCCCATTTCCTCCACCACGAGCCCGACGACGGTGATGCCCTTCAGCTCGGCATCCGGCTTCTGCGCCGAGGCGGGTCGGGCCGGGCCGAACAGGCCGGCCACCAGAACCACGGCGATCACCAGGGAAGCGACGGGGCGGATCAACATGAGGACCTCCTCCCATACGATACCTGACTGGCGACCAGCCCAGTTCTTCCTTCGTGCGCTCCACCCTCGGGCCCGCGCGGCGACCAGCCAGGATTCTCGTCGTGGACGATGAGGAAGGCGTTCGCAACCTGCTCGGCGGCGTGCAGCTGCGTGGGGCGGTCGAGGTGGCGCTGTTCCGGGCCGCGGAGGAGCGCGAGCGCAACCTGCAGCTGGAACGTGCCCGGCGCCACGGCGACCAACTGGCGACGGACTAAGGGCCGGCTCTGAGCTGAACGCTTGGTGGTCGCGCTCGCGTTCCCTGGGCTTGACATCGAGCGGGAACGGGGTCGAGGAGTGGTCTCTACGACTTCGCCAGGAGCGATTCGAGGCCCCCGAGACGATCGTTCGGGCCCAGGAGGGAGAGGACGTCGCCCTCCTGCACCCGATCGTCGGCGGTCGGCGCCACCATCGTGATCTGCCCGCCGTCCTGCGTGGAGCGCTTGATCGCGATGAGCGTGAGGCCGAACCGGGGGCGCAACTCCAGCTCGCGGAGGGTGCGCCCCACGAACGTGGGCGGGGCCGGCATCTCAACGATGCTGATGTCGCGCGATAGCTCGATGAAATCGAGGACGTTCGAGACGACCAGCGTGTGCGCCAGCCGGATGGCCATGTCCCGCTCGGGGAATAGCACGCGCGAGACCCCCAGCCGTTCCAGGATCCGCCCGTGCAGCGGCGTGACGGCCTTGGCGACAATCGTGGGGATGCCCAGCTCCCGCGCGATCATCACCACGAGGACGCTCGACTCGATGTCCTCCCCGATGGAGATCACCGCGACGTCCACGTCCTGGATGCCCGCGGCGCGCAGCGCACGCTCGTCTGTGGCGTCGAGCTGCAGCACGTTGGGGATCACGTCGGCCAGCGACCGCACGTGCTCATCGTCCCGGTCGATGCCGATGACGTCGTGCCCCAGCTCGACGAGCGACGTCGCGAGCGTGGCCCCGAATCGCCCGAGGCCAATGACCGCGAAAGATTTTCGTTTCATGAGTCCACCCCGTTTCCCCCGGACCACTTAGCCCACGAGGACCTTGCCTTCCGGATAGCGTACCCGCGTCGTCGGCGCCGCTACGGCGAGCGCGACCGCCAGCGTGAGCGGGCCGATACGGCCCACGAACATCAGCGCCATGATCAGCACTTTTCCGACCGCCGAATAATGCCCCGACTGGCTGAGCACGCTGCCCGGGTGTCCCATCGAGAGCCCCACGGTGCCGAAGGCCGAGGCCGCCTCGAAGATCGTCGGCAGCAGGTCCGTCGATTCGGTGATCAGCAGGAGGCCGGCCACGAGGTTCATCGCGAGGAAGGCAATAAGGCTGATGAAGAACGCCCGCAGGACGGTTTCCATCGGGAGCCGGCGGTGAAAGATGACGACATGCTCGCCGCGCCTCATCGTGGACCAGAGCGCCGCGAGCACGATGCCGAAGCTCGTGGTCTTCACGCCCCCGCCGGTGCCGCCCGGCGACGCGCCGATGAACATCAGGAAGACGATCACGAAGAGCGTAGGGGATGTGAAGCCGCCCAAGTCGAGCGTGTTGAACCCCGCCGTCCTCGGCGTCACCGACTGGAACCAGACGGCGAGCAGCGTCTCCATTGGCCCGAGGCCGGCCAGGCTCCGCGGATTCTGCCGCTCGAGCAGGTAGATGGCGATCATCGCGCCGCCGAGGAGCGCGCCAGTGACGACGAGCACGAGCTTGGTGTGCACGGACAACTGCACGCGGCTGCGCCACCGGCCAAGCTCGGAGAGCACCACGAAGCCCAGCCCGCCGGAGATGATCAACCCGGTGATCACCAGGTTCACCGTGACGTCGCCGCGGAAACCCATGAGGTTGTCGGAGAACAACGCGAACCCGGCGTTATTGAAGGCTGACACGGCGTGAAAGGCGCCGAGGAACAGGCCACGCCATACGCCATACGGGCCCATCCATCGCACCGCCAGGATCAACGCGCCCAGCGCTTCGATGACCAGGGTCATGCGGATGACCCGCAAGGCGAACCTGAACACCCCATCCATGGTGCCGAGGTTCAGCGCCTCGTGCAGCGTGAGCCGCTCCTGGAGCGTAAAGCGCTTGCCGAGTGCCGTCGCGACGATCGTCGTCAGCGTCATGTAGCCGAGCCCGCCGGCCTGGATCAGCAGCATGAGGACGATCTGCCCGAACAGGGAAAGGGCCTTCGGGGTATCGAGGACCGTCAGGCCCGTGACGCAGACAGCTGACGTGGAGGTGAAGAAGGCGTCGAGCACCGCGATGTGGCGCCCGGGCGCGGCGGAGATCGGCAGCGACAGCAGCAAGCCGCCCGCGGTGAGCAGCCCGAGGAGGTGCATCGACAGGAGTTGCGGCGGCGACAGGCCGTGCCTCCAGGCCCGTCTGACCGGGTCTTGCTTCGATCGGTTCTTCACAGCCGGCATCCGGAACCCAGGTCAACGAATCCGCCCGCGCCCGACTGCGTATAGTACCAGTTCAGTGATGCTGTGAACATCCGGCATTCCGGCGAAGGCCGGGGAGGGCTGCGCACCCGCGAGCACGGCTGCACCGCCGGGCCGTCGGCCGACGCATCTGCCGACGCGGTGGCGTCAGTCGTAGGACAGCCGCATCCGCTCGTCCGTCAGCGTCGGTTCCAGCCGGGCTTCCCATTCGGGCGCGCTCCAGGTGCCGCACCGGTCGTGAGTCAGGAAGTACTTCTGCGGGATCGGGTGGGTGCCGATGACCACCTCGAGGCCATACTTGGCCGGGATGAAACTCCGGAACGCCTCGATGTGCGGGCACGGCGGGTAGCCGACGAGCAGCCCCGTGGCCAGGTGAATCACCTGCGCCCCGTTCTTCTTCATCTCCTCCGGCGCGTATTCGATGTTTCCGCCGGGGCACCCGTTGCAGGTGGTCCACCCGACCAGTTCCACCTGCTGGTCGCGGTACCGCCCGAAGGCCCCTTCACGCTCGCGCAGCGCCCTCAGGCACTTGCCGCCGGCGCACGTTCGGTAGCGATCGCAGATGATGATGCCAAGACGAACCGGTTCGCTCACGTTGACCCTCCTGCCTCGCGGCTCCGACCAATCCGATGTCCTTCTATCATATCTACTTCGTGGGGCGAGGCTGGAACGGCGCGTCGAGAGCACCCGCTCAACTTCCCGGAGTCAGCGAGTGTCACCTCTGTTGTTTCGGTGTCTAATCTTTCAGGCGACTACCTCTGGCCAGAGTCGGCTGCCTTGTGGAGTACATCACGCAACACAAGGAGGGCGTATGCCGCGCGATCTGTTCGGAGATGTCGTTCACGCCTCGATGACGATCGCCAGCCGGAAGTGGTACACGCTGCCGCTCTCGGTCATCGTCCACGCGCTGCTCATCACGGTTGTCATCATCGTGCCGTTGCTGGCCGACGACGTGCTGCCGGCGATGCCGGTGATGCTGGCGTTTGTCTCCGCGCTACCCCCGCCGGGTCCTCCGCCCGCGCCACCACCGGCCCAGCGTGCGGCAGCCCGGGCCGTGCCCGCCGCCAATCCGGATGCCGCGCCCGTGAACGCGCCTTCGGGCATCAAGCCGGATTCCGGCATCGTGCGCGATCCGGAACCGGCCGATCCCTCCGGCGCCGAAGGAGGCGTGCCTGGAGGCGTGCCGGGCAGCATCGTGGCTGGCCTGAACGAGCCGCCGCCTCCACCGGTGCCCGTTGCGCCGATTCGCGTGTTCGGCGGCATCAGGCCGCCAACCCGGATCAGGGACGTGCGGCCGTTCTACCCGGACCTGGCGCAGAAGGCCAGGATCTCTGGCACCGTGATCATCGAAGCGGTGATCGGGCCGGAGGGCAAGGTGACCGACGCGCGCGTCCTGCGATCAATCCCGCTGCTCGATCATGCCGCGCTCGACGCGGTCTCGCAGTGGCTCTACACGCCGACGCTGCTCAACGGCATGCCTGTGTCCGTGGTGATGACCGTGACGGTGACCTTCATGCTGCGGTAGGGGTGTTGGGATTGGCGTCGACGCCGACGCGTTCTCTCTGTGGCAGGGGCGCGAACGAGCAAGGAACTCGCGTGGCCTGCCACAGCCGGCGGGTGGCGGAGCTGTCGGCTGAGCCCATGGAATGGGCCCGCGAAGGCCAAGCGCCCCCAGCCTGTAGCGAGTAGGCAATGGGACACCCGTTATCGGACACCGCCGACGCCGCCACAGAGGGACACGCGCTTCGGCGCTGAACCGCTTACTTCGCGTAGTTGCTGGCGCCGTGCCAGTCGATCAGGACGACGGGCTCGTTGCCAACGACCCACGCGTCGTGGCCCTGCGGCAGCGCGGTCACCTCGCCCGGGCCCGCTTCGAGCTCCGTGCCGTCCTGCATCTTGATGCCGAG
>JADGOB010000156.1 GCA_017883185.1 Acidobacteriota bacterium
ACCGGCGGTTCGAACGGCTCCCGGGAAGTAGCCCTTCTCGAGCCAGTTGTGGATGGTCGTCGGCGACGAGACGCCGAGCATTCGCGCGACTGCGCTGACACTCATCAGTTTCTCGCCGCTAAGTAGCTGCTCGACTTCCTGGAGTCGCGCCTTATCTTCCGGTGTGGCCGGCGTTGCTCGCGCCACGGCGGTGGCCAGCGTAGCGAGTGCGGTCATGGGTTGGCTCCCTTCTGTGCCGACCCACAATCCTCCAAAACCTCCACTTGTCAAGGGCCGGCGATGCGCTTGTGCGCCACAGCCGGTTGGTAAGTCCGGTGCAACGACCCCGTGCGAGCCTCGGGCGACAACTCCGGCGCGAGGCTCTTGACTGGGATCGGTTACTTGCAGATAATCGGTATCAGAGTAGTCACGTTGTATCCGATTATCCGAGATGAGCCGATGCGTAGCTTCATCAACCTCGACAGGACGTTGGGATCCCAGCCTGTGCGCCTCGGAGCGCGACTTGCGCGGATCGACGTTGGCAGCGGTCGCGAGGACCTGTACCGGGACCAACTCCCGCAACTTCTTGACGCGTTGGCTGAGGCGACCCGTGTCGAGTCCATCACCGCTTCGAGCGCGATCGAGGGTGTCGTCGTCGACGCCGGCCGGATTCAGGGGCTCGTGGCGGAAGGGGCAGAACCGCGGCGCTTCCGTAACCGCAATGAGCGCGAGTTTTCGGGGTATCGGGACGCGGTGGACGAAATCTCGCGGGCATCTGATCTTGAAGCGCTATCCGTGCCGTACGTGCTGCACCTCCACCGGCTACTCCTCGGTCACACCGAGGGTGGCGGCGGGCGACTCAAGACCGAGCAGAACCTCATCGTGTCGTACCAGCGTGGCCGTCGCGAGGTGCTCTTCACGCCGCCATCGCCCAAGGAGACGGAGTTCCTGCTCCCAGACCTGTTCGATCGGTACCGACAAGCCGTCACCGATCAGGCTGCCCACCCGATCCTACTCATCGGCGCGCTCGTCCTCGACTTCCTTGCGATCCATCCAGTCGCTGATGGGAACGGGCGGCTCGCGCGCCTCATCACTGCCCACGCGCTGCTTGCGCAGGGCTACGCGGTATCGCGCTACGTGAGCATCGAGCAGCGAATGTTCGAGACCAAGGACGCGTACTACGACGCGATCTACGCCTCCCAGCGCCGTTGGCACGAAGGCGAGCACGACGTTTGGCCGTGGATCGGCTATCTCGTCGACATCCTCGTGGCCGCCTACGACGACTTCGAGACACGCGTCGTCGCGCGGCGGAACCTCGCGGTCGGGTCGAAGCAAGACCAGGTCCGCCGCTACATCCTCAACCAGGCCCCAGCTGTGTTCCGGTTTCGCGATGTCCGCTCGGCGCTCCCAGGGATCAGCGATCCGACGATCAAGCGAGTGCTGGCGGACCTGCGGCGCGACGGCGCGATCGAGCTGGTCGATCACACGGCCAGCGGCCGGCTGTCCGCCTGGAGGCGGCGAACCCAAGGCGCAGAGCAGTAAGGGCCCGCCCGCTCCGATCTTGGTTGCGCGGGCAATCGCCCCACAAAATCCTCGGGCTCGGACTTACCAACCGGCTGTGGCGCACAAGCTCGTGGCGCCCGAATCTGGCCTGCGGCAGGGCGTCGCGCATGTGGCGGGCGAAGCCGTCGATGAAGTCGTACTGGCTGCGGTGGGCTTCGTCGGCGACAACGACGAGGCTTCCGCGGGCGAGGCTCCTGCGGGCGAGGCTCCTGCGGGCGAGGCTCCTGCGGGCGAGGCTCCTGCGGGCGAGGCTCCTGCGGGCGAGGCTCCCGCGGGCGAGGCTCCCGCGAGCGAGGTTGCGCCGGTCCGAAAGTCGGTCGAGCCGCAGACCGCGCCCGCAACGAGCCAGCGCACCGTCTCGGCCCAGCTAACCGCGGGCTGGATCCCTGCGCTGGACAACGCGATCCTGGCGTACGTCGTGCCAACCTCCGTTCACGTCACAAGCTGGACCGTGAAGTTCGGCGACGGGTCGAGCGCGACGCTCCCGCAGGATCCCTCGGACCCGTTCGGACTGACCACGACGCACGCGTACGGACCGGGCGCGTTTGATGTCGTCGCCATCGCACGCGTCTCAGGAGAGGCCTACGGAGCCTTCTTCGCGCCCGACGGCACCGTATTCGAGCAGCTCGTTCCATTCTCGATCGACATCTCCAAAGCACCTATGACAACGGCGCCGTCCGGACTAGCACCCTATCCGGCACGGTCGGCGTGACGGTCATCTACTCAGCCGTGGACCAATAGAAGGAAAGGAGGCCCGCCGTGCGCGCCCGTCGAACTGCCTACATCGTGATCTTCGTGGTCGCCTGCCTCGTGGCTGGCCTCCTCTACTACCTCCAGGTGCCCCGCGCTTCGGTCGTGCGGGCCACCGCCGACATTCCCGCGATGACCCAGATCACGGCCGACATGGTCGAGATGGTCAAGGTCGCACCGGTCGACGTGTCCACCGATGCCGCGCAGTCGACAAATCAGGTCGTCGGACAGTACGCGGCGATGCCGATCCTGGCCGGCCAGGAGATCGACAAGCGGGCCCTCGATCGGACGCCGGGTCAACAGCAGTTCGGCTTCGGCGCCGCGCTGGACCCAGGCGACGTCGCGTTCGCGATCCCCATTTCCGATCCATCGCAGGCCGTGGGAGGTGCGCTCTCGCCGGGCGCCAAGGTCACTGTCGTCGCCGTGCCGAACGCGCTCAAGAACGGGGTTGCGGCTTCTCCGGCTCCGACATCAACCGTCCTCGGGACGAACCTGACGATCCTGGCCCTTCGCACGCCAAGCGGGCAGACCTTCACCGCTGCTCAGTCGGGTTCCGGGATCGCCGCGGTGCCTCCGAAGCTCGGCAGCGTGGTCGTCGCGATACCGGCGAACCAGCTCTCAGACTTCGCAACGGCCGCCTTGAGTTCGACCTTGTACCTTGCGCTCTCGGTGCCGGGAGGCACTGCCTCCACGTCCTGATTTGTCTACTTGGTCGGGAACCCCGCCGCCATCATCCGCGCCAATTGGTCGATTGAGTGCGCTGTATTGCTCGTAAAGATACATTCTGGTATATGTTCTCCAAATAGACCGCACTGGATCCAAGGATGAGTTGTTCCGAAATCCCAGACTGGTTTCTGCGCCACCGCGTTCCGGTGATCGACCTTAGCTCGAAGGTCTGGCAGGACGCACGCGAAGAGCTCCTGCCCTCCGGCTATGCCCCAGCCGTCTGCCTGCGCCGGCTCGAGAAGGCCGGACGAGTGCGACGACTCGGGCGAGGTCTCTACGTTGTTGTCGACCCGGTTCGCGAGACGCCTCCTGCGGCCATCGCGAGTGCCCTCTTCAGGGAGGCCGACCACTACGTGACCACCGACGCAGCGTTGACGCTGGATGGACTGATCGATCAGCCCCTGCCCGCGATCACGGTGGTACTGCCGACTGTCCGCCATCGACAAATCGCACTCGGGCACACGGTCGTTCGGGCGGTCGCCCTCGCGCCCGGGAAGTTCGCCAAGGCCGACACGTACGAGACCACGACCGAGGGATTCCGAGTCCGACTGGCTACTCGCGAGCAAGCAGTCACCGACGCACTCGCCGAGCCTCATTGGATGACGCACGCGTCGCTTCTACCCGAAGTGCTTGCCGCGTTCAGCGAAGACGAGCTCGAGCGAACCGCTCGGGGCGCACTTGCCCGCAGCACTGCGGCTGCCCAGAGACTCGGCTATCTGATCGAAGATGCCGGCGCGCCGGTGCCACCCTCGCTTGTGAAGCTGCAACCCAAGTCCGCAGTCGAGCTTCGTCCTCACCAGCGGCACGGAACCTTCTCCACACGGTGGCGTGTGTATGGATAGGGTTCGGACGCGTGACGCCATCGCGGCGGATTACCAGGCCGCACGAGCGGCCCAGGACTCGGCTGCAATGGCCCGCTTTCAGAATGAGGAGGCCTGCCTCGTTCTCCTGACCCTCCTCGAGCGGCTCGCAGCCGACGACGCGAGCTTCATTCATCGAGTCGCGGTGAAAGGCGGGATTGTCATGGCCGGCGAGCTCCGCTCTCCTCGCGTCTCGGCCGACATAGACGCCACAAGCGGGCGGCATAAACGCGTCGATGCGGAAGTCGTTGTCAGGGAGATCCGACGCGCCGGGCGTGAGTTCAACATGCGCCAAGAACGTGAGCCTGAGCGCACCACCGGCGGGTCTGTCATTCACCTTCGGTTCGATTCGCTGACTGACGCCGGCGCGGCGAAAGTCGAACTGAGCGTCCGCGAGGATCTCGTCTTCGCCGTACGAGACGCCGTGTTCAACCTGGCCGATCTCGGCCTCGAAACTTTCTCGATCCCGGCGTTGGCCGAAGTCGAGCTTGTCGCCGAGAAGCTCCGCGCACTTGTTCAGCGCGCCCAGCCGCGCGACCTCTTCGATCTACGCTTGTACCTCGTCGAGTCGGGATGGCACCTGGAACCCAACGAACTGCGGACCTGCGTAGACCGAAAGCTCGCGCTAACGAAACACAAGAAGTGGCGGGTAGCTCTCTGGCGGACCCACCTGGACGAGATCGAAGCACTATGGGACGCGACACTCTCGGAGTGGGTCCACCCAGATCGGCTACCGCCGTTCACACGTGCCGTGGCCGACGTCTCCCGGAGACTCCGCGAGCTCCGCCTCGACTGATTGCGGGGTCGCGACCAGGCCAAGCCGCTTCTCAGAGCCGACGACGGCGGCCAGCTGCGCCCACTTGCTCTTCAGGCCTTCCTTGCGCTCGACCTCCTCGCCTTCGGTGACCTCTTCGAAGTCGCGGTCGATCTTGGGCCGTTCGGCCTCGGATAGCTCGAGCTTCGCCAGCCGGCCTTCGTAGTAGATCGGCACCGTGGCGCCATCTTCAACCGCGCGCTGGATGTCGTAGATGCTGATGTAGTCGCCGAAGACCGCGGGCGAGCACGCCTGCTCGCCTTGCGTGTTCGCGTCCGCCTTCTCGATCGGCGTGCCGGTGAAACCAACGAAGCTGGCCTGCGGCAGGGCGTCGCGCATGTGGCGGGCGAAGCCGTCGATGAAACCGTACTGGCTGCGGTGGGCCTCGTCGGCTATGACGACGAGATTGCGCCGGTCCGATAGCACCGCGTTGCGGTCGCCTTGCTCTGCGGGCATGAACTTCTGGATGGTCGTGAAGACGACGCCACCGCCGGCGACGCGAAGCTTCTCGCGGAGGTCGGCGCGGTCGGCGGCCTGGACGGGATCCTGGCGCAGCAGGTCGCGGCAGCGGGCGAAGGTGCCGAAGAGCTGGTCGTCCAGGTCGTTTCGGTCGGTGATGACGACGATCGTCGGGTTCTCCATCGCCGGATCGAGGACCAGGCGGCCCGAATAGAAGGCCATGCTCAGGCTCTTGCCGGACCCCTGGGTGTGCCAAACGACGCCGACGCGCCGGTCGCCGGGCTCGCCGCCGGGTCGCCGATCGGACCCGTAGTCGGCCGACTTCTCGGCGGCTCGCGCCAGCTCGGGCGCTGCTGCCGCCCGCAGCGTCTGTTCGCCCGCGAAGTTGACCGCATGGAACTGGTGGTAGCCCGCCATCTTCTTGGTCAGGACGCCGCCGCCCATGTCCTCGAAAACGATGAAGTAGCGGATCAGATCGAGGAACCGGCGCCGCTCGAACACGCCTTCCAGGATCACTTGCAGCTCCGGCATCCCCTTGGGCGCATCGCCGCGCCCATCGATCGTGCGCCAGGGCTTGAACCACTCCTTGCCCGCGCCCAGGACGCCGATCCGCGCCTCGGTGCCGTCGCTGACGACGAGCGCGCAGTTGTAGTCGAAGAGCGCCGGGATCTGCGACTGGTAGGTCTCGAGTTGGCGCAATGCCCCCGCGATCGTGGCCTTCTCGTCGGCCGGGTTCTTCAGCTCGATCACCCCGAGCGGCAGCCCGTTGACGAAGATCACGACGTCCGCCCGCCGGGCCTGCCCCTGCGGCCCGACCACCGTCAACTGGTTGACCGCCAGCCAGTCGTTGGCCTCCGGATTCTCGAAGTCGATCACGCGCGCCTGCGCACCCCTGATCAGCTCGCCCGGCCGGTGGTATTCGACCGTCACACCATCGACGAGCATGCGATAGACGGCCCGGTTGCGCTCGATCAGCGACGGGCCATCGGCCCGAACGATCTTGCGGAAGGCGTCATCGAGGGCTTCCTGCGGGAGATCCGGATTCAGCCGAACGAGGGCTTCGCGGAGGCGCCACTCAAGGACCACGTCGCGGTATGTCGGGTCGGAGCGCTCGGCGCCGGGCTGGCCGACGGCGATTTCGGGGCCATGAGCAACCGAAAAGCCTGAGCTGGCGAGCCAGGCTAGCGCGGCATCCTCGACGGTCGACTCGGTGAACGACGCGCCGCTCATCCCGCAGGCTCGCGAGCGGCGTCGAAGGCTTCGAGGGCAATCCGGACCGTCTCGACGGCTTCGACACGCAGGCGGTCAGCCAGCTTGCGATCGCCCGCCACGCCGAGAAAGGCGGAATATGCCGTCGGCGCGTCATTGCCGGATTCGGCGAACCGGGCACGGAGAAGCGCAAGCGCCTCCACGGAAAGCGGGTCATCGGCCACGGGGCTCGCAGCCATCGCGCGACCGGCGCCCTCCGCTCCGCCCGGGTGGTTGGCGAGCGTCCACACCATGTCGTACGCGTCCTTGTCGTGATGCCGATCGTCGAAGGCGAAGATCTTGAGGACCATGAACGGCAGCAGGCCGGCCACCTGTACCCCGGCAACGGCCAAGCCGCCCTCGTCGAGCCTCTCGGCGCTGATCTGGACGAGCTTGCAGTCCAGGCTGACGAGGCGCGCTCCGCGCACATTGAACGCCTGGAAGCGGGATCCAGATCCGGAGCGTGGCTTGAAGTTGCGGCCCGGTGGGAGTTCGTCCGTGTCGCAGATGAACTCGAGGACGAGGCTGACTGCGCCCACCTGCTTGCGCCACCGGAAGTCGGGGTCTTCATCTCGGGGCGCCTGCACGAAACCCGCATCGAGAAGGTTCTTCGTCAGCGTCTCGTACGACTTGGACATCGGGTCGTCGACCATGAGCATCACAGCGAGGTCCACGTCCCGTGTCCCCACGTGAGCCGGTGCCTCAACCGCGGATGGACCGCACAGATAGCGCGGAACGAGACCGCCCACCAGATAGAGCCGACGCCGCCAGAAACCAGCGTTTCCGATGACCGTCGCGAGCGTCCGCTCGCACAGGACGGTGATCGTCGGGTCGTAGTCCTCCACTCCGGCCATCGTCAGAATCCCAGGACCGATTCGCGGAAGAACTGCGCCTGCTCTTTGCCACGCCGCGGATCCCGCAAGGAGTCGAGGTAGATCCGCGTATTCGCAGCAAGCCAGATTCCGTCGGCCTCGCGGCGGAACCGCAGCTCCGCATCATCGGCGCCCTGGACGATCACCAGGTTGGCGCCCTCTTCCACCTGACGAGCCCCCATGGCCTTGAGCACGTCGCTCACCGGGATAGCGGCCGTCGCACGGACCCTGGTGATGGCAACGGACGTAAGCGCTGGCGCCATGATCGCCGCGGCGGCGATCCCTGTGATCGCGTGGGCGATGCCGGCCGCTTCCAGTCGCTCTGAGATCAGCGCGGCAGGTCGATTGCCGGGGCGCGTGAGCACGAAGGCAGCCGTCAGTCGAACGCCCGGCTCCTTTTCCTCCTCGGCCCACAGGTCAAGGAGGGCCGCAGGGTTCGTGACGCGACGGACCTTGCGGGGGCCGATCCCATCGGAGGCCAGGATGGCCGCTGCCTCCAGGCGGGCGAGCACGCGGTGAGCCAGCCCGCCGGAAACGCCCGCCTCGGCGGCCATCTCGGCCACGCTCCACGATCGATCTCGTTCGAGTAGAAGGGCCTGCGCAACGAGCCCGCCCTTGCCGGCCAGTCGTGCCTTCATCGGCTCCCGGTCAGCGGCGGAAACGGGGGCGCCAACCGATCCAGTCCGAACAAAGACGCCAGCAAGTCGAATGGAGGCGTTCCCCAACCCATCGAGATAGGCGACCTCGTTCTCCTCGAGGATCTGCCGCGCGCCCTCGCTCGTGGTTTCGGCGACAAGGATGAAGTCGCGGCCGGCAGCAGTTCGGCGAGCAAGCGCGACGATAGCGTGGGCATTCACCGCGTCAACCCGCCGCTTGGCCTCGACCACGACGGGCCGTGACCGGCCCTCGATGCTGATCTCCGCGTCCGGCCGAATTGACGCGTCGAAACCGGGCTGGGCGCGGATTGCGCTCAGCGCCCAGGGCGCCAGAGGGGCTGCGATGTTCACTGTAGGTTGGTTCTTCACTGCAGCAGTGAATATACCTGCTGGAGTGAATATGGCAACCATCTCGGACTGGGCGTCTGCGGAACTGGGGCCCAGCCGGGCCATGGTCACGCCGCCATTCCCCAGGAGCGCCGAGTCGTCTCAGCGAAACCATCCAGACCAACCTGTAAGTCCCACTTACCAGTTGCCCCATCGATCGTGCGGGAGGGCTTGAACCACTCCTTGCCCGCGCCCAGGACGCCGATCCGCGCCTCAGTGCCGTCCGAGATGACGAGCGCGCAGTTGTAGTCGAAGAGCGCCGGGATCTGCGACTGGTACGTCCCGAGCTGGTTCAGCGCCGAGGCGATCGTGGCCTTCTCGTCGGCCGGGTTCTTCAGCTCGATCACGCCGAGGGGCAGCCCGTTGAGAAAGATCACGATGTCCGCCCGCCGGTTGTTCCCCTGCGGCCCGACCACCGTGAACTGGTTGACCGCCAGCCAGTCGTTGGCTCCCGGATCCTCGAAGTCGATCACGCGCGCCTGCGCTCCCGCGATCGACCCGTCCGCCCGCCGGTATTCGACGGTGACGCCGTTCACGAGCATCCGATGGACGTCCCGG
>JADGOB010000157.1 GCA_017883185.1 Acidobacteriota bacterium
GTGGCGACGCTGTGGGGCAAGACGCGACGTCGTCAGGCCGCCCCGACGCCGGTGCCTGCGGTGGTTGAACAGCCGGAGATGTAGGGAAGAAGGCGGGATTCTTCATGCGCTTCCGGCCAGCAGCCAGTGGCCGGGACCTGCCAGGTAGTCTTCGAAATCTCCGAACACCCAGTCGGCGGCCACCGCCGGTGAGCGGAAGACGTCCGGATCGAAGCTGTTTGCGATCGCCACCGTCTTCATGCCCGCGTCGCGGGCGGCAATTACACCGGCCGGCGCGTCCTCGAAGGCCACGCAGTCCCCGGGTGTCACCCCCAGGCGGTGGGCGGCGGCGAGGAACACATCGGGAAACGGCTTGCCGCGCGGCACCTGGTCGCTGCGGACGATGCAGGAGAGACGCGCGGCGAGGCCGAGTTCGGACAGCGTGTGGCCGACGTTGTCGGGAGGCGCCGAGGTGGCGACGGCCACCGGGATTGCATGCGCGTCGAGGCGGTCCAGGAGGTGAACGAGTCCGCGGACGGGCGACAGCCGACCCTCCGAGAGGCTGCGGTAGAGCGCCTCCTTCTCGTCAGCAAACGCCTTCAACTCGTCTTCTCCCAGCGGGCGGCCGAAGAGGTCCGGGAAGATGTCGCGGTTACGTCGTCCGTCCAGTCGTTTCCGGTCGTCGAGCGTCAGCGGGGGAAGCCCGTGGCGCCCGACGAAGATGGCGAACGCCTCGACGTGCACCGGCATGTTGTCGACGATCGTGCCGTCGAGGTCGAAGATCGCGCCCCGCATCACAACCCGAAGAATGCCAGCGGCGCCCATTCCTTCAGCTTCTTCTCGTAGGGCTTCACCAGTGTCTTGTTGCGCTCGGGCACGTCGCCCACCGATTCGCGCTCGGGCGGCGAGAATCCCTTGATGTTGCCGGCCTGCGCCTCGGCAGCCATTTTCTTCAAGTCGAGCCCGACCGCGGCGATGCCAACGGCGGCGTAGACTTGTTCACGCACCCACTCGTACTCCTTGACCGAGAAGGCGGCCTGGTTGAGCGCCTCAACCTGTGTGGATTTCGCCTCGACGAGGATTGTGGCCAGATCCTTCAGCCCCCCGGCGATCTGGGTGAACGACGCCTGGCGCTTTTCGCCGGACAACGTGCGATCGAGTTGGTCGTACTTGGTCCTGATCTGAGCCATCCGGGCGCCCAGCTGTGCCTCGATCTGCTGCTGGACTTTCACAAACCGGTCCACCATCTTCTGCGTCAGTTCCCCGTTGTCCGGGGCGGTGAACGCGGCCTTGTTGCGGACCTGCTTCTCGATGTCCGCGAGCTTGCCGAGTTCCTTGAAGCTGCCGGCCATCTCGATGCCCGGCTTGATCAGGCGGTCATACGCGAAGTAGAGGCCGACACCCCCCACGACCAACAGAAGGGCGAAGGCGATCAGGCAGCCGATTGCAAACTTCTTCATCTGATTCCTCCTCGAGAGAGACTCACCATCTTGTCGAACAGCACCCTCCTACCCCTCCTTCTGGATTCCAACTTCTGTCCCGTCACATCGTGAGCACCGCCGCGAGCGTGGCAATGCCGGTGAAGAACGTCCCAAGCCGGAGATTCTCGTTCTCCCCGTGCTGGTTGTTGTCGAAGTTCACGATTGGGACGCTGACGGCGGGGAAGCCCACCTGGTCGATGAACGGCGCGATCGGCACGGTGCCACCGCTCGTGCGAATCTGAACGGGCGCCAGGCCGAACACGCGCGTCAACGCGGCGACCATCTGGCGTGACTCGGCGGCGAGCGGGGATGTCCGGTAGGCGTTCGTGCCTCCGGCTTCCACCGCCAGCTTCACGATTCGCGCGTGGGCGGCGCGCGTCGCGTCATCCGGATCTCGATCGACGATGAAGAAGCCCTGGCGGGCGATGTGCGCCTTGATCCGCTCGAGCATCGGCCCCGACGGTGTCTCCTTGACCAGCCGGATGTCGAGTGCGGCGATGGCGCGGTCCGGGATGATCGTGCGGGAGTTGGCGCCCACGAACGCGCTCGAGAGGCCGCAGACGTTGAGCGAAGGGCGCTGCACCGCGTCCTGGAGCGACAATCCCGCCTGCTCGGTCCCACTGATGCCGAACAGCTTCTGAAGCGCCGCCTCATCGTCGGGAACCTCGTCGAGCATCGCGCGCTCCTCGGGCGCAAGAGGTTCCAGGCCGTCGTAGAAGCCGGGGACCAGCACGCGGCCGCTGTCGTCCTTCATGGACGCCAGGAGCCGCACGAGTTCAAACGCGGGGTTCCGCACCCAGTTGCCATAGTGGCCGCTGTGCAGGCCGAACTTCGGCCCGAACACCGTCAGCTCGATCGCGAGAATCCCGCGGGCGCCGAAGACGACCGTCGGGCGTCCGCTCGGGTGGACCGGCCCGTCGAGGATCACCATTGCGTCAGCCTTCAGCCTGTCGCGATGCTGCGCAATTGCGGAGAGCATGCTCGGCGAGCCCGCTTCCTCCTCGCCATCGAGGACCACGTGGATGTTCGACGTGGGCGCGCGCCCGGTGGACTTCAGCGCGTCGAGCGCCGCGCACAACGCGACGATGGGCGACTTGTCGTCGGACGCGGAGCGCGCGTAGATGCGCCAGTCGGGCTCGAACCGGTCACGCGCCGCGAGATTGGGTAACTCGTGGGCGCCGTCCTCGAGGCGGCCGTCACGCAGGATGGGCGTGAACGGGCTGGCCTGCTTCCATCCTTTCGGATCGACCGGCTGTCCGTCGTAGTGCGCGTAGAAGAGCAGCGTTCGGGTGGCGCCGGGCACCGGCAATTCGCCGTAGACGAGCGGGTTGCCCGACGTGGCGAGCGCCTCGGTGCGGAAGCCGTGCCGGGCGAGCATCGCGCGGAGCGCCTCGACGTTGCGCGCGATGTTCGGCGTATCCGCCGCGGCGTTGGGAATCGACAGAAGGGCGGTCAATTCTCCGACGACCGTGCGCTGGTGCGCCGACACCCACCTCTCGACATCCTCGCGCAGGTCGCGCGATTGACCGGTGAGAACGACGACGGTGCAGAGAACCACGGCAACGACGAGCGTCAGGCGTGTGCGCATGCGCAGAGTGTAAACCAAGAACCCAGGCCGCGCACGACCGTGGAGGTCCAGTCCATCAGTCCTCCCCGAGCTGGCGGCATGGGTGGCGCGCCAGCAAGAAAGCATAGACCAGAAATGGCCCAGCCTGCTGCTGGCAGTGTCGCTTCTGAGGAGCCGCTCTGGTATCCTCTGCCGACACACACCCAGAGAGGATGCCATGCTCAGAGCCAAGACCCTCGCGCCGCTGCTGGTGCTCGTCCTGATCGCCCTCGCCGCTTGCAGCGCCAAGCCCGCTCCGGATCCGGCGCTCGCGGAGACGCCAAAGGCCACCGTTGACAAGGCCAGCCTCGCGGTATTCGCGCCGCTGCCGGCGTCGGTGCCCGGCGAGTCGGGGAGGGTGACCGAGGAGGCGGTGACACTCGGCCGGATGCTGTATTACGAGCCGCGTCTGTCGAAGAGCCAGGCGATCTCGTGCAACTCGTGTCACGACCTGGCGAACTACGGCGCGGACGGCAAGCCCACGTCCGACGGGCACAAGGGCCAGATGGGCGACCGGAATTCGCCCACCGTGTTCAATGCCGCCGGGCACTTCTCGCAGTTCTGGGACGGTCGCGCGCCCGACGTCGAGGAGCAGGCCAAGGGTCCCGTGCTGAACCCGGTGGAGATGGCGATGCCGGCCGAGGCGAACGTCGTCGCCGTGCTCGAGTCGATGCCCGAGTACGTGGACCTGTTCAGGAAGGCATTCCCAAAGGAGAAGAGGCCGGTCACCTACGACAACATGGCGAAGGCGATTGGCGCGTTCGAGCGCAAGCTGATGACGCCATCGCGGTGGGATACGCTGTTGGCCGGGGACGCGTCGGCGCTGACGCCCGAGGAGACGGTCGGGTTGAAGGCGTTCCTCGAAACCGGCTGCCAGGCCTGCCACAACGGCGCGCTGCTCGGAGGCACGTCGTATCAGAAACTGGGCGCCGCGAAGGCCTATCCGGGCGTCACCGATCCCGGTCGATTCAAGGTCACCAAGGTCGAAGGCGACAGGTCGGTCTTCAAGGTGCCGTCGCTGCGCAACGTCGAGAAGACGGGGCCCTACTTCCACGACGGCAAGGTGGCCAGCCTCGACAAGGCGGTCCAGGACATGGCCGAGTTCCAGTTGGGGAAGAAGCTGTCTCCGCAGCAGGTCAAGCAGATCGTGGTGTTCCTGAAGGTGCTGACGGGCCGGATCGACCGCGACTATATCAAGCCGCCAGTGCTGCCCAGGAGCACGGCGAGCACCCCGAAGCCGGACGTGTCGTAACGGAGCAATGGGGTCAGGTGGTCACCCGAAATTCCACCCGACCCCTTCTGTCAGCGAGCGAATGTCTGGCCGATCGCCTGCACGCTCTCAATCCACGGCTCCAGTGACCGGCCCCACTTGACCACGACGCGGTAGTGCGGTGCGTCCGCCAGCGGCTGCCCGGGTCGGTCGAGTCGGTCGAAGCGCCGGTCGAACGCGTATCTCGCGCCTGGGGGCATCGACTCGAGCACCGGCCGCAGGTGGCGGGGCACATTCAGTTCCATCGGATACGTGACGCTGACTCGGCCTCTCAAGAACGGCGTGCGCTTGCCGTCGTTGACGAAGGCCATTCTCGCTGTGGCCGGGACGACGACCGTCCGCCGCCGGTCCGGGTAGCGCGCGCGGAGTGCCGATGGATCGTGTCCCACGTCGATGAGCACGAGGTGCGACTGCCTTTCGAGCACTTCGCGCTCCGCCCCGGCCGGTGGGGCGGCCAGGTAGCGTTGCCACGCGGCACCTTCGTTCTCCAGCACGGCGTAGGTGGAGCGGGGCGGCTGGGTCCGATAGTGCGACGCGTTCTCCGCGGTCACCGGTCGGCTGCAGTCGAATCCAATCTCCGCGAGCTTCGCCGCGTCGAACCAGCCAGGCTCCTGGGCATTGGCTGCCGGATCGATCCAAGCCAGCCGCAGCCCCATCGCCGTGTTCTCCGCCTCGCGCGGCGCCAGCCGCAGCTCGCGTTCGGTCAGGTTCAGGACGGCGTCCGGCTCGCCTCCCCGGTTGATGCCCGCACTGCCGAGTGCGAACACGTTCGACACGATCACGACAACGGCAGCCACCCACAGTCCCTTGCGCGACATGTCACACCTCCTTCAGGCGGAGGCGGAGCCTCCCGAGAATGACCATCGAGCCGATGGCGAGGCCGCCGAGCAGGAGGAAGAACAGGTAGCGGGGTATCAGCTCCCACCACCAGTCGAAGCACTTCGCGTAGATGAATACCACCAGGAAGCCGCTGGCCGCGTTCACCACGTCGGTCCACCGGCGGCGGATGCCGTACCAGATGGCGACCACCGGCAACCCGAAGCCGGCGATGTCGTAGACCGCGTGAAGAACGTTCAGCGGCAGGAGCCTGTAGCTGAACACCTCGGTCCAGGTGGACAGGAAGAGCAGCGGCAGAAGGAGCGCGCCCACGCCGACCAGTCGCCACGTCCGGGCAAAGCCCTCGGGCCGGACGCCGGACGGCCAGAAGGAGGCGGCAATCGCGAGCGGGCCGAGCAGCAGGAGCGGTTCCGGGCGGACCAGCGAGACGGACCAGTCGAGCCCCGTCGCGCTCGCGACCGCGGCTACTCCGTATCCCATGGCCGCAATCACCCCGCCCGCGAGCAGCAACCGCAGGCCGTAGGTGTAGGCCACGGCCAGGGCGAACGCGGCCCAGGCGGCCAGGACCAGCGGCGTGGGCGTCATGTTGAAGATCGCGCCGACAACGCTCAGGTTCAGCGCGAAGCTGGCTGCGGCGATGAGCGAGAGGACCGACGCGATGTAGCGGGTCGGCTCGCGCCGGGCCGCGACCTCCACCGCCAGCAGCATGAGCAGTGGGACGGCGATGAGCGAGATCACCTGGGCCGGCGTGGTCAGCAGGCCCCACACGCGGTAGAAGAACAACACGACGGCGGCGCTCAGCGTCACGGCGCCCAGCAGCGACGCGACGCGCATCCCGAGCGCCATCTGCCGCTGTTCGTCCGTCCGATCGACGTCGAACCGCCGGGCGAGGGTGGCGAGCACGTCACCGTGGTAGCGCTCGATCTGCTCCCGCTGTCCGGGCGGCAGCGCGAGGACGCCGGCGCGCTCGAGTTCGGCCAGCTCGCGCGTGAACGCGCTGACCTGGTCTACCCGCCGCTGAGCGTCCTGCCTGGGGTCCGTAGCTCGTTCATCACGGGTCTGTATCATCGTGATCCACCCTCTCCTGGCCGACCTCTGTCGCCACGGCGTGCCGCGGTGGCCGAACGCTTCCTCCGCGTCCGAACGGTGTGTCCTGAAGATCAACCGAGTGGAGGTTACAGGGAGCGTCGCTAGAAGATCCGCATATCCGCACTCCCGATCAGGTCGGCGCGGTAGTCGTAGACGACGACGCGGACCTTGCGGGTGGCGGGGCTCGCCTCGAACTTCACGCTGTACGGCAGCCCGGACCGGCTCACCTTCTGCATCATCTCGTCGGTCAGATCGACCGCCGCGCGCTGGTAGAACTGGCCGATCGACTGTCCCTTCTCGTCGAAGCAGACGGCGAGGATGTCGAGCGAGCCGATCTTCCTGCCGTCCACCAGTGAGAGGAACACCCGCGAGGTGTCGATCGAGAGTCGAACGGACACTTCGTTGGTACCGGCGGCATTCCGTTGCTGCGAGGCATCGAGCTTGACCTTGAGGTCGTTGATTTCCCGCCGGAAGCCGGCCGCAGCCAGCATGCGATCCCGGGTAATGAACTCGCGCCGGTTGTACGAGCCCACTTCCGTGCGCGCGTAGTAGCCGCGCCGATAGAGGAGCGTGACGTTCGGACGCCGCGTCCGCACCGCGATCTTCCGGTAGTCGCCCGTCAGGCTGGACGGCGGAGGGTAGAAGGCGAGAAGATACTCGGACCGCGAAACCTCGTTGATCCGGTTGACCGCGACCATGCCATCCTCGCTGATCGACGACACGCCGCCGGTCTGCTCAGCGATCATCCGCAGCCCCTTGAAGGCAAACGTCTGCTGGCTCTGATCCGTCCAGACCCCACCCACCTGGGCCTCGAGGCCGCCCACCTGGAACGTGTCGATGGCCACCCTCGCGTCGTTGGCCGCCCGGGCGATGTCCATGTCGTCCTCGAGGCGCGGCAGGTTCATGCCGCGCTCGGTGACGAAGACCAGGTGCTTGTCGCCCTCGAGGTGCCGCAGGTACTCGATCGCCGCGTAGCAGTTGCCCATGTCCTGCAGCGACCGCGCGGTAATCTGCATGAAGTTGTCGAGACCCAAGCTCGAGAAGAGCGGCGCCTGCACTTCGTCCATTGTCGACCACGAGCCGCCGGGCGCCGGGCCGGCAAAGTCCGCCCCCAGGTTCTTCACGGCGTCCGCGTACATCTGCTCGTTCGTCTTCTGGACCTCGGCCCGCAGCGCCTGGTCCATCTGCCGCCCGACGACCTGCTCGGTGCGCTTGCTGGCGTTGGTTTCGCCTTTCCCGAGCTCCCGCGACCCCAGCAGACCGGCGCCCGTGAACATGTTGTCGATCTTCTGCCGCAGCGACTTCGAGAGCGCCTTGCTGCCGTAGATGGCCGCCATCGACGACTCGATGGCCAGGCGGACCTCCATATCGATCTGGTAGTGGTCCTTCTTGAAGCGCTCGATGAACCGGGCGACCTGTTCGTGGTCGGTCGTGAAATCGCTGGCGCGGTCGTAGGCGAACACGGCCACCTGGTCCTGCGGCAGCAGTTGATCGCGGACGAAGCGCTGAAGGGCGTCGAGCGCCTTGGAGGGCTCCTGTAGGCGGCCCCGGCCGAAGACCAGCAGGATGATCCGCCCGTTCTGGGGGGTGATACCCAGCGCCGATTCCCGGATGGGTGGTCGCGTGCCGCCTGCCGGTGCGGCGTCGGGAACGAACGCGTGCCGTTCGAAGTGGCGCAACGGCTGCGGCAAGCCGTCCTCGAGGATCGTGAAGTCCTCCTGCTGCAGGTCGGTCACGGGCTTGCCGGTCTTGTTGTCGATGGCCCGGACAACGACCGGAACGAGGACCGTGCCGGTGCTGAAGGACGGCCGCTGCGCCGGCGCCTGCTGTGACCAATCGGCCGGCGCCGGCAAAGTAGCAGCAGTGGGCCCGGCAGGGTTCAGCGCCCCGGCGGCGACAAGGACCGAGACCGGCAGCGCAAGCATCCAGCGGCGTGTGTTCATGATGTCCTCATCACCACGATTTCTTTTCTCCGACATCGAAGAGTTCGCGAATAAGGGACTACGACCGTCCGCACCCAGTATGGTCGGCGTTGGCCGGTTGTCAAGCCCGGCTCAACCGCTAGCAGCCCGCATAGACCTTCACCACGGCCTGGTAGAGGCTGAGACAGACGGGCCGGTCCCGGTCGAGCGAAGGAAGAGGAAGGGGACATTTCTATCGAGGCTTGACGGGGGGCAGCCTGTCGTCGTATCTTCTCTCCCGTCCGGGTGGTTTTCGGTTCGCTGTTTGCTGTCGGCCCATGGGTGAACTACTGGTCGTCGGTCGTAGCGTCGGGTCGTCGCGACTCTGATGCCCAGCTTCCCCCCTCGTCATTGTCCTGACTGGCTCGGCTCATCCGACTACACAGCGGATCCAGGGATTAGGCAATCAGGGAGAGCTATATGTGTCACGGACTTCGGAGAGTTTTATCGTTCACGCTGTTTCTGGCGCTCCTGCTGGTGACGGCGACCGGGGCGTTCGCGCAGGGCGGCGCCACCTCGACACTGGCCGGCACGGTGACGGATAGCTCCGGAGGCGTCGTGCCCGGCGCCGAAGTCACTGCGAAGAACAACGCCACGGCGACGACCTATACGGCCGTCTCCGGCGCGAGCGGGGTCGAGAGC
>JADGOB010000158.1 GCA_017883185.1 Acidobacteriota bacterium
GCCACGCCGGTCAGGGACAACGCCGCGGCGCGCGGTGAGGCGATGCCGCCCGCTCAGTACGGTAGCGCGACCAATTGGCCGCCGGCAGCGGTGCGTGTCGGTGGGGAGATCCGGCCGCCGAACAAGACCGTTGACGTGAGGGCGGTCTACCCGGACGTCGCGCAGAAGGCCCGCGTGCAGGGCGTCGTGATCTGCGATGTGCTTATCGGCCCGGACGGCAAGGTTGCAGACGCACGCATCCGCCGCTCGATTCCCCTCCTCGACCAGGCGGCGATCGACGCGGTGCGCCAGTGGGAGTTCACGCCGACGCTCCTAAACGGCAACCCGGTCCCGATCATCATGACGGTGACGGTGAATTTCACGCTTTCCTGAACCCTGAGCTGACGCGTGTTGCGCATGGCGGCGCTCGATCGTCCCTTTGGATGCGGAGGACGGGCCGCTGGAGGCTGCGCAACACCACTGAGTCGAAGGGTAGGCACACGAAGGGGCCAGTTGTCAGTGGTAAGTTGCCAGTGGATCACGCGTGACACCCTGACAACGGGCAGCCGGCAACTGATACCCAGAACTGGTTTCAAAACCCGCAGGCGGGTGGCGGCGAGCGCCCTTCGACGTCGCTCAGGGCGTGGTGAGCATCGCCGAACCGCGGGGCGCCCCGCCCGCCGCGCAGGCGCCACTCACGTGGCACGTGCTCTTGGCGCCGAGGACGGGTGGGGCTGCCCGCCGACAGCACCCGAAGAGCGACAGACTGGGTTTTGAAACCCCTTCTAGTCTCCGCTCCCGAAGCCCGCTGATCCCTGTTCTCTTCCCTCGAATGCGTGTACTCTGTTCGGTGAACGTTCGGATCACACCAAAGGAGCACGCAATGGCAAAGAAAGCAACGAAGGCGGGTCACGAGATCGCGATGGAACGGCTCGGTGACGCGATTGAATCGCTCGACGAGGCGCAGGCGCTGCTGGCCGGCGAGACCGAGGCGTCGGAGTTCTGGATCGGCATCATCTTCTCGGCGCAGACGTCGCTGCAGCTCGTTGCCGAGATGGCGAAGGAATTCGAAAAGGAAACGGCCCGCGCCAGCAAGCCCCGGAAGCCTGCGGCCAGGAAGCGCCGGTAACGCTCGAGGCCGATCGGCCCGCGGCTGCCTGCTCGCGGGCCGTTCTCTCTGGTTCCCTCTTCAGCGTTCCGCCTCTGGTGTTGCGGGCGGGATCGGCACAATCTGGATCACCGTCGGGTAGCGGGCGGGCTCGGCGCCCGGCTTCGGGTTCAAATACCCCTGCATGCCGCCCCACGTGTAGTCCTTGATCGTGATGCTCGGCGGGAAGGCCATCGTCTCTTCCCTGAACCTGGCGAGGTCGAACATGTGGGTCGCCGGTTCCTCGAAAATCAGTTCCCCCCGTTGCTTCAGCACCGACTTGTAGAACGAGACGACATCGGCAAAACTGGCGGTCGTGCCGAATAGGTAGAACCGCTGGCCGCTGCCCGCGTCGTACGACGTGATGAACTGCATCGTCGGATAGAAGGGCACGCCAAGCGTGGCCTCGGACGGGACCGCGGTTGGCGCGGCGGGGACGGGCTGTGCCGGCGGCTGCGGCACCGGTGCTGCCGAGGAGGGGGGCGCCTGGATGGGCGGCGCCACGGGCTTGGGACGTCCCTGTGCCCGCGCAGCGACGGTGAAGCCGAGCGACACGAATGCGATGATCGTCAGGATGGTGGCGTGGCGCCTCATGACCCAATTATGAAACAGCTGCTGGCATTTTGCGAATCCGAGCGCGAGTGGGCCCGGAAGACGATCGAATCGCTTGTCCGACTCGAATCCCCGACACTCGACAAGCAGGCGGCCGACCGCTGTGGTGCAGAGATTGCGACAGCGTTGTCAGCGACCGGCGGGAGCGTGCGCGAGGTGCCCAGCACGACGACCGGGAACCACCTGGTCGGGGAGTTCGGCCGGGGCTCCCGCCAAGTGCTGCTGCTCGGGCATTTCGACACCGTGTGGCCGGTCGGACATCTTACCGGGATGCCGCTGGTCGAGCGGGAAGGTCGTCTCCACGGTCCGGGTGTCTTCGACATGAAGGGCGGCATCGGGATTGGCCTGCTGGCGCTGCGGGCGCTCTTCGCGGTGCTTCGAGAGGAGAGGCTGCGGGTCGTCTTCCTCCTGACGGCGGACGAGGAAACGGGAAGCGAGACCTCGTGGTCGTTGATCGAGGAAGAAGCGCGACGAAGCGAGGCCGTGCTCGTGCTGGAGCCGTCGCTGCCGGGCGGCGCCTTGAAGACCTCGCGAAAGGGTTGCGGCGACTTCCACCTCACCGTGAGCGGCGTGGCAGCGCACGCCGGCATCGAACCCGAGAAAGGCGCCAGCGCCATCCTCGAGCTGGCCGAGCAGATCCTCCACCTCGAGCGCCTGCAGGACGCCGGGCGGGGCACGACGCTGACTGTCAGCCTCGCGTCCGGAGGATCGCGGAGCAACGTGGTCCCTGCCGAGGCGTCGGCGACGGTGGATGCCCGGGTATTCTCAAAGGCTGAGGCGGAGCGAGTGACGGCGTCGTTGCGCGCGCTCGTGGCACGGAGGCCTGGGACACGAGTGGCGGTGTCGGGTGGTTTCAGCCGGCCGCCGCTCGAACGAACCTCGGCGGTGGTCCGTCTCTTCGACCTGGCCCGGTCAGTCGGACGGGACCTGGGACTCGACGTGACGGAGGGGGCCACCGGCGGGGCGTCGGACGGGAATATTACCGCCTCGCTCGGGGTTCCTACGCTAGACGGCTTGGGCGCGATTGGCGACGGGGCGCACGCGGCGCACGAGCACCTGATCCTCGATGCCCTCGCCCCCCGGGCGGCGCTCGTGGCCGGGCTGTTACATCGGCTGGGCCGTTTGTAGGATACTGATCACCATGGCGAATGGAATGAAAACCGCGTTGCTGCTGGGCGCCATGAGCGGGCTGCTCCTGCTCATCGGCGATGTCCTCGGCGGCACGAACGGCCTCATGTTGGCCTTTCTCTTCGCGGCGCTGATGAACTTCGTGTCCTACTGGTTCTCGGACAAGATCGTCCTGAAGATGTACCGAGCCCAGCCGGTGGGACCGGAGCACCCGTTGTACCGGATCACGGAGCGCCTGGCGCGGCGGGCCGGCCTGCCGATGCCGAAGGTCTACGTGATTCCCGACTTGTCGCCCAACGCGTTTGCCACCGGGCGCAACCCGTCACACGCAGCGGTCGCGGCCACCGAGGGCATCCTCCGGGTGCTGAACGAGAGCCAGATCGAAGGCGTCATCGCGCACGAGTTGTCGCACGTGAAGCATCGCGACATCCTCATCAGCTCAGTGGCGGCGACCATCGGCGCGGCCATCATGATGGTGGCAAGGATGGCGCAGTTTGCCGCATTCTTCGGCGGCGCCAGCCGCGACGATGAGGGCCGGGGCGGGAATCCCCTGGGCCTGCTCCTGACCGTGATCCTGGCACCGATTGCGGCGATGGTGATCCAGGCCGCGATTTCACGGTCGCGCGAGTTCGCGGCCGACGCCGGCGCCGCGGAACTCGTCGGCAGCCCTTACGGTCTCGTTGAAGCACTCAAGACGATCGAGGCGACCGCGTCGCGCGTGCCGCTGGATGCCAATCCCGCGACGGCTCACATGTTCATCGTCAAGCCGTTCACGGTGACCGGCCTGCTGTCGTTGTTCAGCACGCATCCGCCGACCGAGCAGCGGATCCGGGCGCTTCTGCACACGGCCTGAGACGGAAGACAGAAGTCAGGAGTCAGAAGGGCCCGCAAAGAGATATCCAGCGGTCTACAGCAGGTACGCGAGCGCGAACCCGATCTGGGCGACGAACATCATGCGATACATGTGCGCCCACGACACATGGTTCTCTTCGACGGCCAGGTCCTCTGGCCGTCGCAGCATCAGGTAGCAGACGTAGAGGCCGTAGGCGGTCATCACCAGGCCGAGCGCCTGGAGCAGCCAGAAGTGGCCGGTCAGCACGCCTGTCCATGCGCCGATCGGGATCATCAGGAACGGGACGACGAACGACGGCGAGATCATCCACGCGGCCTTCGTGACACCGAACTGGATCGGCAGCGTGCGGCAGCCGCCCCGCGCGTCGCCCTCCATGTCGGCGAAGTCTTTCGTCGTCGTCGCCCCGAGCAGGAAGAGCCCGAAGATCGTGCCGATGAACCACGGTTCCACTCCCACCACGGTCTTGACCGACGACCATCCCGCCACTTTCAGCAACGTGCCGCGTGGTATGGCGACGGTGACGTTCGCCCAGATGCCCAGGCGCTTGGTGCGAAACGGTGGCACCGAGTAGAGCGTCGTGATGATCGTCGCGATCACGACCAGCCAGAAGCACTCGTGCCGGCCGCCCGGCGCGACCAGCCATGCCAGCAACCAGGCGGCGGCAAAGGTGATCCATGTGAAGGTCCACGCCTCGCGCATCGTCATCCGGCCGCTCGGCAGCGGACGCTTCGGCTTGTTCACGGCGTCGATGTCGAAGTCGTAGATCTGGTTCAAGCCGTTCGATGCCGCGTTCAGCGCGGCGGCCATCAGCGCCCCGAGCAACGGGTAGACGACCAGCCACCAGCTCCACGGCTCGCGGGGCGTGGCGCCAATCGCCGTCGCGCCGCCGGACGCCATCCCGAGCGCGGGAGCGAAGAGGGTGAAGGGGCGGGCGAACTCGAGATACATGCGGACGCGTTCCGAGCCGCTCATCGCGTCACCATCCAGGCGAGCGCGACGGCACACGCCGCGGAGAGCGCCGTGTTGATGAAATTCAGCATGTCGTTGTCGAGCATTCCCGACGACTCGAGCGTGGCGCTCAGCGAGCTTTCCACGAACGAGCCGGCCGTCGCGCCGATCGTCGCGAACCAGAGGCCGTTGCCCTTGACGAGACCGAGCGCCAGCGCGAGCGCCGAGAGCGCGAGCGCGGCGACCAGCCCGGCACAGGTGCCCTCGAGAGACACCGCTCCCGACGTGCCGGGACGCACACGGGCGAACGTGGGGAACAGGTACGTCCGGGTGCCCCAGGCCTTCCCGATCTCGCTCGCCACCGTGTCGCTGGCTCCGGCCACCAGCGCGGCCACCATGGCTAGGAGCGCGCCGTCCCGATAGGGTGAGAGCGCGGCGACCGTCGCCGCGAACGCGGCCAGCCCCGTGTTGGCGATCGCGTTCCCCGGGCCGCGACGGCCGCCTCGAGCCTCGGCGATCCCCAGCACCGATTTCCGTTTCAGTCCGAGCCGCGTCGAGACGGTGGCCGCCACGAACGACGCGAACAGCAGCGCCCAGCCCGCCGGGCCGGCGAACCCGAACACGGCAATCCCGATCACCGCGCCGACGACAGCGCCGGAGACGGTGACGGTGCCAGCGCGCCATCCCAGCATGGCGATCGGCACGTTGACGAGCACGGCGTACAGAAGCGAGGTGGGAAGCCAGGCCCACGCGGCGGCGCACGACGCGCCGTCGATCAGGGCGAGGCCGCCAAGGACGATGGCGGCGCCGATCGGCACCGAGATGTTGTCATCCAGCCGGACGTGCATCGACTCCACGCCGGCCGCTGCGATGGCGGCGAGCGCCGGCGCGCCGAGGGTGAAAAACAGGGGCGGGAGCGGCGAGACGGCGGGCCTCGTCCACCAGGCGAGCGCGGTGCCGGCCAGCCCGCCGGCCATGATGAACGCCAGCGAGCCGGCGAACGTCTTGTCCGGGTTCCATGGCAGGTGACGCCCCTGGGTGCGGGTGCCGACGATCGTGGCCGCACCGTCACCGAACGCGAGAATCCCCCAGGCGGCTGCGACGATGTCCGGCCTCCGCGGAAACGCGAGAATCAGGACGAGGATCGACAGCGGGTAGAAGAGGATCCCGAGCGGGTACCCGCGAGCGGCATCGCTTGGCCGGTACAGCGACGCGCCGCCGACGCGGGGCAGCACGAACAGGTTGAAGAGGAACGCGGTGACGGCGCACAACGCCGCCTGCCACCACGTGAGCACGCGTAGGAGCAGGGCGAACGACGCCATCGCCATGTGCAGCGATTGTCGTCGCGTTTCGGAGTAGTTCGTCACGCCGATCGCTCCCCGGACCGCTGCCCTTCAGCGCTCCGTAACTGGTCCAGCACCCGGGTGATGCCGTCGCGAAGCGGCGTGATCCGGTAGTCGAGATCCCGGATGGCCACCTCGCTGTCCATCGCCCAGTCCCGCGTGAGCACTTCGACGGTGCCGGCCGTCAGCAGCGGCGGCCGGCCAGTGATGGCCGCGCGCAGCTCCTCGACCGCGCCGATCATGCTGGCGAGCGCCGCCGGCACCCGCCGGGGCAGCGGGCGTCCCGTCAGGTCGCGGACGATTTCAAACACGCGCATTTGCGGCGCGTTCTCGCCGCCCAGCAGGTATCTCCCCCCGGGCGCTCCGCGTTCCAGCGCGGCGACGTGCCCCCTGGCGACGTCCTCGACGCACGCGTACGACCAGACACGGTCAGCGCCGATCACGCCGGGCAGCCGTCCCGTGAGGTGATCCGCCACCATCGTGCCCACGAGGTTCCCCTCGGTCAAGACCCCGGGTCCGTAGATCACCCCCGGATAGGTGCGGACCAGCGGCGCCCCGTCCGCAACCGCGCGCGACGCCAGTTCGTCCGCCAGCACCTTGGTGCGCTGGTAGTCGTTCCAGCGACCGGGCGTGGTGGCGCCCGTCGGCGGAAGCGCGAGGAACGACGAGGTGTATACGACCCGCGAGACCCGGGCGGCGCGTGCGACGTCCAGCACCTGCTGGAGGCCGCCAACATTGACCTCGTCGAAATCGGCCGGCCGCCTGCGCCAGACACTCACCAGGGCGGCCGTATGGCAAATGGCATCGCATCCCGCCACCGCGCTCGCCAGGGCAGACCGATCCCGCACGTCGCCGTCGAACAGGTCGCCCGGCACGCCGCTGGTCGTCGCATGTCGGGCATAGGCCACGGTGGAATGGCCTGCGGCCTGGAACGCCGAGACGAGTGCGCGACCGAGATAGCCGGTGGCGCCGGTGATGACGACTCGCATCAGGACGTGGACACGGTCGGGCCCTCGCCGACGAGCGTGGTGCGGACCGTTTGTCGCCAATATTCCAGGAGGTCGGTAAGCGTCTGGTCGATCGGGATGCGCGGCGTCCAGCCCAGTTCGTTCGTCAGCCGCGAGCGATCGCCCAGCACCAGCGGGGAGTCATGAGGCCGATAGCGCGCCGGGTCGCGGCGCACCTCGATCTTCGTCTGCGCCCGCGACAGGAGTCCTTCCAGGATGTCGCCGATGCGGTACGCCTGTCCGGCGCAGACGTTGTAGACGCCTCCCGCGGTGCCCCGCTCCACGATTGCCTGGTAGGCGCGGACCGTATCGCGAACGTCGGTCAGGTCGCGTCGTCCGTCGAGGTTGCCGACCTCGAGTACCGGT
Source organism: Acidobacteriota bacterium (assembly GCA_017883185.1). Classification (GTDB taxonomy): domain Bacteria; phylum Acidobacteriota; class Vicinamibacteria; order Vicinamibacterales; family Fen-181; genus FEN-299. The sequence continues at coordinate 7,384 of JADGOB010000158.1, forward strand.
GCGGACAGCCCCTGCTCGATTCGCGCGACCTGCCGGGCAACGCTCGACGCGAAGAAGGAAGGGTCCTGGCGCGGCCCGATGTGGTTGAACGAACGGGTCACCAGCACCGGGAGGCCCAGTTCGGCGGCCGCGTGAGTCCCGGTCATCTCCTGCGCCAGCTTGCTCACGCCGTATGGGCTGCCGGGGCCAATGGGATCGCTCTCGACGATCGCGCGGTCCTGGTCGCGGTAGACCAGTGCCGAGCCCGACACCAGGACCCGCGCCGGGCAGGCGATCCCGGCAAGCGCGCTGAGCAGGTGGTAGGTGCCCAGCACGTTGACTTCCAGCGTCCGGAGCGTCCGGTCCCACGACCTGCCGGCGTGCGCGATGCCGGCAAGATGGTAGACGAACGCGGGTCGGGCGTCCTCGACCGCCCGGCGGACGACGCCGGCATCGAGGATGTCCAGCTCGACCCACCGGCAGCGGGTTCCGGTTGGCGGCGGCGGAAGACGCTCTCCCGGCCGCCGCCAGGCGACGATCGGCCGCTCACCCGGCTCGAGCAGATCGAGCAGGTGGCTGCCGGCGAATCCCGCCGCCCCGGTGATGAGAACAGGTGCGTGCACCGCAGTCATCAATCTCCGTACTGCCGTGCGTAGTAGGCCTTGAACGCGGGATCGCCCTGCTTGATCGGGCGCCACCACCACTCGTTCTGCCGGTACCAGTTCACGGTGTCGCGCAGGCCGTCCTCGAACTTCGCCTGCGGCTGCCACCCGAGCCCGCGCAGTTTCGTCGTGTCGAGGCAGTAGCGGCGGTCGTGCCCGGGCCGGTCGGTTACGGGGCGAATCAGCGTCTCGGGCCGACCGAGCAGCGCGAGAATCCGCTTCGTCAGCTCGATGTTCGTCACCTCGTTACCGCCGCCGACGTTGTAGACCTCGCCCTCCGTGCCGCGTTCGATCACCAGGTCGAGCGCGCGGCAGTGGTCGAGGACGTGCAGCCAGTCGCGGACGTTCATGCCGTCGCCGTAGAGCGGCACCGGGTGCTGGTCGCAGGCGTTGGTGATGAAGAGCGGGATGACCTTCTCGGGGAACTGGTAGGGCCCGTAGTTGTTCGACGCGCGGGTGATGACCACCGGCACGCCGTAGGTGGCCCAGTAGCTGTAGGCCAACCGGTCGGCGCCCGCCTTGCTCGCGGAGTAGGGGTTTCGCGGCTTCAGCTCGTCGGTTTCCCGGCTCGCGCCCGACGGCACGCTGCCGTACACCTCGTCGGTCGAGATCTGCACGAAACGGCGAAGGCCGGTCGCCTCGCGCGCCGCCTCGAGCAGCACGAAGGTGCCAAGCACGTCCGTGCGGATGAAGTCGCCGGCGCCGAGGATGGACCGGTCCACGTGTGTCTCGGCGGCGAAGTGGACGACGAGATTGGACCGCATC
>JADGOB010000159.1 GCA_017883185.1 Acidobacteriota bacterium
AGATTCGCGAGCCCAGACCCCGCTAATCCGGCCTATCCTCGGAACGTTGTCCCTACCAGAAACTCCATCTCCATGGGAACGCGCCAGCGTTCAATCGTGGAGGACCACGGTCAGCAGCACACGCAGGCGGTCCGGGCGCAGCTGATGGACAGGCGGAGTCCGGCGGGCGTCGATCAGCAAGCGGCACTACGAAGTCGGGAATCGCCAGAAGGAACCCGCGAAGCGGTTCGTCCAACGCGTCCGATCGTCACCCGTGATCGGACGGCCCGAGGCCGGACGCGCGGTGTTCCTTTGAATCGCAGGCCGGTTCAGTCATAATCGTCGTGCGTCCGGCAGACGCAATCCAGTATCAATGCAGGCATGGATCTGAGGCAGACCCGCCGCGGATCGATCGCTGCCCGTCGAAGGAGTGACAGATGAAGAGACTCTTCGCCCTTGTCGTCATCGTCGCGCTGGTCGGAGTCCTTGTTCCGGGTCTCGCGTCGGCGCAGGCCAAGCCGGCGGCCCAGACAGCCGAGCAGGCGGTCACGGCGCTCGAGCACGCGTGGCTGACGGCGTTCACGACCAGTGATGTCGCGTGGTACCAGACAAACATGGCGGCCGGTGCTGTCTTCACGAGCGAAAAGGGCGAATTGCGCGACAAGGCCAGCACGATCGCCCGCCTGAAGAGCGAGCCGTTCAAGGGCACGTCCACGGATGCCGACGTAAAGGTCATCGTCTACGGCGACACCGCCATCGCCATCGGCACCGAGACCGACAAGGGCACCCAGAACGGCAAGGACGCGAGCGGCACGTACCGGTGGACCGACACCTGGGTGAAGATCAACGGGCAGTGGCTGTGCGTGGCGAGCCACTCGTCGACGATCGAGAAGAAGTAGGGGCCCAAAGCGGCGGTCGCCCGCATCCCGCGCACTGTGACGGAGTCGTGACAGACACCTGGGCCGGCCGAATTGGGTGGACGCCGCCTGACCTTTGTCGGGAGCAACAACAACGAGACGGCAGGAGCTGGCGTGGCCATCCTTGAGGGAGAGGTCACGGGCTCCGCGCCGTCTGTGCCCGGGCGAGCGTCTGCCCAGGCATCTGATATCGGGTGATCTGTTCACCTGCGAGCGGCAGGCTTCAATGCGTCCTATCGGCCCGACCGTCACTTGGGAGTCGTCACGTGGACCTCGCCCGTGGCCACCGCCTGCCACCGGCCGTTGCGCCGCACGAGCGTATCCAGGTCGATAGCGCGGTCGCTGCTGGCTTTGCCGTTGACGGTGTAGTGAGCCGAATAGTGGACCGCGGCCACTGCCGTGTCCGCGACGACGATGACGTCAATCCGCTCGATTGAGTATGAGTCGACGCGGAAGTTCTTATCCATCGCACCGTCGATCCACTGACTCTTTGTCTCCGGGTTACCAGTGTCGGTGTCGAACCCGAGGAATTCGTCCGCCAGGATGCGTTCGAGCGCGGCTTTGTCGCGCATCTTGAACGCCTCCCACCACTCCTTCTCGAACTTGATCACCTCCTGTTTGGTGTCGGTCATCTGGGCCTGGGGTTTCCTGCCTGCTGCTCCGGTCGCCTGCACGAGGAGCAGGCACACGAGAAGCGGACCCATCGCGCGCGCGGACTTCATGAACCTGTTCACGTTGCCTCCTGTCCCGGCGGACAGCTGCATATTCCGCCGGGGACGCCGCAATCATGGTGCGGTCGCGTGCATTTCCGACTTGGTTGTCGAGGATGCTGTGGAGGCAACATACCATGGTCGTCAATGACCCTCGATCAGAGTCACCAATGTGGTCGCTGCCAGCTACGCGGCCGGCCGGCGGGGTACCAATCGTGTGCGCCCCGGCGACCGGACGGCGCTTGGGTTAATTTGGGTTTTTGCGGACGTCGCAGGGGATCGCAAGAGATCGCTTCAGATCAATGGGCCTCAGTAAAGATAGGGTCCGATCGTCTCAGATCGACGTTTCGACGCGCCTGTTAACCGGAGGGTTACAGGTTCAAGTCCTGTCTGAGGAGCCAATCTCTTTTCCTCGAAATTCCTAGCGTTTCGCTCGATTCCGGCATCAGGGCAGGGTCGGCGTTACCCACAACCGGAGGGTCGGACATCGCGATTTGGGTAATTCTTGGGTTTTTCCGGCGTCAGATCCGGGGCCGTACGGCTACGCCTTGTGGCGCCCGTCAACGGGCTGGCGGCGCTCCAGCCGGAGGCGAGGCGGCCCTACTTCTTCTCCGAACCCATGAAGGCCAGTTCCTTCTCGACCACGGCCACCACGTCGCAGCCCGGTTGCCTACGCCCCTCCGCCAGAAGCCCGCCTATAGCCCCGCCCGACTTGCCCGCTGGCCCGTGGCGCGGTTAGCGGGCTCGGGGGCGATGGTCCAACAGAGAGTGAAACAGGTCCGCACGGATATTGCAGGAAGACGTCGGCTCTATGTTTGCAAGGAGGCCCCCCGGCCCCCCTCAAAGAGCGCGGGAGTCGATCGGAAAGTCCCCATCTACGGGACGTGACAATGTGGAACGAGTTTTAAACTCCCACCAGCCCGACCCATCCAGATTGCCCTTGACAGAAGTCTTACACGTTGTCAGTATGTCCGCATGAAACCGAGTGAACGCCCGCTGACGCTCTCCGCCGTCGAGCACATCGTCCTCGACATGCTCGCGGCCAAGGGAGACCGAATGTACGGCCTCGAACTGGTGGCCGAGAGTGGCGGTCGCCTCAAGCGCGGCACCGTCTACGTGACACTCGGACGGATGATTCAGAAGGGCTTACTTGAGGCGGAAGCCGAGAAGTTCACGGACGATTCCGGCTTGGTACCGCGACGAATGTATCGAGCGACGTCATACGGTCTGCGCGTGCTGCGGGTGTGGACGGTCGCCACCGAATCACTGGCGTGGGAGGCTGGTTCATGAGCACCAGTCGCCTCGGAATGACCCTGTTGTCCTGGGCAGCGCGAGTGTGCGAACCGGAGTCCATTGATACGGTTGCCCTGCCCATCATCGCCGATATCCAGTTTGAGGCGCAAGCTAACGCGCATCGGCCTCTGCTTGCTCGCGCGTGGACTCGCGTTCGCGGCTACACGGCGTTCTTCAAAGCCATCGCTCTGACGGTCCTACTCGGCTACGGGAGGAATCCGATGCAATCCAAGGCTCTCGGCTGGCTCCGGCTGTTGCTCGCAATTCCTGCCGCACTGCTCGTCACCCTGGTTGTGCAGTACGGGGCGACCGCTCTGTTTTGGAGAGTGCTAGTCCATCCGGGCCCCCGTCAGGTTAACGGCCTCGTTTTCTTGGAGGGCGTTAACCTCGTCAAAGTCGTCATCTCGCCCTTCATGGCGGCAGCGTTCTTCTGGACGATGTATCTCATAGCACCTCGTCACCGCAGAGCCCCGGTGGCCCTCGCGGCGCTGGTCGTTATTGGGCTGTGGGGTGGATTGATGCTCTTTGGGGCCGTGATGCCGTGGCCACGCTTCAGTGTCTGGCTGTTCGCGCTCGGACTCGCCCTTTGGCTGGGCGGCGCACTTTCCTACTGGCTGGCGCGCCGTCTCCTCAGACCAGTGGCCGAAGCAGCCTGACCTAGAAGGCCCCGCAAGCAGTCGTCCCAGGAGGTGAAGTGAGCATGAGCCCGCTTTCTGATGGCCCGACCGTCACGGTCGTTGATGGACAGCCTGCCTGACGTCCTCCTCCTCCATGGGTCCCGACGCGGGTAGTCGCGCCGAGACACCCTATCAAGGGCACGCTCGCTTCGCTCGTAAGACTTGACCGCTCCGCGGCTTTGTTTCGCTCCGCCCCTACCGCCCCGGCAACGGCGGGCCGTGGCGACGCGGGTCGCGCGAAAGGCTGCCTGCTGACGAGTCTCGCTAGACCATCTCCTGTTCGAACACGCGCGATCCTTTTCTCTCGCTCCCTCGTCTAATCTCTTAGTCGGTCGGTTCAGAAGATAATCTACTGGAGTGGGATCGTCCACATGCCAAAACGAGGAAGCGCGGCGCTCGAAGGCGAGTTGCTGCAGGGGACGCTCGACCTGCTCGTCCTGAAGACGCTCGTCCTCGGCCCCGCCCACGGCCACACCATCGCGCATGCCATCGAACACCGATCCGACGAGGTGCTGCAGGTCGAATACGGGTCCCTGTACCCGGCCCTGCACCGCCTCGAGGACCGGCGATGGGTCGCGTCCTTCTGGGGCACCTCGGAAAACAACCGTCGCGCGCGCTACTACCGTCTGACCCCACTCGGCCGCCGGCAGGTCGTCCAGCAGGAAGACCGCTGGGATGCCCTCGTGCGGGCCGTCAACCGCATCGTCAAGCCCGCCACCGAGTGATCGCATGAGTTGGACGCGCTTCTTCCGACGCAGCCGGTGGGACGAGGAACGGGCCCGGGAACTCGAGGCGCACCTCGAGATCGAGACCGACGAGTACATCGCGCGCGGTGTGGCGCCCGACGAGGCCCGGTGGGCCGCGCAGCGCAAGCTGGGGAACGTGCTCCGAATCCGCGAGGAGATCTACGAAATGAACACGCTCGCCGTCGTCGACACCGTCTGGCAGGACCTCCGCTATGGGGCGAGGCTGCTGCGACGCAACCCCGCGTTCACTGTGGTGGCCCTTCTCTCGCTGATGCTGGGCATTGGCGCCAACACGGCGATCTTCCAGTTGCTCGACGCCGTGCGGCTCCGATCGCTCCCGGTCAAGGAACCCAGCCAGCTCGTCGAGGTGCGGCTTGCCGGCACTCAGCCACGCCCCGGCAACGTCATCACCCGATATGCCGAGCTGACCAACCCGCAGTGGGAGCGGCTCCGCGCCGACCAGCGCGCGTTCTCCAGCATGCTGGCGTGGGCTCCGATGCGTCTCAATCTCGCGTCGGGTGGCGAGATCAGATATGCACAGGCCATCTTCGTCAGCGGCAACTTCTTCGAGATGCTCGGCGTGTCGGCTGCCCGCGGCCGCCTCCTCGCGACCGCCGACGACCAGCGTGGCTGCAGCTCCCGTGCGGCGGTCATCAGCCACGCGTTCTGGCAACGCGAGTACGGCGGCAACCCCGCCATCGTCGGGCGACCGATTAGGCTGGAGAACCGTGCGTTCGACATCGTAGGCGTCGCGCCCGCAGGCTTCTACGGCGTCGAGGTGGGTCGCATGTTCGACGTGGCGGTCCCGATCTGCGCGGCCGGGGCTCTCGGCGGCGACTCCGGCGTGCTCGATGACAACTTCATCTGGTGGCTCTCCACGATGGGACGCCTTCGGCCAGGCTGGTCGGTCGAACGGGTGACCGCTCACCTGCAGACGATCTCCCCGACCCTGTTCCGAGAGACGGCGTCGCAGCGCCTGGATCCGGAACAGATCGAGGCGTACCGGAAGTTCCGGTTGGAAGCCGTCCCGCGTGGCGGCGGTTTCTCCTCGTTGCGCACGCGGTACGAGGCACCGCTCTGGGTGCTCCTTGGGTTGTCCGCGCTGGTCCTGCTCGTGGCGTGCGCCAATCTCGCGAACCTGCTGCTGGCGAGGGCGGACGCCCGCGCGCGTGAGATGGCCGTGCGCCTGGCAATCGGCGCGTCGCGCGGCCGCATCGTCCGCCAGTTGCTGTCCGAAAGCCTGTTGCTGGCCGCCATCGGCACGCTGCTGGGGGCCATCCTGGCGCGAGTGATCAGCGCCTCGCTGATCTCGTTCCTGAGCACCGGCCGCGATCCGCTGTCCGTGCCCGTCGCCCTGGACTGGCGGGTCCTCGGGTTCACCGCGGCAACGGCGGTCGCGACGACGATCCTCTTCGGGTTGGCGCCGGCGCTGCGCGCGACATCGGCGCCGCTCGAGTCGGTCATGCGGACGAGCAGCCGGGGATTGACGGCGAGCCGCGGGCGGTTCGGGTGGCAGCGCGCGCTCGTCGTGGCACAGGTCGCCCTGTCGCTCGTGATGGTGCTGGTCGCACTGCTCTTCACGCTCAGCCTGCGCAATCTGACCGGAGTGGACACCGGTTTCAGCTTCGACAACCTGGTGGTGACCGACATCGATTTCGGCGGCCTCGCGGTTCCTGCCGATCGTCGACTGCGACTGCAGCGCGAGCTGCTCGACGGCGTGCGATCGATTCCCGGCGTGACGTCGGCTGCCCAGGTGTCCATGGTGCCGTTCGGCGGGTGGAGTGCGCGCGACGAGGTGCGGCTGGAGGGACGCCCGCAGCATCGGCTCCCCGCCAGCATGAACGACGTCAGCGCGCGGTACTTCGAGACGATGCGAACACCGCTCGTCGCCGGCCGTGATTTCGACGATCGGGACGCCAGCGGATCTCCAACCGTCGTGATCGTCAATCAGACGTTCGCCCGGCGGTATCTCGGGGGCACGTCGGCCATCGGGCAGCGGATCCAGATGCGGACCGGGCCACAGCAGTGGTCAACCGCGGAGATCGTCGGCCTGGTGAACGACACGACCTACGTCGACCTGAGGGAGCCATTTCAGCCGATTGTCTACAGGGCCGCCGCTCAGGAGCGCGACCCCGGCACGGATCTTCGTGTCGTGCTGCGGTCGGGGTTGTCGCTGGCCGGCGTCCGGTCCGCGGTGACGAAGATGGCCGCCAGGCACAATCCCGAGATCACGTTGAGCTTCCGCGCCTTTCCGACCATGGTGCGCGAGACGCTCCTTCGGGATTGGCTGATGGCCACACTGTCGGGGTTCTTCGGCGTGCTGGCCATCCTGCTGGCCAGCATCGGCCTCTACGGCGTGATGGCCTACACGGTGGCCCGTCGCCGACGCGAGATCGGCATCCGCCTGGCGCTCGGAGCCGATCGGCAGTCCATCGTCCGGATGGTGATGCGAGAGGCCATCCTGCTGGTGGCCGTCGGCCTGGGGCTCGGCGCGCTGCTGGCGACGATCGCGTCCAGGGCGGCGAAGGCGATGCTGTTCGGCCTGGCGCCGGGCGACCCGGCCGCCCTCTCTCTGGCCATTGGTGTCCTCGCGCTGGTGGGACTCGTCGCGAGCTACCTGCCCGCGCGACGCGCAGGCCGGCTTCAGCCAGCCCAGGTCCTGCCGGAGGAGTAGCGAGCATCCGCGCCCGAAGTGACGAACACTCTCGGGAGCGATCGGCCATTTCACGAACTGCCGGGCGCGGCGAACACCCGCCCGGGAAGGAGGACATGTGAATCGAAAAGAGTTCCTGAAGAACGCATGCGGCCTCGGATTGTGCGGATGCGCGCTGAGCCTCGTCGGTGCGCCGGAGCTGCTGCAGGCATCAGCCGGTGACGCGCCCGCCGCCGACCCGCCGGATCAGCGGCTCGCCTTCGCCCGATATCAGATCGCCAAGATGGCCGGCTTCATGGCGGCCGACCCGGCGGCGCAGGCCTGTGCGGAGATCGTCCAGAAGACCGGCCGGGAGTGCGCCAAGCTCGGCCAGCTCCACGTCAAGTTCAAGGGCGACCCCGACGGGTACTTCGCCGAGGCCAAGAAGAACTGGGGCACGGAGTTCACCTGGGACAAGCCGAAGGGCATCATCACCGTCGCCGTGGCCGAAGGCGAGTGCAGCTGCCCCATGGTCAGCGCCAAGCGCACCCCGGCGTTCTGGTGCAACTGCTCCGTTGGGTACCAGAAGGAGAGCTTCGAGGGCATCTTCGGACGACCGGTCCAGGTGGTGCTCAAGGAGTCGAAGCTCAGTGGCAGCAAGCGGTGCGTGTTCGAGGTCAAGCTGTCATAGCCGCATGGTACGCCTCGCACTCTTCACGCTGCTCGTCTCAACGTCCGTCCTCCTGGCGGCTTCGCCCGACAACTTCTGCTTCGGCCAGAAGCCGCCCGGAGAGAGGCCCGAGATATTCGCTCCCCGCATCATCTCACTCGAGGCGAGACTGGAAACCTATCCGGCATTCTCGCCGGACCTGGTCTCCCTGCGTCACGAAGAACGGGACCCTGTACTTCAAGTCGCTCCGGACCGGCGGGATACGCAACAACCTGTGAGCTGCGTTCGACCACGGGCCACAGGCAGCAGGCAGTAACGGAGATCATTATGGCATTCACTCGGACCGCTCTTCTTCTCGTGGGCACCCTCGCGTTCGCCCAGGCGGCAGCCGACCAGCAAAATCCCACTCTTCCCATTCCCATCCGCGCCGAGAGACTCGTGTCCGCGAAGGTCGGCGAGACCCGCGAATTCTGGGTCTCGGTGCCCGATGGCTACAACGAGTCCACCGAGAAGTTTCCCGTCATCTACATGATGGACGGCGAGATGAACTTCAATTCCGGCCTCATCGGCGGACTGCGCCACGCTGCGCAGCTCGGCGAGATGCCCGAGTTCATCATCGTCGGGATCAGGAACACCGATCGCGGGAAGGACACCTTCCCGGAGGAGATGACGTTTGGGGACGGCACCAAGGACGGGGGACGGGCCAACCAGTACCTGGACTTCCTCCGCGAAGAGCTGATGCCGCACATCGCCGCAGCCTACCGCGTGACGGACTACCGGGTGCTCTACGGCACGTCGAGCACGGGCTTCACGGCCGTCCACGCCCTCTTCCGCAACCCGGATCTCGCCAACGCCTACGTGGCCGTGAGCGCGACGCTCGCCGTGCCCTCGTTCCAGTCCACGAGGAACGCGCTCATCGGCGCTTACAAGGGCGGGAAGCGCCACTTGGTCCTGGTGATGGGAGAACACGACTATCCAACGGTGGTGAGTCTGAACGGCGCGCTGAAGGAGAAGATCGGCCAGCTCAGCCCCCCAGGGTTGTCGTGCCGCCTCAGGGTGCTCGCGAACGCCGAGCACGTGCCTGCCGACGCGCTCGTGGAGGGGCTGCGCAGCCTGTTCCAAGGCTGGAAGATCACGGAGCCGCTCACCGCGGCGA
>JADGOB010000056.1 GCA_017883185.1 Acidobacteriota bacterium
CGCGTCGATGGCGGACCTCGTCGATCGGCAGTTCGCGCTGCTCGTGGACGAGGCCCACAACATGGGACTGCCCGAGACGCTCGTGCCGTACGGCGGCTGCGGGGTGAAGGGCCTGCAGATAACGTGCAGTGCTCTGACCGAGCTGGCCGTGCACGGCTCGTTCCCGGACAGCGTCCTGTCGCGGTCCACCGAGTGTGCCAACCAGGACAAGGTGAGCATGGGCCTGCAGGCGGCGCTGCACGCCAGCGAGAACGTCGGCCTGCTGACGCGCGCGCTGGCCACCGAGCTGATCGCGTTGTCGAACGCCGCGCGGCTGCGCGACGAGTCACGCCTCTCGGCGGCCGCGCGTCGCCTGCTGGCGCAGGTGCGAACCTTTTCTCCGGTGCTGGCCGTGCGCGACCGGCCGCTCGATGCGGACATCGTGCGCGTCACGGCGTGGCTGGAGACGTCCGAGGCGACACGATGACGTTGGATCGAGGGGGACTCCCGGGCGCCGAGCGCCTGGCGTCCACCTTCGACGGCGACCCGGCGCACGTGTTCCTCCGCGAGAACGGCGACACGTGGACCGTGGGCCGCCTGCTCGCCTACGCCGCCGACATCGCGCGGGCCATCCCAGCCGACGCCGGGCCACTGGTCGCCGTGCGCAGCCACAGCGCCGCGTTCGTCGTGGCGTCGCTGCTTGCGTCGTGGAGCAGCCGCCGATCGCCCCTGCTGGTCGATCCCGCCCTCATCGCGGAGCCGGCCGGCCTCCGCACGCCCGGCGAGCTCGTCCCGGTGCTGGCGCCCGCGCACGTGGCCGACCCGTGGAGCGACGTGACGGTGGTCGAATCCGGCGGCGTCCCGCTCGCGGCCGTCTTCCCCCGCGCCGGCGATCCGGAGGTGGCGTTCTTCACCTCGGGATCCACCGGCGAACCGAAATCCGTCCGCAAGAAGGCGTACCAGTTCGGCGAACAGCACCGCGTCGAAACGCCGTGGCTCGGACTCACCGGGCCGCTGACGGCCCTGTGCTTCGTGCCCGCCTTCCACATCCTGGGGTACATCTACGGCTTCGACATGCCGGCCACAGGCGGCGGCGCCACGGTGTTCTACCGCGGCGGCGCGCCCCAGCACTGGGTGGATCAGATCCGGGCGCGGGCGCCGCAACTCGTCGTCGCGGTGCCGTCGCACTACCGGCTGATGACGCAGGTGCTCGCCTCGCCGCTGCCGCCGGCCACCTACGTGTGTTCCGGCGCCCCGCTCGACCCGGTCATTGGCGAACAGTTCGAGCGTCTCGCCGGCTCGCCGGTACTGCAGGTGTACGGCTCGACCGAGACCGGGGGCATCGCGACGCGGGTCGGATCTGGACCCTGGCGCCCGTTCCCGGAATTGACGTGGCAGCGGCGCAACAGCGACGGCCGCCTGCTGGTGAAGTCGGCGTGGCAGGACCGGCCGGAAGACTGGTACGTCACCGGCGATGCCATCGCCGTCGAGGGCGAGACGTTCCGGCTGCTGGGCCGGGCGGATTCCGTCGTGAAGGTGGGAGGGCGCCGCTTCTCCTCCGGCGAGGTGGTACAGGCGGCGCTGGCGGAGCCCGCCATCGAGCAGGCCCACGCAGTGGTCTACACCCGGTTCGGCGAGCTGGCCGTCGCGCTGTTCGTCGTGACGCGCGGGGACGCGAGCCTGACCGCCGCGGACGTCCGCCGCCTGCTGGCGGGCCGGCTGGCGCCCTTCAAGATCCCGCGCACGATCCAGGTGCTCACCGCCTTGCCGACGCGTGGGATCGGCAAGGTGAACGAGGAAGCGCTGCGCGTCATGGTGTCGCCCGATGCCGCCGGCGGCGGGGACGGCCCAGTCACGTCCTGAGGTCGCCCCCGCTACGATCCGCCCCGCAGGCGGGCCGGCCGCCCGCCTACTTGGTCGGGTTGTACACGTACCGGCCGGTCTTGTCGATGCAGCCGAATCCCCCGGCCATCCGAACTTTCACGAGCCCGTTGACGAAGTCCCAGGCCTCGTCGAACTGCGGGTTGACGACGATCTTGCCGGTGCGATCGATGTCGCCCACCTTCAGGGCCGCCGTCCTCGCTGGGCCTTCAGGCCCGGGCGTCAGGACGCGTGTGCGGCGCCCCAGTACGGGTAGAAGTGGTACCAAAGGTGAGGGTACTGCCTGACGAGGTCCTCGAGCGCGGTGGCGAACGTCTGCATCGCCGCCTGCACGTTCGCGTCGCGGTCGCCGGTGCGCGAGACGTGGATCGGGTCCAGCGCGAGGCCCGCGTACCGGCCGTCCGGCTGGCGCAGGATGAACGACGGGACCAGCGGTGCGCCGGTCAGGTACCCCATCAGCGCGGCGGCGCGGGGGAAGCCTGTGGGGCGCCCGAAGAACTGCACCTCCACGCGGTCGCGTCCGAGCGGCCTGTCGGAAGCCATTGCCACCGCCCGGTTCTCCGAGAGGAGCCGCCGGATGCGCAGCGCCGTCTCCATCTCCTGCCGCACCTCGACGGTCTCGATCCCGAGCGTCGCCCGCATCCGCACGCGCCGCTCGTTCACGCGGGGATCGGGCTCCGGCAGCACCACGACGGCCAGCGGATAGTCGTAAATCGCGCGAAGAATCACGGCGCCCAGCTCGCTGTTGCCGATGTGGCCGGTCACCAGCAGCAGGCCGTTGCCGCCGCTGCGATCGACGCGATCGAAGGTGTTGGGCGGCGCCAACCATGTCGCCAGCTCGCGCCGGTCGGTCGAGAGGCTGCGGATGAAGTCAATCGTCTCCCTGGCGTAGCTGCGGTAGGTGCGCAGGGCGAGCGCGCGCAACCCGCGTTCGTCGAGATGGGGTACGACGACGCGCAGGTTGCCGACGAGCGCGGCGGTCGTGTCCGTCATCAGGTGGAAGGCGAGCCAGGTGCCGACGTGGCCGATCCCGTAGCTCATGGCCTTCGGGATGTGCGACACCCCCCAGTGGGTCAGGCCGAAGATCGTGCTCGTGTTCAGGCCGTGCAGGTGCCAGCGCACCTGGTCGGGTTGACGTGTCACGCGCATGCGATTGGGACTCCTGTGAGCGGGGTCAGGTCTGAGACCTGACCCCGGCGTCCTTGGTCAGGTAGCGGTAGTGCACCGCCAGCACGCAGGTGCGGAATGTATCACGAAAGTTGCGGAGCTTGCTGTGGGCCCCGTCGTAGCGCGCGGCGATGCTCACGCGGCACAGCGACGCCCCGCGCCGCGTCAGCTTGATCAGCATCTCCGTCTCGAGTTCGTACCCCGTTGCCGTCAGCGTGAGCGGGCGAAGGCACTCCGTACGGATCAGCCGGAAGCCGGACTGCGAGTCGGCGACCTCGGTGCCGATGAACGCCGAGAGGATGCGGCTGCCGATCCGGTTGCGATCAGGGCGCAGATGGTCACGAGCGTCGGGTCTCCTGGAGAAGGGCGGGCAGCGTCAGCAGCGCCGCAACCAGGCAGGTGGCGATCGTGGTGATGGCGGTGACGCCGAACGAGCGCAGCGGCCCGTAGCTGGAGTTGATGAGCGAGCCGAAGCCGATCAGCGTCGTGCCGCACGCCAGCAGCACGCCGGCCCCGGTGGCCGTCAGCACCGCCCGCATCGGGCGCGTGCCCTCGATGCTGTGCCGATAGATGACGTAGATGGCGTAGTCGGTGGCGATGCCGATGAAGGTCATCGCGGCGAACAGCGAGAACAGGTCCAGCTCGACACCGAACAGCGCGAGCAGCCCCGCGCTCCAGACGAAGCCGACAACGGTCGGCAGGAACGCCAGCAGGGTGTCGCGCACGTTGCGGAAGACCACGTAGACGAGCAGCGCGACGATCAGCACGCCCAGCGCCATGCCCCGCGCGAACTGGGGCATGAAGCGCGCGGCCAGCTCGCGGTTCACGAAGGGCAGGCCGGTGAGATGGAACGAGGGCGCCGTCCCCGCCCCCAGCGCGGCCAGCCGATCCAGGTCGCCCGGCGTCTTCGGGTAGAGATAGACGGCCACGATATAACCCTGGGGCCCGGAGATCACGTAGCGCGACAGGAGCGTGCCCAGGCCATGCTCCACCAGCCCTTGGTACGTGAGGCGCGTTGACGGGTCGAGCATGCGCGGCAGCCGCTGGAGGAAGGGCTGGAAGATGCCCGGACGGAAACCGGCGGCGCCCGCCTCGCGTTCCAGATCGGCGGACACGCGGGCGGTATCGAAGCGGGCCTGCGCCAGCTGCTCGCTGCGCCGTGCCTGTTCGGACTCCGGCGGCAGCACGGTGTCCGGCGACGCGACGACGAGCGACGGCAGCTCCCGTTCGACGGCCGCGGCCAGCCGATGCGCCGAACTGAGCAGGTCATCGAGCTGCGGTCCTTCGCCGAGCGCGATCACCACCTCGCGTGGCAGCGCGAAGCGGTCGGCGACCTCCTGCTCGAGATCGGTTCCCTGCGTGTGCGCCTGCAGCTTCTCGAGGCTCGTGTTCAGGCGCAGGCGCGTGGCGGCCACGCCCAGCACCAGCGTGAGGACGACCGAAACGGCGAGAATCGCGCGTCCCCGGCGCTCGACGAACCGCCCGAGCCACGCGGTCTGGAGCGGCCGCACCTGCCGCGCGGGGGTGAAGCCGACCATGGCCGGCAGCAGCACCAGCAACAACACGCAGCACGCGAGGATGCCGAGGCCGACGATCAGGCCGAGGTCGTGCAGGCTCGGGAAGTCCACCACCATGAGCGCGAAGAACGTGCCGGCGGTCGTCGTGTAGGCCAGCATCACGCTGCCGGCGGTGCCCGCGCTGCGCCCGAGCGCGTCTTGCGCGCCGAAGCCGTTCGCCCGCTCCTCCAGATAGCGCAGGTAGAGCAGCACGACGCCGTCCACGCCGAGGCCGAAGAGCATCCCGGCCGACCCGCTCGCCACCGGTGACAGCGGACCGGCCAGGCCGTTGACGCCCAGCGTGAAGAGGGCAGCGAGCACCAGCGGGACGGCCCCGTAGAGCACGACCCAGAGCGAGCGGAACGCGATGAGGACCAGGAGCAGGAGGCCCGCCAGCGAACTGAGCGAGTTGACGATCAGCTCGCGCCTGATGACGCGCTCGGCTTCGAGGGCCAGGCGGTACCCGCCTGCCACCTGCACGGTCACCGGCGTCGGCAGCCCCGCCTCCAGGTCGGCCTCCGCCGGCGCCGACCGCGCCGCCGCCTCCACCCGGGCCAACCGCTCGAACAGGCGCTTGCAGAACGCGGTGTCGAAGGGCGGCCGGACCGGCTTGGCCATCACGAGCCGGCTGCGCCCGTCTCGCGACACGTACCCTTTCTGCGTCGGGTCGAAGTCCACCAGGGCGCGGCCGCGGCCGAGCCGGTCGCGCAGCAGCGACAGCAGCCCCAGCGGGTCCTGCTGCACGTAGGCCTTCACCTCGGGCGACGAGACGGTGAGCAAGCTGCGCGAGCGCGCCAACTCGGCGCCCATGTTGGCCGGATCGAAGCGTGCCAGGGCTGCCGGCACCTGATCCGACCCGAGCAGCAGGAGTTCCCGGTCGAACAGGTAGTTCCAGTCCTTGACCTCGTCGAACAGTTCCGCATCCACCGACACGATTTCGGGCGCTTTGCGCAACTGCTCCACGTAGCGGTCGACGAACTCCTCGACGTCGGAGGTGCGGTTGCCCGGCGGCACCTCGAACAGGACGTAGATGTGGTCGAAGGTGCCGAAGTGGCGGAGGTAGGTATCGAAGCTGCTGACGGCCGGGCCCGTGCGGGGCAGCAACCGTACGATGTTCGCGTCGAACGAGACCTTGGAGACGAGCAGCAGCGAAACGGCGAGCAGGCCGAGAGCGGCGAGCAGGACGAGCCGCCGTCGAACGAACGCGAGACGCAGCAACCATTCGAGCATCGCGTGAGCACTCGGGGATTCGGGCCAGGCAGGCTCAGCCCTGGTCTAAGACAGCTTTCAGGGCGGTCGCGTGAAAACCCGCTTCAACTGTCATGACTGCGGCCATGGAAGATGTCCCAGGACGGCCGGCGGCGCCCTGCGCAGTGGGTAACCGCAACCAGTCTAACAACACCGGGGACGGAGCCGCAACCAAGCGCGGAGGGCACGGCCGTGGCCCGCCAGCGCTGGTTCGGGCCGCCCCCCGCGCGTCGCCCCGCGCGCTTGATCGGCGTCGCGCAACGATGCTACCCTGCCCTCTCCCATGGAACACCGGGGGCGACGGGTTCGTCGCGACACCCGAGGCGGAACCGGTGGGCCTCGACTTCGACGTCGCATCGCGACGGTTGTCGAAGCCTCGGGATCACGCTCTCCGGAAGGTGCGGGCCCCGACGGCGCGAAGAGCGCATCGGCGGGTCAGCGTGTGACGGGCGGGGCGGGCGGAACGGGCGGGGCGAACGCGTGCGGAGGGATCGGCACGTTCAGCTCGACGTTCTCCAGTTTGAAGACGGTGGTATCGCCGCCGGCAAACGTGATGGTCATCTGCGAGAGCATGTAGATGTCGCGCGACACCCAGATCTGCAGCCGCTCCAGCCCCTGCTTGATCTGCTTGCGCTTGGGCAGCAGGTCGATCTGGTAGCAGCATGGCGCCGCCGGATCGAGGAAGGCGCGGATCGTGAACGCCCGCCGCAGCTGGCCGGGATCTGCGTTGGTGAAGTACTTGTTCACGGTCTTCATGATCTCGGAGACGTCGAACTGCTCGGCGTCCTTCTGGCCGGCGCGCGTGATGAACAGATGCTTGCCGTCCATGAGGATCGTCTTGCGCTCGGGCGACCCGTACGTGGCCGCCATCCGCGCCGGCTTCTCGCCGACGAGCGTGCCCTCGGCCACCTTCGGCTTCACGAGCAGCGACGAGGTCGTCGTCTCGACGAACCGGGCGCGGACTGTCTGCCGCTTCGCCTCGGCGGCCGCGATGCGCGCGTGCAGCTCGTCGAACAGGTCGGGCGCCGCCGGCGCCTGGCCCGCGACGAATCCGAGCAACACGAGCAGCAAACCCGCAACGCGAGCGACACGGGCGCCCAGTCGATACCGGAAAGTGATGCGAAGAAACGGGCTGTGGGTCATAGCTGACTTGAACAGCTCGAACGGTAGATGATACCGTAACGCCGCTATGCGCGACAACGTCGTGGTCACGGGCGCAGGCTGCGTATCGAGCCTGGGAATCGGGGCGGAGACCTTCGTCGATCGGCTGCTGGCCGGTGACACGGGGATTCGGCCGGTCACCACGTTCAGCACCGACCGGTGCCGCTCGCACACCGCCGCGCTGCTCCGCGACTTCGACCCCGGCCGCTTCCTCGACCCGATGAAACTGCGGCGCGTGGACGAGGGTGGCCGCCTCGCGCTGGCCGCCTGCCGCCTGGCCATCGACGACGCGTGCCTGCCCACGCGCACCGACGAGGTGGGCGTCGTGCTGGGGACGGCCACCAGCGGGCTGCACAGCACGGTGGCGCACCTGCACAAGCTCGCCACCGAAGGTCCCACCGCCGTGTCGGCGATGGGCTTCAGCAACACGATCGGCAACGCCGCGGCCAGCCTGTGCTCCATCGAGTTCGGCCTGCGCGGGCCCAACGTGACGTTCGGCCAGAAGCAGGCGTCCGCGCTGGCGGCCATCGCGTTCGCGACCTCCGGCCTGCGGCAGGGACGCGCGTCGGCGTTCGTGTGCGGTGGCGTGGACGACATCGAGGAGCGGTTCTTCCGCGTGCACGATCGGCTGCGGGTGCTGTCTCCGACCGACGGCTGCCAGGAAGCGAGCCGCCCCTTCGACCTCCGCCGCAACGGCATCGTCCTCGGAACCGGCGGCCACCTGGTCGTCCTGGAGACCGCCGCCTCCGCCGCGCGACGCGGCGTGGCCGCGTACGGCGAGGTGCTCGGCGTCGGGTGCGGCGGCTCGGCGTGCGGGCTCAGCGCGTGGCCCACGGAGCCGTCCGGCATCGTGCGAGTGATGCGGGCCGCGCTGGCCGACGCGGGCGTGACCCCGTCCGACATCAACGTCGCGTTCGCTGCGGCCAACTCCACGCCGACGCTCGACCGGGTCGAAGCGCTGGCGCTCGCCGAGGTGTTCGGGCCTGGCGGCGTTCCGGTGGTGTCGCTGAAGGGTGCGCTCGGTGAGTTCGGGGCGTCGGGCGGCGCCGCGTTGACGGCCGCCCTGGTCGGCCTCGGCCGGGGCACGCTGCCGCCGACGCTCGGCTGCGAGCAACCGGACCCGGCCTGCCCGGTGGACGTGAGCCGGTGCGCGCGACGCTCGCGCGGCCACCTCGCCCTCATCAACGGCACCGCCGACGGCGGCGCGCAGTTCTGCCTCGTCGTGCGGGCCGCCTCCGTTCCTCGGGTTGAGCGCAGGGCCTGATCTGCGCTAGTATGCGAAAGGTCAGGCTTGCCTTCGCCCTCCCCGCACCACACCCGCAGGAATCGAGGGGAAGCCACGTGTTTTCTGCTGTTTGGCGCCGGCTATTCTGATGGATCAACTACTCGCAACCCAGGTTAAGGAGGCGATCGTCAGTTGCCTCCGCTTGCCCCTGGCCCCGCAGGACATCGCCGATGACATCCCCCTGTTCGGCGAGGGCCTCGGGCTGGACTCGATCGACGTTCTCGAACTGGTTCTCGGACTCGAGCGATCGTTCGGCGTGAAGATCACCGACGAACAACTGGGCCGGCGGGTCTTGCGCAGCGTCACGACGATCGTCGAACTCATCGAGCAGACGAAGGGACAAGTCCCTGCCACGCCGAACTGAGGCCTCGTGACCGGACAGGTCCGTAACTTCCTGACGGTCGACATCGAAGAGTGGTTCCATGTGTGCGGCGTCGGCGGCGTTCTCGCCCCTGACCGCCCGGCTCACCCTCCCGAGCCGCGTCGAATTCACCACGGATCTCACGCTCGACCTGCTGGCCAGGCACGGCGTCACGGCCACCTTCTTCGTGCTCGGCTGGATCGCCGATCGCCATCCCCGCCTCGTCGAACGGATTTTGCAGGCCGGCCACGAAGTGGCGTCGCACGGCTGGACACACCGGCGGGTCTTCGAGCTGGACGAAGAGTCGTTCGCCGAAGAGCTCACCCGCACCAACGCGACGCTCGAAGATGCCGGCGCCCCGCGCCCGGCTGGCTTTCGCGCGCAGGAATGGTCGATCAACGATCGGGCCCCGTGGGCCCTCGCGGTGCTGGCGCGCACGGTTTCCGTTATGATTCGAGCATGTCTCCGCGGCGCCTCGTGGGTAACCCGCGCTACCCGCAGGTGCCCCATCGCCGCGAGACCGCGCATGGGACGCTGGTCGAGGTGCCCCCGCTAGTGGGCCGCCGGCTCGGCCAGCAGTTTCCGCTCGGGGGCGGCTGGGGCCTGCGGATGAGCCGGCCCGCGACGGTCATCAGGGAGATCGAGGCCCGCAACCGGCGTGGCGACCCGGTCACGCTCTTCATGCACCCGTGGGAGATCGATCCGCAGCCGCTGCGCGTGACGCTGCCCTGGCCGCTGCGATTGAGCCATTACTTCAGGCTCTCGGGATTTGCCGAGCGTCTCAATGACATCCTGGCCCACGTGGCCTTCGGGCCGATCGGCGATTGGGTTCTGAAGGGTTGTGGCGTATGAAGCGGCTTTCTGCGTTCGTGATCGTGGCGTGGCTCGCATCGACCGCGTCGGCGCTGGGCGGGTCGCAGACCATCAAGGGCGTGGGCATCGACGAGACGCTGGACAAGGACGCCGTGCTCGCCGCGGCGCTCGACCGCGCGCGCGTGGGCGCGACGGACCTGCCGGTGTTCGTCCGCCTGCTCGTGCGGCGCGCCGGACTTGGCGCGGCCGCACCACCCGCGGCGCCGGATTTCAGCCGCTTCGACGCGCGCCTGGATCTCTACGCCCGCAAGCACATCCCGGTGGTGGTGACGCTGGTCGATCCGCCCACTGACGCCGCGGCCATCGACGCGTGGCGCCCGGCGCTGCGCGCGCTCGTCGAGCACGGCCGCGGCAAGGTCCTCGCCTACCAGGTCGGCGATCGCTTCGACGGCGCGGCGCGCCCGGCGGCAAACGACTACGGCTACCTGCTGAAGTTCGTGGCGGTGCAGGTGCGCTCTATCGACGCGGAGGCCCTCTTGGTGGAGGGCGGCGTGGCCGCCACCGACGACGCAGCTGCCTGGCAGGCGCAGGTGTACCGCGAGGACGTGTCGGCCTATGTGGACGCGCTTGCCGTCCCCGCCTCGCCCGCCGACGATCGGGCCGTGACCAACGCCCTCGACGAGCTCGAGCGGCTCGCCGGGAAAGAGGACCCCTCGGCCGTCCTTGGCGTCACCGGCATGGTCCTGCCCGCCGACGCCCGGCGCGCGACGGAACAATTGCTTGGCTGGTACCTCGCCCGCCTCGGGGGCCGCGCCACGTTCGCCACCTGTGTCGCCGGCGTGGACGTCGTGGCGGCCGTGTTGCGATCCGCCGTCCCGCTGAAGGACATCCTGGGAGGCGAGGTGGTCACGCTCGACGAGCACGCCTCCTCGCTCACGCTCACGATGGGCGGCCAGGACGTCACCGCCACGCTGCCGCACCGCCTCCTCTACAACAACACGACGTTTGCGACCTACCTGGCGTACTGGGCGCCGGACCGCGCCGGGCAGCGGATCGAGGTGACGCTCCATCTCGCCTCGGCGAGCACGCCGGTGGTGCGCGACGCCGTGTCGGCGACGACGCTCAAGCCGGCGGACGCCGTGCGCGACGAGGTCGCGAAGACCTCCACCGCCCGCGTGGGTCTGTCCGACCGGCCGGCGCTCGTCGACTTCAACTTCGGCGCCGAGGACGTCTACGCGCTGCGATCGGAGGCCGCGAAGAAGGCGTTGCCCACCGTGGACGAGATCATCTTCCGCCACCAGCAGGTGGAGACGGCCCAGGCCGCCCTGGTCCGCAACTACATGGCCAACGCCCGCGTCGAGATCCACTTCCAGCCGACCGCGCTCGATTCCTACGTCGTGATCCTGGAGAACCGGTTCTTCTACGACCCGGACACCACCGAGTGGAGGGAACTGACGTTCTCGCTGAACGGCACCCGCTGGGGACACAACCGCCCGCCGTTCCCGCTGCTCCAGCCGGAGAAGGTGTTGTCGCTGCCGCTGGCGCTGCGCCTGAACCGCGACTACGTCTACCACCTCGAGGGCCTCGATCGCATCGGCGATCGGTCGTGCTACGTCGTCCGCTTCGACCCGATCGACCAGGTGCGCTCCCTCTATCGCGGCAAGGTCTGGATCGACACCGAGCGGTACGTGCGGCTCAAAGTGCAGACGGTCCAGACGGCGCTGACAGCGCCGGTGGTCTCCAACGAGGAAGTGCAGACGTTCGACCCGGTGGGCCGCGTGGGCGATCGGCCCGTGTACCTGTTCTCGAAGCTGACGAGCCAGCAGATCGTCGTGATCGCCGGCCGCAACCTGCTCGTGACCCGGAAGGTGGACTTCTCGGAGTTCCGCATCAACGACGCGGCCTTCGCCGACGAGCGGCAGCAGGCGCGCCACAGCGACAACATCATGTACCGCGACACCGACAAGGGCCTGCGCCACCTGGTGAAGCGCGGCAACGAGCGCGTCGTCAGCGACCAGTTGACCACCAACGCCAAGGCGCTGGCGCTGGGCGCCACCTTCGATCCGTCGTACGACTACCCGGTGCCGCTCGTCGGCATCGACTACGTCAACTTCAACTTCCTGAACCGCGGGCTGCAGCTCGGCTTCATCTACTCGGGCGTGCTCGGCGCCGGCAACCTGCAGAAGACGAATATCGGCGGCACGAAGTTCGACGCCAGCGTGGACTTCTACGGCATCGCGGTGAACAGCAACGACCAGGTGTACGACGAGCACGGTGAGCGCAAGGACGAGCGGCTGCAGGGCCGGAAGATCTCCACGGGTCTGAACCTCGGCTACCAGCTCTCGGACTTCCAGAAGCTGACGGTCAGCTCGCACATCGAGTTCAACGACTTCTCCGCGGTTTCCGGGGACACGGCCGCCAACTTCGTCGTCCCCGTCAGCACGGCCACCACCAACGGCGGCTTCAATTACGAGTACCGCCGCGGCGGGTACTCCGTGGTGGGAGCCTGGGCGTATTTCCGACGCGCGAGCTGGCAGCCGTGGGGCACCGGCGCGGACTACAACCCGGCGGCGCGCACCTATGCCAAGTACAACCTCGGGGTGAGCAAGGACTTCCATTTCAAGCAGATCAACACGATCCGCGTGAATGGCGGATACTATGGCGGCGAACGGCAGGACCGCTTCTCGATGTACCGGTGCGGGCTGTTCGACGAGACGCGCATGCGCGGCGTGCCGTCGGCTGGTGTGCGCTTCGCCGAACTGGGCATGTTCCGGGCGTCCTACGCGTTCAACCTGCTGAACCTGTACCGGCTCTCGCTGTACGCGGACCACGCGTGGGGGCGGACGCCGGGGCAGGACGCTTGGGTGCCGACGACGGGTGTCGGCATCGAAGCGAATTTCCCGGGGCCGAAGACCACGATGATGAAACTGGGGGTCGGCAAGGGGTTCCTGCCGGGCATGTACCGGGGCTCGGGCTCGCTGGTCATCGAGTTCATGCTGTTCAAGCCGATATGAGCGGCGCCCCGGGATCGCACGTCCTGCGCGCCGATTTGCACGTGCACTCGATTCACTCGGGGTTCACGCGGACCTTGCGGATGTTCCGCAGCCGCGACTGCTACTCGAATCCCGAGACGGTCTACCGGACGGCGCGCGCGCGCGGCATGGACCTGGTGACGATCACGGATCACGACAGCCTCGACGGCTGCCTGGAGCTGCTCGATCGGCATCCGGATGCCCCAGACATCCTGACGGGGGAAGAGATCGAGTGCCGCGTGCCGGACAGCGACCTGCGCGTGCACCTCGGGGTGTTCGGCCTCACCGAGCGCCACCACCGCGAGGTGCAACCGCTGCGTGAGAACGTGTTCGAATCGGCGGCGTACCTGCGGTCGCAGGGCCTGGTGTTGGTGCTGCATCACCCGTTTCATTTCTTGCGGGGCGAGATGGCGGTCGGCACCTACCTGGCGCGATTGCTCCCGCTCGTGCACGCCGTGGAAACGCGGAACGCGGCGATGCAGGCCTCGCACAACGCGTTGTCCGAGCAGGCCGTGCGGGCATGGACAGGCGGCCCCCTGGGCCAGACCGGCGGTAGCGATGCCCACGTCGTGCGGCACGTCGCCGCAGCCTTCACCGAGGCGCCGGGGAATACGTGCGAGGAGTTCCTCGAGAGCCTGAAGCGCGGTGCCAGCCGGCCGGGGGGCGTGCACGGCACGACCGCGCGGCTGGCGTACGAGATCTACGGCGTGGTGTTCAACTACTGGGGCGCACTGCTCGGCCTGCAGCCCTGCGGCCTGACGGCCGGCCAGCGGGCCGCCGCCATCGGCTGCTCGCTGCTGTCGCTGCCGTTCCAGTTCATCCCGATGCTCGTCACGCTGGCGCAGAGGCGGGGCGAGCGGCTGCGAGTGGCGCGCTGCCGGCAGGAACTGGAGGCGCCGAGGGCGGACGCCGGCGGGCAACTCGACGCGGCGAAAGGGTGACATGACCGAACGACGCGTGGCGGTAACGGGAATCGGCCTGGTGTGCTCGCTGGGTCTCGACCGCGAGTCGGTCTGGCAGGCCTTGTGCGAGGGGCGCTGCGGCATTGCCGACCTGACGCTGTTCGAGGCCGATCTCTACCGGAGCCGCATGGTGGCCCAGGTGCCGTACGACGAGGCGACCCGCTTCTCCGTGCGCGAACGGCGCCGCTACGCGCGGGCCGACCAGTTCGCCATTCTCGCCGCATCCGAGGCGCTAGCCGACTCGGGGCTGCTGGAGAGCGGCATCGCACGGTCGTCGGTGGCCGTCCTGATGGGCGTCGGCGCCAACGACCTGCTGCGCAACGAGATGTACTACGCGGACGCCTTCGTCCGGGCGGGCGGGCGGCCGCATCCGTCGGGGATCCTCAACTACCTCAACGCCGGTTCGGCCGACGGCGTGGCCCACCGGTTCGGCCTGACGGGGCTGCGCGCCTCCATGAACTCGGCCTGCTCGTCCAGCACCATGACGATCGGCTACGGCGCGGATCTCATCCGGAGCGGCCAGGTGGAGGCGGCGGTGTGCGGTGGCAGCGACGCGCTGAGCCGGACGGCGTTGAGCGGCTTCAACGCGCTGCGCGTCGTCGATCTGGAGCCGTGCCGGCCGTTCGACGTGAGCCGCAGCGGTATGAACATCGGCGAGGCGGGGGCGGTTCTTGTGCTCGAGCCCCTGGAGCGCGCGCGGGCCCGAGGCGCGCACGTGTACGTGGAGCTGGCGGGGTACGCCGCCTACTGTGAGGCGTTCCACGCCACCGCGCCGGAGCCGGATGGCGTCGCGGTGGCCGCGCTGCTCGGCGCGGCGCTCGCCGCGTCCGGCGTCGCGCCGGAAGAGGTGGATCACATCAACGCGCACGGCACCGGCACGGTGCCCAACGACCGGGCCGAGGCGCGCGGCATCCGCCGCACGTTCGGCGACCGCGGCGGGCGGATCCCGGTCACCTCGATCAAGTCGATGGTGGGCCACTGCCTGGGCGCGGCCGGCGCAGTCGAGGCCGCCGCGCTCGCGCTTACCATCGAACGCGGCGTCATCCCGCCGACGATTCACCACGCGCAGACCGATCCCGAGTGCGAGGTGGACGTCGTGGCCAACCAGGCGCGGGTGCAACCCGTTCGGTGCGGCATCTCGACGTCGCTGGCCTTCGGCGGCAACGACGCGGCGGTCGTGATGCGGCACGCCGACTGACTGCTTGCAGTCGCGCAGGCCTTCAGGCCCACGAGGCTGATGCGGTCTTCAGGCCCGTGGTTCCGCAGGCTCGCCACGCCGCATACACCTCTGCGCCTTGGATGCGCTCGGCGATCTCCTCTCGCTTCGGCCATAGCCTGCCCGTCGCATTCCGGGCACAGCGACTGTACACGTTCGATCGTCTCCGGGTGAGCCTTCTCGTCTGATACCTGCTGCGTTGAGGATCGGAGAGTGCGAATGACGCGCGTGAGCCCTGGATTGCCCGCTTGCAGTCCGCCAACACGGCGCCATATTATATAGGTCGCTCCCTGCCCACGAAAGGCTTTCATGCGGCGCCTGACATGGTTGCGGCCGCAGCAGGCCCAGAGGATTGTTGGATATTCCGTTCTGCTGTTGATCGTGGCGACAAACGCCAGCCTGCTTCTCCTGGTTCCCTTCAGCATGCGGCGGTTCTGGATCGTCGCCGCGCTCTACGCCACCGGCACGCTCGCCACCCTGTTCCTGCTCCTCCACCCGAGGAACCAGTGGCTCGTGGCAAACCGGTCCCAGGTGGAGTCCAGCGATAGCCGCCGCTGCGTCGGGTTGACGTTCGACGACGGGCCGAGCGAGGAAATGACGCCGCGGTTGCTGGACATCCTGCGCGAGAAAGGGGTGAAGGCCACCTTCTTTCTCGTCGGCCGGGAGGCCGAGAGGCATCCGGACCTGGTGCGGCGGCTGAGGGACGAGGGGCACGTAATCGGGAATCACACCTTCAGCCATCCTCCGCTCTTCTGCTTCCTTACGCCGTCGCGGCTCCGGATGGAGATCGAGCGCACGCAGGAAGTGCTTGCGCGCCTCACGGGCCGGCGGCCACGCCTGTTCCGCTCGCCCGTTGGCTTGCGACACCCCTTCCTGGCGCAAACCCTCGAAGAGGTCGGCGTCGAGTACATCTCGTGGCAGTTGCGCACCTTCGACACCTATCCGCAGGGTCGCGAAGCCCTCCGGGCCCGGGTCCTGGGGCGCATCAACCCTGGCGACATCGTGCTGATGCACGACCGCCCCGCTCGAGGCACGAGCGCGATGCTGTCGGCCCTGCCTGAGGTCATCGACCTCTTGCGGGACCGAGGCTACCAGTTCACGACGCCGTGACCGCCGCCGCCGCAAACGCCGCGCGCTCGTCGTCACCGCCGCTGAGCGTCTGCGCCCTCATCCCGGCGTACAACGAGGCCGAGTCGATCGCGGACGTCGTGGCCGGCGTGCGCCCGCACGTGGCGCGCGTCCTGGTCGTTGACGACGGCTCGGACGACGGGACCGCGGAGGCGTCGGAGCGGGCGGGGGCGGAGTGCCTGCGGCTTTGCAGCAACCAGGGGAAGGGACGGGCCATCCGGGCCGGCCTGGCCCGTGTGCTGGACGCCGGCTACACGCACGTGCTGTTCATGGATGGTGACGGGCAGCACCGGCCCGAGGACGTGCCCGCGCTCATCGCGTGCGCGATCACGACGGGTGCCGACCTGGTGATCGGCGCGCGGCCGTTCGACCGGGCGCGCATGCCGGCGTCAAGGCACTTCTCCAACACCGTGGGAAGCCGCATCGCGTCCTGGCTTGTCGGCTCCCGGATCGAGGACAGCCAGAGCGGCTTCCGGCTCGCGCGCGTGAGCCGGTTGCGCCGCCTCCGCCTGAGCGCCCGGCGGTACGAGATTGAGATGGAACTGCTCATCAAGCTTTGCCTGGACGGTGGCACCATCGCCCACGCCCCCGTGGCGATGGTCTATGCTGGAGGACTGGCTCGATCCAAGATGAATCCCGTCCGTGACACGGTTCGCATATGCCTGTGGTCGCTTGCATACCGCTTTCTCGGCCGGTAGGCTCGGCGCCCCGTCGGCGGCGCGGCGTCCCCGAGCGCCTCGCCGTGTTGGCCGCTCCTGGTGTTGGCGACAGCCACCGGGTCGCTCGCGCAGGGCGCGCCGGCGAAGGCGCCGGCCGGCCCGACCCGGCTCCTCGAGCAGGTGTGGGCTGGCGTGCAGCGAGCGCAGCAGCACTCGACGAACTGCGGTGCGTTGACCGAAACGAGAACATCCCGCCTGCTCACGCGCCCGCTGGTCTTGCGAGCAAGCTTCTGCGTGCAGGCACAACCGGATTCCGGGTGGACGACAGCGAACCCGAGGCGATGACGGTCATCAAAGTTGACGTGGCGCTCGACGGGGGCATGTTCCGCGTGTACCGTCCCGCGCCCAGGAAGGAGTCCCGCCCGTGACGCTCCCGGTGGAAGACCTGTTGCCCCATCGCGCCCCGTTTCTCTGGGTGGACCAGATCCTGGAGATCGAGCCCGGTGCCCGCTGCGTGGCGAGCAAGCGACTCGACCCGGACGAGCCGTTGTTTGCCGGGCACTTCCCCGGCAATCCGATCTTCCCCGGTGTGCTGCTGATCGAGGCTGCCGCGGAGACGGCGGGGCTGATGCTCACGGTCGGGCAATCCCAGCGGCCCAGCGTGATGCTGCTGGCGGCGGTCACGCACTTCAAGTTCCAGCAGGCGGTCAGGCCTGGGGATGTCATCGAGATCGAGACCAGGTTGCTGACCGAGGCGCTTGGGATGGCTGCCGTGTCGGCGGTCGTCCGGGTCGGGGCGACGGTGGTCGCCAGCGGGCAGCTCTCCCTGGTGTCGCGGTGAACACGATGGCACAGGCGGGCGGCCGCACGCGCATCGGTGGCCGGGTGCGACAGCTCCTGGCCGAGCGGCTGACGCCGGGCCGGGCCGCGGCGGCCGTGTTCGTGGGCGTTGCGTTCGGGATCATCCCAATCTACGGCGCGCAGTCGATCGCCGCCGTGGCGCTGGCCACGTTGTTTCGCCTGAACCGGCCGCTGACCCTGGCCGCGACGTTCGTCGGCAACCCGTTCTTCCAGCCGTTCCTGGTGTTCGGCTCCCTCGTGCTCGGCCACCGTGCAGTGGACGGGATCTGGGTGCAGGTCAGCCCGTCCACGATCATGGCGAGCGGCTGGCAGTCGCACCTGTTGCCGTTCGTCGTCGGGAGCCTCGTGCTGGCGGTTCTGCTGGCCGTGCCGGCAGCCGCGGTGACGTACCTCGGGTTTGCCTGGCAGCGCGGGCGACGAGCGGCGACGCGGGACGGCGGCGCCGGCGACCCGGCGTCGAATATCCCGCCGCCGCCGGATGACCGCTCGGCCGCCCGGCGGTTTCGGAACGAGGTGGACAGGCGGTATGCCGGGATACGCTCACGCGATCGTGGCTACGTCCGGGCGAAGGTCCGCCTCGATCGGCTCTTCTCTGTCCTGCTCGAGCAGGATCTCGGGACCGGACCCGTCGTGGATCTCGGGTGCGGGCACGGCCTGGCGTTGATGGTGGCAGCCCTCGATGATCCCAGCCGGCCGCTGCACGGTTGCGATCTCAATGCGCACCGCATCGCGGCCGCGCAGCAGGCGCTCGACGGGTTCAATGCGCGGCTGTCTGTCGCGGACATCTCCACGTTCGAGATCCCGTCGGCTGGACTCATCCTGATCGTCGATGTTCTCCCGTATTTCGACCGGGCGGGCCAGGCCGCCCTGCTGGCGCGCTGCTGCACCGCGCTCCAACCGGGCGGACGCCTGATCTTCCGGGTGCCTGAATCCAAGCCTGGCGTCACGAAGCTGTTGACCGCGTGGCTGGACCGCGCGTTGTTCAAGGCCGAACGGACGCTCGTGCGCCCCACTTACCTCGCGGCCTCCGACTACCGGGAGTTGCTGGCGGACCTTGGTGTCACCAGGGCCGAGATACACACCCGCAACCGGCTGCCGCTGTCGCACGTCCTCTTCCTGGCCGAGAAGCCCGGTGCCCCCGCCGATGCTTGACCGCCGCTTCCGCCTGGCGCACCTCATCCTCAGGCACCCGGGGACCGCGCTCCTGCTGGTCGCGGCCGGCGCTGCTCGTCCTGGCGCCGATCGGCTACGGCGTGGTCGTGACTTTCGGGCTGCTGTCGCTGGTGCTCATCCCGGCGCTGCTGGCGTGGAAGGCCGTCGGCGACGAGCGCACGGGCGGGTGATGCGGTACAATCCCATTCTTACTGGATAGCAATCGGCTCCCGGGCCTCCCGTGAGAGGCCGGGGCAGAGGTTTCTCGGTGGGCATCAACATCGGCATGGACATCGGTGCGGTCGCCCTGAAGCTGGCAGCCCAGGGCACGGCGGACGACCGCCCGGTGCTCGAGGGGTTGTGCCTCGCGCAGTGCGGTTTCCAGATGGTGACCGAGCCCGGGCCCCCGCTCGTCGTCTCCGACTACGTCCGGATCACCGGCAGCCCGCTCGATGCCTGCTACGACCTGCTGCACGCGTTCTACGAGTCGGTGCCGGAGGATCGCATCGAGGGTCTTCGCGTGACCGGGTCGGGCAGCCGCACGATTGCCCGCCTCCTCGGCATCTTCTTCGAGAACGGCTTCAAGGCGACCGCGCGCGCCGTGGCCAGATTCCATCCGGGCACGAGGACCGTGTTCGAGATTGGCGGCGAGACGTCGCGCTACATGAGTCTCGACCCCTCGGACGGGTCGGGGCTGATCATCGACTACGACCGCGGGGGCGACTGCGCCGCCGGGACGGGCTCGTTCCTCGACCAGCAGGCGGTGCGACTCGGGTACTCGGTAGAGGAGATGAGCGCGGCGGTGGCCTCGGCGCGCACCGCGGCGCGCATCGCCGGCCGCTGCTCGGTCTTCGCCAAGTCGGACATGATTCACGCGCAACAGGAGGGCTGTTCGCCGGCGGAGATCCTGCGCGGGCTCTGCCGCGCCGTGGCGCAGAACTTCAAGAGCAGCGTGTTGAAGGGGCGCACGGTGGCGGCCCCCGTGGTGTTCGTGGGAGGGGTCGCGGCCAACGCCGGCGTCGCGGACGCGTTGCGGGAGGCGTTCGATCTGGACGAGTCGGCGTTACACGTTCCGCCGCTCTACGCCTGGTTCGGCGCGATCGGCGCGGCGATGCTCGAGGCCGAGGAGGCGCACAAGCGCTCGTTCGGCGAGATCCATCGGTTGCGCCAGCACGCGGGCGATCGGATCCTCGTCGACACGACGCCGTTGCGCCTCGACCGCGTCGTGCTGCTGCGCGACCGTGTGCCGTCGTACCAGCCGCCTTCCCGCGGCCTCGTCCAGGGCTTCCTGGGTATCGATGTCGGGTCGGTGTCGACCAATCTGGTGGTCGTGGACGACGCGGGCCACGTCGTCTTCGACAGCTACCTGCGCACCGCTGGCCGACCCGTGGAAGCCGTTCAACAGGGGCTGTCCGAGCTGCAGGCGGCGTGGGGGCAGAGGCTCGAAGTGCTCGGGGTCGGCACGACCGGCTCGGGGCGGGAACTGGTGGCGGAGTTCGTCGGCGCCGACGCGGTGAACGACGAGATCACGGCGCACAAGACTGGCGCCGTGCACGTCAGCCTCGCGCAGGGCGGGCCGCTCGTGAACACGATCTTCGAGATCGGCGGCCAGGACTCCAAGTTCATCTCGCTCGAAGGCGGTGTCGTCGTCGACTTCACGATGAACGAGGCCTGCGCGGCCGGGACGGGGTCCTTTCTCGAGGAGCAGGCCGAGAAGCTGGGCATCAGCATCAAGGACGAATTCGCCCGGCTGGCGCTCTCCTCGACCTCCCCCACCCGCTTGGGCGAGCGGTGCACGGTGTTCATGGAGCGCGACGTCATCACCTGGCTTCACAAGGGGGAGCCTGTTCCCGACGTGGTTGCAGGGCTGGCGTACTCGATCGCCTTCAACTACCTCAACCGCGTCGTGTGCGGGCGTCACATCGGGGACGTCATCTACTTCCAGGGGGGCACGGCGTACAACGACGCAGTCGCCGCGGCGTTCGCCGGGATCCTCGGCAAGACGATCACCGTCCCGCCGTACAACGGGGTCATGGGCGCCATCGGTATGGCGCTGATTGTCAGGGACCGGTACCGGGCCGGCGGCGGGGCGACTCGCTTCAGGGGCTACGATCTGGGCCGGCTGGAGCAGCAGACCCGCGACTTCGTCTGCCGCGCGTGCGCCAACGAGTGCAGCATCCGGGAGTTCACGATCGAAGGACAGAAGAGCTTCTGGGGCGACAAGTGCTCGGACCGCTACCGCAAGCCCTTCCGCGCGGCCCGTCGTCCCGTGGTGGAGGACCTGTTCGAGTGCCGTGACCGGCTGCTCGAGGAGATCACCGGAGAGCCGATCGACGCTCCACGGGAGCCGGTCCCCGGGAGGATCAGCGTCGGTCTCCCCCGGGCGATGTCGACGATCGAGCGCTACCCGTTCTGGCACGCGTACCTGACCGGGATCGGCGTCCACCCGGTGTTGTCGCGCCCGACCGATCGGCGGATCGCGGGCGAGGGGATCGAGTTGGCGCCGGCGCAGCCTTGCTACCCGGTGCAGGTGGCCCACGGCCACGTACAGGCGCTGTTCGACCTTGGCGTCGATTACGTACTCGTGCCGAACATGCTCGACAACGAGTCGAACGAGGACTCGTCGTGCGTCTCCCACTCCTGTCCGTGGACGCAGACGCTGCCGTACGTGCTG
Organism: Acidobacteriota bacterium; assembly: GCA_017883185.1. GTDB lineage: Bacteria > Acidobacteriota > Vicinamibacteria > Vicinamibacterales > Fen-181 > FEN-299. The sequence goes on from JADGOB010000056.1 coordinate 21,136, forward strand.
CGATCGGCGCCGCGGCTCGAGAGCGTGGGAAGCCGGATCCTGGCGCCCAGCCTGCACTTTCAGATGGGCCCCGAGCACATCCGGAAGGCGCTCGGGCCCCTGTCGGCACGCCTCGGCGCGAAGCGCCGGGTCAGCGACCGCGCCGTGGACGCCGCCTTCGCGGCGCAGCGCCGGTTCCAGGAGCGGCAGCTCGAGGCCGGCAGGCGCGCCCTCGCGATCCTCGACGAGACGCAGGAGCCCGGTCTCGTCCTGCTGGGCCGCGCCTACAACCTCTACGACCGCACCGTCAACTGCGACATCCCACGAAAGCTCCGGGCCTACTACGGCGCCAACGTACTGCCGCTCGACTTTCTCGTCACCGGCCGGGAACTGGTGGACGATCCGCGCGACAACATGTACTGGACCTCTGGCCGTCGGATGCTCGAAGCCGCCCGGCTGGTCGCCAGCCGTTCGAACCTGCACATCGTCTACATCACGAACTTCAAGTGCGGGCCCGACTCTTACATCAAGCACTTCACGCGGCAGGCGGCGGAGGCGCCACTGCTCGTGCTGCAGTTCGACGGACACGGCAACGACGCCGGCTACCTCACCCGCTGCGAGGCGTTCCTCGACAGCAAGGGCATTCTGAGATGCTATCCGGATCAGGCCGCGACAACGGCACAAACGGACGCGGCGATCACCCGCTAGCCGGCAAGATCGTCTACATCCCGCCGATGGCCTATGGCAGCGCCAGGGCCTTCGCGGCCGGGTTCCGCGCTCTCGGTGTAGACGCCAGGCTCACGCCGGCGTCCGGTTCGCGCACGACCGAGCTTGGCGCGCGGCACACCTCGGGCGACGAGTGCTTCCCGGCGAAGGTCACCGTCGGCGACTTCATGCGTGTGCTCGAGACGGAGGGCCACGACCCCGCCGCCACCGTCTTCTTCATGCCGACGGCGGACGGGCCCTGCCGGTTCGGCCAGTACGCCCCCTACCTGCGTGGCCTGCTCGATCAGAACGGCTACCCGTCAACCGTCGTCTTGTCTCCGTCGAGCCGGAACGCCTACGCGGGCCTTGGCAGCCTGGCGCGGCCGTTCGTCCGGACGTCGTGGCGCATGCTCGTCGTCGCCGACATCCTGCAGAAGCTGCTGCTGCAGCATCGGCCATACGAGGCCGTGCCGGGTGCCACCGACAAGGCCTTCGACGAGTGCCTCGACGATGTGTGCGGTGCGGTGGAAAGGGCTCCGACCCGGCCTTCGACGCAACTGCGCGCGCTGCGCGACGCCCTCATCCGGTGCCGGGCGCGGTTTGCCGGCCTTCGGATGCGCCCCGACGACACGCGCCCCCTGATCGCTGTGGTCGGGGAGATCTTCTGCCGGCTCAATACCTTCTCGAACCAGGACGCCATCCGTCGGATCGAACAGGCCGGGGCCGAGGTGTGGCTGGCAGGAATCACGGAGTGGGTCTGGTACACGATCGCCGAGCAGTATCGCAAGTTGCGGCTCCGGCGCCGCATGCTGTCGGCGGAGGCCGCGGGCGCCTGGGTGCGCGAGCGGTTCCAGCACCACGACGAGCACGTCCTGTTCGAGCCCTTCAAGGCCTGCTTCGCGGGCTACGAGGAGCCTGGGACCGCGGACGTGGTGCGCGCAGCCCACCCCTACCTGCCGGTGGACGGCGCACTCGGTGAGATGGTGCTGAACGTCGGGCGTTCGATTCGGCTGGCCGCGGCGGGAGTGGACGGGGTGATCGACCTCAGCCCGTTCACGTGCATGAACGGCATCGTCTGCGAGGCGGTCTACCCGAGGGTTTCCCGCGATCTGGGCGGGCTTCCCATCCGGACGATGTACTTCGACGGGACGCCTCACGATCTCGAGTCGGATCTTGGTGTCTACCTCGACCTCGTCCGGAGCTACCAGCGACGCAAGGCTGTCGCGCGCCCGCCGGCCGCGCCACTCGCATCACGCCACCTGCGATAGCGCACGGGAATCGGCGTGTCGATCACCGAGACGATATCGATGCGGTCGGTGTGGAGACGGCGGGCCAGTCGGTCTCCCACGCGTCCGCAGACCGCGTCCCCGGCAACGTCTGGCGTCAGGAGCAACGCCACATCGACATCGCTCTGCGGCCCAGCCGTTCCGCGGGCCACCGAGCCGAACAGGTAGGCTGCGACCACATCGGACTCGTCGGCCAC
>JADGOB010000057.1 GCA_017883185.1 Acidobacteriota bacterium
GGCTTCGACGAGTCATTCCGTGATCTCATCCGGCAACTCGGACCGAACACGATCATCGTTTCCCGCATGAACTTCGTCAGCGCCGGGTCGGGCATCGACCGCAAGATCCTGGACAAGCGCCCGAACCTGACGGTCGAGGACGCGGCTCTGCTCAAGAGCGAGATCCCGACGCTGCAGTCGGTGGCGGCCTTCGTCCAGGGCCAGCAGCGGATGTTCTACCGGAACGAGAAGACCCAGTCGATGGCGATCCTCGGGTCGAGCGAAGACTTCATCGACGTCAACTTCATCAAGCTCGAGCAGGGACGGTTCTTCACCGAGAACGAGGTTCGCCACCGCCGAAATGTCGTAATCATCGGCCAGACACCGCTCAAGGCGTTCTTCCCGAACAGCGATCCCCTCGGGAAGGTCGTCCGCATCGGCACCGCGGAGTTCACCGTGATCGGCGTTGCCGCCCCGCGGCCGTCGATTGGCGGGCTGGGCAACCAGCAGGACTCGATCGCCGTCATCCCGCACACGAGCTTCGCCAAGACGTTCGGCGCCATCTCGCGTGGAGAAGCCCGGCGGGTCGGACGGTCGGTGACGATCTTCGCCGTGCCCCGCGACAGGGTGCCGCGCGACGCGGCCATGCGCGACATCGAAACGGTGATGCGCATCCGCCACCGACTGAAACTGAACCAGGCGAGCGACTTCGACGTCGCCACGCAGGACATGATGATGAAGTTCTTCGACAACGCGACGTCGGCCATTTACCTGGCTCTGGTCGTCATCTCCTCGATCGCCCTGATGGTCGGCGGCATCGGCGTCATGGCGATCATGATGATCTCGGTGACGGAGCGCACCCGCGAGATCGGCGTGCGCAAGGCGCTCGGCGCGCGCCGGCGCGAGATTCTCTGGCAGTTCCTGCTCGAGGCTGTCGTGCTGACCTCGATCGGTGGCATCCTCGGCGTCCTGATAGGGGCCACCGTCGGCGTGAGCGTCAGGGCCTTCACACCGCTCCCCGTCTCGATGCCGTGGTGGTCGTTTGCCATCGGCTTCGCCTTCTCGGCCGGCGTCGGCATCTTTTTCGGGCTTCTCCCCGCCTTCCGGGCGTCCCGTCTCGATCCGATCGAAGCCCTGCGCTACGAATAGGGGCGGACAAGTGCTGCCTTGACGCGGCATGGCTCCTGCCCTGACCGGGGACGAGTTCTGCCCTGCCGGTCTTGCCGACAAGCGCGCCCGAAGAGCCTCCAAACTGCCCGTGTGCGATGGTATGATTACCGTTTGTGCCCCCCGGCACCGCGTCACGCACCGAGCCTTGATCGATCCCAGGGAGAGCGCGCCATGCGCGCCGGGCAGGAGGATTGCCGTCTATGAAGGTCTACGACGCCGCCAGTATCAGGAATGTCACGATCGCCGGCCATTCCGGCGCGGGCAAGACCCAACTCGCCGCCGCCATCCTGTTCGACGCGGGGATGGTCAACCGGTTCGGCAGGGTGGATGACGGGACGACGGTGACGGACTTCGATGAAGAGGAAGTGTCCCGCAAGCACACCCTTGCTGCGAGCCTCGCGTACGCCGAGTGGAACAAGCACAAGATCAACCTGATCGATACCCCCGGGTTCGGCAACTTCCTGAGCGATACGCTGGCCGCCATGCGCGTGTCCGACGCGGCCGTCGTCGTCGTCGACGCGGTGTCCGGCGTCGAGGTGCAGACCGAGAAGGTGTGGGAAGCGGCCGAGCAGTTCGAGCTGCCCAGGTTGGTGGTCGTGAACCGGATCGACCGTGAACGCGCCAGCCTGAGCCGCACGCTCGACTCGCTGACCACGTCGTTCGGACGCACCGTGATCCCGGTGCAGATGCCGATCGGCGAAGAGAAGTCGTTTCGCGGCGTGGTGGACCTCGTCGGGATGAAGGCCTACGTCTTCGAGACGGATGGCAGCGGCAAGTTCAAGGAAGAAGCCGTGCCGGCCGCGATGGAAGCCGACGCGAAGGCGGCGCGCGATGCGCTGATCGAGATGGTCGCCGAGGCCGACGACACGCTGATGGAGAAGTTCTTCGAGGAAGGCACGCTCACCCAGGACGAACTGGTGGGCGGCCTCCGCGCCGCCGTCCTCGGCCGGAGGATCTTCCCGCTGTTCTGCACCTCGTCCATCCTGAATGTCGGCGTGCCGACGCTGCTCGATGCGCTGATCGCCTACGTGCCTGCGCCGTCCGAGCGTCCCGCGAAGGGCACCAAGGGAGGCCAGGACGTGGAGGTGACCGCGTCGGAGAGCGCTCCCTACGCGGCGTTCGTGTGGAAGACCGTGGCCGACCCGTTCGCCGGCCGCATCAGCATGTTCCGGGTGATGAGCGGCTCGATCAAGGCCGACAGCACCGTCTACAACATCACGAAGGAGACGCCGGAGCGGCTGGGGCACCTCGTGCTGCTGCAGGGCAAGGCGCAGACCGACGTGCCCGAAATCAAGGCCGGAGACATCGGCGCCGTGGCCAAGCTGAAAGAAACGGTGACCAACGACACGCTGACCGACAAGGGCGGCGTCGCGTTCAACCCGATGAAGTTCCCGGAGCCGGTGCTCTCCTACGCGATCGAGCCGAAGAGCCGCGGCGACGAGGACAAGATCAGCTCGTCGCTCCAGCGGCTGCAAGAAGAAGATCCGACGATCCGGTCGAGCCGCGAGGCGCAGACCAAGGAACTGCTGCTCTCGGGCCAGGGGCAGCTGCACATCGAGGTCACGGTCGCGAAGCTGAAGCGAAGATTCGGCGTCGAAGTGAACCTGAAGCCACCGAAGATTCCGTACCGCGAGACGATCACGGCGGCGACCGATGCGCACGGCCGCCACAAGAAGCAGACGGGCGGCCACGGCCAGTTCGGGGACTGCTCGATCCGCATGGAACCGCTGCCGCGCGGCTCGGATTTCCAGTTCGTGGACGACATTTTCGGCGGGTCAATCCCGCAGACGTTCCGCCCCGCGGTCGAGAAGGGGATCCAGGAAACGCGCTTGCGCGGCTACCTGGCCGGCTACCCGGTGGTGGACTTCAAGGTGACGCTCGTGGACGGCAAGTACCACGACGTGGACTCGAACGAGCTGTCGTTCAGGATGGCCGGCCGCCTGGCGTTCAAGGACGCCATGACGCGCTGCAAGCCGACCATCCTCGAGCCGATCATGAACGTCGAGGTCTACGCGCCGTCCGACTTCGCCGGCGACCTGATGGGAGACCTGAACGGCCGCCGCGGGCGGATCGCGGGCATGGACACCCGCGGCGGTATGACGGTCATCAAGGCGCAGGTCCCGATGTCGGAGATGCTCACCTACGAGCAGCAGCTCACGTCGGCCACCGGCGGACGCGGGTCCTACCACATGGAGTACTCGCACTACGAAGAGGTCCCGAGCCACATCCAGTCCAAGGTAGTCGCCGCCTACAAGGCCGAGAAGGGTGAGGCGGCGGAGGACGAAGAGTAGAAGTCAGAAGTCGGGAGCCGGGAGTGAGGAGTCGGGAGCCGGGAATGAGGAGTCGGGAGTCTCAGGGCCGCGCGATTGACTTGGTCGCGCGGCCTTTTTCCTGTACCAGAGCCCGACCGTTGAACACGATGACGGGCAGGGCGCGGCTGAATCTTACGGGGCGTCTCTATTCCCCGGATGCCAGGTACGTATACCCCTCGAGGGCCTCCTCGTACCGCTTCATGAAGCGGCCTGATTCGGCCATCGTGATCCGTTTCTCACGGAGCGCGGCCTCAACCGACCGCCGCACACGCGACACGAGGTTCTCCTTGTTGTACTGCACGTAGGAGAGCACCTCTGCCACGGAATCCCCTTTGACGACTTTCTCGACGCTGTAGTCGTCGCCGTCGATCCTCACGTGCACGGCGTCGGTGTCGCCGAACAGGTTGTGGAGGTCTCCCAGGATCTCCTGATAGGCCCCGACCAGGAAGGTGGCGATCAAGTATTCCCCGCCGTCGGGGCTGTGCAGTTCGAGAAATCCCTTGACGTCGCGGAGGTCGATGAACTCGTCGATCTTGCCGTCGCTGTCGCAGGTGAGGTCGGCGATGATCCCGCGGCGCTGCGGCTGCTGGTTCAGCCGGTGGATCGGGATCGTCGGGAACAGCTGCTTCACCGCCCAGTGATCGGGCATCGACTGGAACAGTGAGAAATTGCAGTAGTAGGTGTCGCTGAGCTGCCGCTCCAGCCCTTCGAGCTCGTCCGGCACGTAGTCGAGGTCGCGCACAATCTTCAGCAGCTTCGCGCAGGTGGCCCAGAACATCTGCTCCACTTTGGCGCGCGCGTTCAGGTCGAGCACGCCGAGGTTGAAGGCCGTGATCGCCTCCTCCTTGATCTGGAGGACGTCGTGGTAGGTCTCCTGGAAGTTCTTGCGCGACACGCCGCTGTAGGCCTCCCAGAGCTGGTGCAGGACGGAGTGGTCCAGTGCTGTTGGCGCGGCAGGCGTGTGGCCACCGAGGATCTCGTTGGTCGCCAGCACGTTGTAGACGAGGACCGAATGGTGTGCGACCAGAGCGCGGCCCGACTCGGTGACGAGGTCTGGGTGCGGGACGCCACGCGCGTTGCACGCCTCGGCTACCTGGCTGACGATGTCGGACGCATATTCCTGCAGGGTGTAGTTGACCGACGAGTGGAAGTTCGTCTGGCTGCCGTCATAGTCCACGCCGAGGCCGCCGCCGCAATCCAGGTAGCGCATGTTGGCGCCCAGCCGATGCAGCTCGACGTAGATGCGGCTCGACTCGCGCAGGGCGTCCTTCACGGCGCGGATATTCGTGACCTGCGACCCGATGTGGAAGTGCAGCAACTGGAGGCAATCGAGCATGCCGACGTCCCGCAACCGCTCCACGGTGGCGACGATCTCTCCCGTCGTCAGGCCGAATTTCGAGCGGTCACCGGTCGATTCCACCCACTTGCCGGCCCCCTTCGTCGTGAGCCGCGCGCGGACGCCAATGACGGGACGCAGGTTCAGGTCGGCCGCCGCGGAAAGGATGGTTTCCAGCTCTCCCATGCGGTCCATCGTGATCACGACGCGTCGCCCCAGCTTCTGTGCAAGGAGGGCGGTCTCGGTGAAGGCCCGGTCTTTGTACCCGTTGCACAAGATCAGCGCCTCGGGGTTCTCCTGCAGCGCCAGCGCCACCAGCAGCTCCGGCTTCGACCCGACCTCGATCCCCAGGTTGAACGGGCGGCCGTACTCCATCAACTCCTCGACGACGTGGCGCTGCTGGTTCACCTTGACCGGGTAGACGCCACGGAACACTCCCTTGTAGTCGTTCTCGACCATCGCCTGCTGAAACGCGCCGAACAGCTGGACGAGGCGCGTCCGGAGGATGTCGGAAAAGCGAATCAGGATGGGAAGGTTGAGGCCGCGGCTGCGGAGGTCGTCCACCAGTTCCTTGAGGTCGATCTGCAGCGAGCCTGGACCGGCTGGGGTCACGGACACGTTGCCAGCTTCGTTGATCGAGAAGAAATCGCGACCCCACCCGCCGATGTTGTAGAGTTCGGCGGAGTCCTTGACCGTCCAGGCCCTGAGTTCAGTGCGCAACTTTCTCCTCCCTTCGATCCCCTGCGAGTACGACGTGCGCGATCGAGTTTACAGCGTCAGAGGCTTCGTGGAAAGCAAAGTGAGATGGATGTCAGGAAAAGTGAGAGGGAAGGGGCCTCCGACCTTTGGCGGGCCGCACCCGGGCCTGGCTCGCCACGGCGGGGGTGACGACCGATGGCCGTACACACGAAAGGCCGCGTGGCACGTGTCACGCGGCCTTCGGTGCCATGGCCGGTCCCCGGACCCCGAGTCCTTTGTCCCGACTCCCGACTCCTGCTACTTATTTCCGCTCGGACCGCGGCGCCCGCCGCTTGATCCCTTGCGGGCGGCGGCGCGAGCCTGGCTCTTGGTCTCGGTGGCCGCGACCTCGCCTTCAGCCACTCCGGCCGTGCGCTTGGCCCGGAACCGATCCGCGGCCGCCTTGAGGCGGCCGCCGACGCTCTTCGACTTCGCGGTCTTGTCGTCCTTCTCATCCTTGGCCGCCTTGGCCTTCGGGTCGAACTCGAACCCGAGCAACTCGACCAGGGCGACTTCCGCCGAGTCTCCCTGGCGGTACCCGATCCGGAGCAACCGGGTGTAGCCTCCCGGCCGGGACGCGTAGCGCGGCGCGATGTCGGTGAAGAGCTTCGAGACCGTCTCGCGGTTCGGGATGTCGCGGAGCACTTCGCGCCGGGCGGTCAGGGCGCGCCCCTCGCCGCCGTCGGCGATGCCTCGCTTGGCGAGCGTGATCAGGCGCTCGACGAACGGGCGCAGTTCCTTCGCCTTCGGCACGGTCGTCTCGATGTGCCCGTACTGAAGCAGCGCCTGCGCCTGGTTGCGCAGCATGGCGATACGGTGCTCGGTGACTCGCCCGAGCTTTCGATTGGCTACTCGGTGACGCATTGATGATCCTCGATCCTCGACTCGGCCGATTGACGCCGGGTCCTGCTATTCCGTCTGACCCTGCGGCGCCGACTGCTCGAGGCGCATACCCAGGCTCAAACCCATGGTCTGGAGGATTTCCTTGATCTCGTTGAGCGACTTCCGGCCGAAGTTCTTCGTCTTGAGCATCTCGGCCTCGGTCTTCTGTACGAGCTCGCGGATCGTCCGGATATTCGCGTTCTTCAGGCAATTGTACGAGCGCACGGAGAGCTCGAGTTCCTCGACGCTCTTGTCGAGATTCTCGTTCGACACGGCGCTGGCCGACTGCTCGGTCGGCACCTCGGGCACGGCGTCCGTCGCATCCTCGAGGTTGATGAAGATGTTCAGGTGCTCGCGCACCAGCTTCGCGGCGTTCGACACGCCGTCGCGCGGCGAGATGGCGCCGTTGGTCCAGACATCCACCGTCAACTTCTCGTAGTCGGTGGTCTGCCCGAGCCGAGCGGCTTCGACGAGGTAGTTCACCTTCTTGACCGGGGAGTGCACCGAGTCGATTGGAATCCACCCGATCCCCAGGTCATCGTCGAAATTTCGGTCGGCCGCGACGTAGCCACGACCCCGCTTGAGGCGCATTTCCATCTGCAGCGAGCCGCCCTCGGAGACCGTGGCGATGTGGGCGTCGGGCTCCAGGATCTCGACGTCGCCGTCGGCGACGATATCCCTGGCCTTGACCTCACCGGCCTTCTCCACCTTCACGTAGAGCGTCTTGGTGCTGTCGGCGTGCAGCTTGAGCGGGATCTGCTTCAGGTTGAGGATGATATCGGTCGCATCCTCGACCACGCCGGGAATGGGCGAGAACTCGTGCTGCACCCCTTCGATCTTCACGGCGGTGATCGCCGCGCCTTCGATGGAGGACAACAGCACGCGTCGCATCGCGTTTCCGATGGTCGTGCCGAAGCCCCGCTCGAACGGCTGGGCGTGGAACCGGCCAAACCTATCAGTCAACGTCTCGCGCTCGAACTCCAGCCGCTTGGGCCGCTGGAAACCTTTCCACAGCATCGATCAATCCTTTCTTGCACCTTCGGGCACGTAACCGTGCACCAGGCAGCCGGCAGAGGTTGCCGACGGACCCACCGGCCGCCGCGCGCCACGGCTGGCCGCCATCTCCCGTCCTTTCGTGCCTGCCGACAGTCTACCGCCGACCGCGCGTGTCCCGTTACTTCGAGTACAACTCGACGATCAGCTGCTCCTGAATGGGCAGGTTGATCATGGCGCGCGTCGGCAGCGAGACAATACGGCCCTCGAACTTCTCGGGCTGCAGCTGCAACCACTCGGGCACGCCGCGTCCCTTGACCTCTTCCATCGCGTGCTGGATGGTCACGCTCTTCTGGCTGCGCACGCGCACCGACACGGTGTCGCCGGCGCGGACCAGGAAGGACGGGATGTCCACCTTCTTGCCGTTCACGGCGAAGTGGCCATGGCGGACCAGTTCGCGGCCCTGCGGCCGCGAGGTCGCGAGCCCCAGCCGGTAGATGACGTTGTCGAGGCGCCGCTCGAGCATCTGGAGGAGCACCTCGCCGGTGATCCCGCGCTGGCGCTCGGCCGATTCGAAGTACAGGCGGAACTGATCCTCGAGCACGCCGTAGGTGCGCTTGACCCGCTGCTTCTCGCGCAGCTGCAGGCCGTAGCCGGCCAGCTTGGCCGCGCGGCGCTTGCCGTGCTGCCCCGGGGGGGAGTTGCGCTTCTCGATGCCGCACTTCTCCGTGTAGCAGCGCTCGCCCTTGAGAAACAGCTTCATGCCTTCACGCCGGCACAGGCGACACACTGGACCGCTGTATCTGGCCATTCTCGGTATTCCTCTGGGATTCTGGACTCAGGATTCGAGAGCCAGGGTCGTGCCCTGAATCTGCCTGAATCCTGACTCCTGACTCCTGAATCCTTGCCTTCCTGCCTACACGCGTCTCCGCTTGGGGGGACGGCAGCCGTTGTGCGGAATCGGGGTGACGTCGCGGATCGACTTCACCTCGAGACCGACGGTCTGCAGGGCGCGGATCGCCGACTCGCGGCCGGCACCCGGACCCTTCACCCGCACCTCGACCGAGCGCATGCCGAACGTCTTCGCCGCGTTGGCTGCGTTGATCGCCGCCTGGGTGGCCGCGAACGGCGTCCCCTTGCGCGATCCCTTGAACCCGATGCCCCCGGCCGACGACCACGACACGACGTTGCCCTCGGTGTCGGTGAGGGTAATCACCGTGTTGTTGAACGACGCCTGGACGTGGGCGATGCCGTGGTGGATGATGCGCTTCTCGCCACGCTTTTTGAACGTCTTCTTCGCAGGACGCTTGCCGGATGATTCGGGCTTGGGTCCCGCTCCCTCGGTCGGATCAGTCTTGGCCATGCGACTACACCGTCTTCTTCCTGGCAACCGCGCCACGCCGCGGGCCCTTCCGCGTGCGGGCGTTTGTCTTCGTCCGCTGACCGCGGACCGGCAGGCCCCGGCGATGGCGGAGGCCACGATAGCATCCGATGTCCATCAACCGCTTGATGTTCATCGAGACTTCCTTGCGCAGGTCGCCTTCGACCCTGCCCTGGTCCTCGATGACGCGGGTGATCTTGCGGACATCGTCCTCGGACAGATCCTTCACGCGGACGTCGGGACTGACGCCCGCGTCCTTCAGGATCAGATTCGACCGCGTGCGGCCGATCCCGAAAATGTAGGTCAGGCCGATCTCGACGCGTTTGGTCCGCGGAAGATCAACCCCTGCGATTCGTGCCATAGCTGATTTCCCTAGCTGGCAGCGGTCACCGGGCAGCGGGCCGCTGCCTTGACTCGCGCCGTACTATGCCGTGCCGCCACCAGCCTTGGCTGGCAGCGTCCGGCGTCTCACGACCGGCCCATGCTGCCAGCTGCCAGCTGCCAGCTGCCGGCTGATTCCTATCCCTGCCGCTGCTTGTGCTTCTGGTTCGTGCAGAGCACCCGCACCACGCCGCGGCGGCGGACGACCTTGCACTTGTCACAGATGCGCTTGACCGACGCTCGAACTTTCATGACTCGTAATCCTCACTGCCCGCTCGCGACCGACCGCTGGAAGCCGTCAGCTGCCGGCTGTGCGCTGCCAGCTATTTGTACCGATACGTGATCCGACCCCGCGCGAGGTCGTACGGCGACAGCTCGATGAGCACCCGGTCGCCTGTGAGAATGCGAATGAAGTTCTTTCGCACCTTGCCTGACACGTGGACCAGCACCCGGTGCTTGTTCTCGAGCTCCACGCGGAACATCGCATTCGGGAGCGAGTCGAGCACCACGCCGGTCACTTCAATCGTGTCCTCTTTCGCCACCGGGTCTCCACCCCATCGGAGGCTGCGAGGCCGGCCGGTGCCAGCACCGCGTCGAACCGTTCGTCGCCGCGGGCCGTGAGCACGTACGGCCCCTCTTCCGCCACCGCCACCGTGTGCTCGAAGTGCGCGGACAAGCTGTGGTCACGCGTCACCGCGGTCCAGCCGTCGTCGAGCACCCGCACGGCGGGACGTCCGAGATTCACCATCGGCTCGATCGCGAGGACCATGCCCTCGGCCAGCCTGGGGCCGCGTCCGGGCGGCCCGTAGTTCGGCACCTGCGGCTCTTCGTGCATCGCCGTGCCGATCCCGTGGCCCACGAACTCCCGCACGACCGAGCACCCGTTCGCCTCGACGTGCCGCTGCACCGCGTACCCGATGTCCGACACCCGCCCGCCGGGCTTGACCGCGAGGATGGCGCGGTAGAGCGATTCCTGGGTGACCCGCAGCAAGAGCGCCGCGCGCTCGGAAACCGCGCCCACAGGGAACGTCACGGCCGAATCCCCGACGAACCCGTCGAGCACCGCGCCCACGTCCACCGACACGATGTCGCCTTCGACGAGCAGGCGTTTCTGCGACGGGATCCCGTGGATCACCTCGTCGTTGATCGACACGCACAACGTCGCCGGGTACCCATGATAGCCCTTGAACGCCGGCGTCGCACCCGCTCCCACGATCGTCGCCTCAGCCCGCGCATCCAGTTCGCCGGTGCTCACACCCGGCCTGATCGCCTTCCTCAGGTCAGTCAACACCGCGGCCACCAGCTCGTTCGCCGCGCGCATGCGCTCGATTTCCGCTGGCGACTTGCAGACGATCATGGGTCAGGCGACCTCGCGGTTCGACGAGCTCACCACGTCCTGAGCCTGCCGAAGGACGCCGCCCGCCTTGGCCCCCGCATCGTCCACCGCGGCCGCCAGGTCGCTCGCCACCACCTCCGGCGCCTGAGCGCCGTTCACCGGCCGGAACGTCGGGCGATCGCGGTAGTAGTCGAGCAGCGGCCGCGTGTCGCGCGCGTATACCCGCAGGCGTTCGCGAATGACCTCTTCCCGGTCGTCGGCACGCTGCGTCAGCGCCCCGCCGCACCGCCCGCACTGCGCGGGCACCGATTGCCCGGGCGCCGGCACATCGGCGTTCGTCCCGCACTGGCTGCACACGCGACGCGACGTCAGGCGGCGCACCAGTTCCTCGTCGGCGACGGCGATGTCCACGACCACCAGGGGATCGCAGCCCGCCACAATCGTGTCAAGGGCCTGCGCCTGCGGCACCGTCCGCGGAAACCCGTCGAGGAGAAACCCGGCCTGCGCATCGGCCTTCGCGAGCCGCTCGCGCACGACGCCAACGATGATCTCGTCGCTGACGAGCTGCCCCTTCTCCATGATCGCCCTGGCCCGCAACCCGATGTCGGTGCCGCCCGCGACCGCTTCACGGAGCATGTCGCCGGTCGAGATGTGCGGGATGTGCAGGGTCGCGGCCAGCTTCTTGGCCTGCGTGCCCTTGCCCGCTCCCGGCGGACCGAGCATGACGAGGTTCAGTGGCATATCGGTAGCAGGCAGCCGGCAACTGCCGGCTATCCCCGCCTCCCCCTCATCCGCGTCTTCTTCATGAAGCCGTCGTAATGCCGCATGATGAGCTGCGACTCGACCTGCTGCACGGTGTCCATGGCCACGCCGACGACGATCAGGAGCGAGGTGCCGCCGAAGTAGAACTGAACGTTCATGCCTTCGGTGATGAACTTCGGCAGGACCGCGTCCAGCCGCTCGCCGATGAACGGAATCGGGGCCACCTTGAAGCCGGTGATCAGGAACTCGGGCAGGATCGCCACGAGCGCCAGGTAAATCGCGCCGGCCAGCGTGATTCGCGTCAGGATCGTGTCGATATACTCGGCCGTGCGCTTGCCCGGCCGGATCCCGGGGACGAACCCGCCGTACTTCCGCATGTTCTCCGCGACATCATCCGGGTTGAAGATGATGGCGGTGTAGAAGTAGGCGAAGAAGATGATCCCCGTGATGTAGAACACGTTGTACAGCGGGTATCCGTAGCTCAGCTGCTTGGTAATTCCTTCGACCCATCCGCCCGACGTCTGCGGGAACATGCCGGCGATCGTCGCCGGGAAGGCGAGGATCGACGACGCGAAGATGACCGGGATGACGCCGCCGGTGTTCACCTTCAGGGGGATGTGCGTGCTCGAGCCGCCGTACATCCGCCGGCCCACCACCCGCTTGGCGTATTGGACCATGACCCGCCGGTGCCCGCGTTCGACGAAGATGATGGCGGCGATGACCACGACCATCAGCGCGACCAGCAGCAGCAGGCGGAAGAGGCCCATCTGCCCGGTGCGCAACTGCTCGAACGTCGCGATGACCGCCCGCGGCAGGCCGACCACGATCCCCGCGAAGATGATCAGCGACATGCCGTTGCCGACCCCGCGCTCGGTGATCTGCTCGCCCAGCCACATGATGAACGTGGTCCCGGTGGTGAGCGTGAGCACCGTCATGAACCGGAACGCCAGGCCCGGGTTGTAGACCAGCGGCAGGCCGCCCGCGATGCGCGTCTGGTTCTCCAGATAGATCGAGATTCCGAGCGCCTGCACGACGCTGAGGAGGATCGTCCCGTAGCGGGTGTACTGCGTAATCTTCCGGCGGCCCAGTTCGCCTTCCTTCGACAGGCGCTCGAGGTACGGCCACACCACCGTCAGCAACTGCAGGATGATCGACGCGCTGATATACGGCATGATGCCGAGCGCGAAGATCGTGACGCGCGACAGGTTGCCGCCGGAGAACATGTCGTAGAGGCCGAACAGGTTGTTCTTCGCCTGTTCGGCGAGCAGGGCCAGCGCCGCGGTGTTGACTCCCGGCGTCGGAATGTGGTGGCCGATGCGGTAGACCCCGAGCAACGCGAGCGTGAAGAACACCCGCCTGCGAAGGTCGGGAACCGCGAAGATGTTCCTGAGGCTTTCAACCATAACCCTGGCTCTCGGCCCGGCCTGACCGGCCGTATCCGTCTGTTGGCGGCTTCACTCACCTGGCCCGGTCGCCGCGGTCATCCGGACCGCGCGTCCTCTGGCGGGGTCGAACCCCGCGCCGGGCCATCTGCGTCTCGAACAGGCCTGCGCGCCTGTCGCCGACGTCAGGCGGCGGGTGTCGCGGCGACGATCGGCTCGGCCGTGCCGCCCGCGGCGGCGATCTTCTCGGCAGCCTTGCCGCTGAACTTGTGCGCGCGCACGGTGAAGGCTTTCGCGATGTCGCCGCGCGCCAGCACCTTGACCATTTGGTCGGCCTTGCCCTTGACCAGTCCCCGCTCCCGCAGCAACTCGGGCGTCACAATCGTGCCGGCCTCGAAACGCAGGGCGATCGCATCGAGGTTCACGACGGCGTACTCGACGCGGAAGCGGTTGAAGAACCCGCGCTTCGGCACGCGCCGGTGGAGCGGCATCTGGCCGCCCTCGAACCCGCGCTTGTGCTTGAACCCGGACCGAGACTTCGCACCCTTATCACCGCGTCCGGCGGTCACGCCGCTGCCGGAACCCTGGCCTCGCCCGATGCGCTTCTTCGAATGCTTCGCACCCTTGGGGGGCTTGAGATTGCTCAGATCCATAAGAATCCCTACTTCACTTCCACGATGTGCCGCACCTTGTGGAGCATGCCGCGCATCTCAGGCGTGTCGGCGACTTCGATGGTGTGGCGGATCCGACGGAGCCCGATGCTCCGGACCACGTCTCCCTGCTTCCGGTTGAAGCCGATGGTGCTCCGCACCTGCATCACCTTCAGCGTCTTGCCCCCGGCGATTGTCTTCGTTCCCATGAGCCGTCCTCGCTTCCAGATCCCACTGCGTCGGTTGTCGGGGTGCGAGCCCGCACCCCTGTCCGAAGGCTAGGCCACCGTCGGCGGCGCCGTCACGGGCGCCGGGGCGGCCGGGCGGCCCAACAGTTCCTCGAGCGTCTTGCCGCGCATCCGCGCCACGGACATCGGGTCCCTCAGCGACGTCAACCCGGCGAAGGTCGCGCGCACTACGTTGTGCCCGTTGTCCGACCCGAGCGACTTGGTCACGATGTTCGTGATACCGGCGGCCTGCACAACGGCGCGGACCGCGCCGCCGGCGATGATGCCGGTCCCGTCGGGCGCCGGTTTCAGGAGCACGCTGCCCGCCCCGTAGTGGCCGACGATCTCGTGGGGGATGCTGGTCCCGATGATTGGCACGCGGATCAGCGACTTCTTGGCCGCCTCGATCCCCTTCTTGATGGCGGACGGCACCTCGCGCGCCTTCCCGACGCCGAAGCCTACCACGCCGTGCCCGTCACCCAAGACGACCAGAGCGCTGAAGCTCAGGTTCTTGCCGCCCTTGACGACCTTGGTCACGCGGTTGATGGCAACAACCGTGTCCTTCAGATCGAGCTGCGCCGGGTCGATCTTCTCGCGTGTTCGAATCATATGACTGTTACCAAACAGCTGACAGCTGACAGCAGGCGGCTGGCAGCAGAGCTGGCTGCCAGCTGGCCGCTGCCGGCCCGTTAGAACTCCAACCCCGCCTTGCGGGCTGACTCGGCGACCGCGCGAACCCGGCCGTGATACAAGAAGCCATTGCGGTCGTACACCGCCCGCTTCAGCCCCTTCGCGATCAGCCGCTCGGCGATCGCCTGGCCGATCAACTGTGCCCCGGCGATGTTGCCGCCGCGCACCTTCTCGCCCATCTTCGCCTTCATGCTCGGCTCGACGGTCGAGGCCGACGCCACCGTGTTCCCGGTTGCATCGTCCACGGCCTGGACATACACGTGCGCGCCGCTGCGGAACACGCTGAGGCGCGGCCGCTCGGCTGTTCCGACGATCCGCTTGCGCAGGCGCAGCTTGATGCGGTCGCGACGATCTTCCTTGGTCCGAATCTTCATAACGTCTGCCCTGTGTCTTCACGGGACCGTGCCGGCCCCGAGGTCCTCACCAGCCAATTGGCAGTTGGCTGTTGCCAGTTGTCAGTTGTCAGTTGTCGGTCTTCACGAGTGACCTACTGGCCACTGGCAACTGACCACTATCGTGCCCTTACGCCCCGGTCTTCCCGACCTTCTTCTTCAGCACTTCGCCGGTATAGCGGACACCCTTCTGCTTGTAGGGATCCGGCTTCCGCATGCGGCGGATGTCAGCGGCCACCTGGCCGACCACCTGCCGGTCGATACCGGTCACGGTGATGTGGGTCTGCTTGTCGACCGCGATGTCGATTCCCTGCCGGATGTCATACACGATCGGGTGCGAGTAGCCCAGGGCGAACACCACCTGGCGACCCTTCAGCTCGGCGCGGTAGCCGATGCCGACGATATCGAGCTCGCGCTTGAAGCCCTCGGTCACGCCTGCCACGGCGTTGGCCACGAGGCTCCGGCCGAGGCCGTGGAACTTGCCGAGTTCCTTGTCCTCGCGGATGGTCTTGGCGAGCAGTTGGCCGTCATGGATCTCGAAGGTGATGCCGGGCGGGAACGCCTGCCGCAGTTTGCCCTTCGGGCCCTGGATCTCGACGGCATCGCCGGTCACGTTGATCGTGACGCCCTTCGGGATCGGAATCGGTTTCTTTCCAATACGCGACATGATTCTCTCTCGAAGCCCGCAGCGGGCAGCAGACAGCTGGCAGCGGGACGCGCTGCCGGCTGCCAGCCGCCGGCTATCGGCTACACGGGTTCTACCAAACGTTACAGAGCACCTCGCCGCCGATGCCCGCCTTGGACGCCTCGCGGCCGGTCATCAGCCCGTGCGACGTCGTCAGGATGCTGATGCCGAGACCGGCGAGAACCGGCGGCACCTCGTCGTGACCGAAGTACACGCGCCGGCCAGGCCGGCTGACGCGGTCGATCCCGGTGATGACGCGTTCCCCTCGCGCGCCGTACTTCAGGAAGACGCGGACGAACTTCTGCGGCGTCCGCGCGCCCTCCGGGGTTTGTTCCACGAGCTTGAAGCCCTGGACGTAACCCTCGGCCTGCAGGATCCGCGCAATCTCGACCTTCAGCTTCGACGCCGGGATGTCAACGCGCGGCCGCTTGGCTCCGCCGGCGTTGCGGATACGCGTGAGCATGTCAGCAATCGGATCAGTCATAACTCGTGAACCTTGTCGTTCTCCCGGGTGGTTCGCGTTAGGCGAACAGTTCGGGGTTCAGCGTTCAATCTCGCCTTGTCACCAGCTGCTCTTGATGACGCCGGTCACATCACCCTCGAGTGCCAGCTTGCGAAAGCAGAGACGGCAGAGGGCGAACTTCCGGATGTAGCCGCGCGGACGCCCGCACAGCCGGCAGCGGTGCCGCAGGCGAATCTTGTACTTCGGCGTCTTCAGTTCTTTGACTTTCTTCGCGGTCGTGGCCATGTTCGATCCTTGCCGGCTTGCGGCTTGCGACCTGCGGCTCGCGGCGCCCTCGGGCTGGCCGCCAGCCGCCGGCCGCGGGGCGCCGGCCGGCGTTAGCTAGTCCTGAACGGCATCCCGAGGAGCTGCAGCAGACGCCGCGCCTCCTCGTCGGTCCTGGCCGTCGTCACCACCGACACGTTCATGCCGCGGGACTTGTCGACCTTCATGTAGTCGATCTCGGGAAACAGCAACTGGTCGCGCAGGCCGAGAGTGTAGTTGCCGCGGCCGTCGAAGCCCTTCGTCGAGACGCCCTTGAAGTCGCGCACGCGCGGGAGCGCGATGTTCATCAGGCGATCCAGGAACTCGTACATCCGGTCGCCGCGCAGTGTGACCATCGTCCCGACCGGCATCCCCTTGCGGACCTTGAAGGCGGCAATCGACTTCTTGGCGCGCGTGGTGACCGACCGCTGCCCGGTGATCCGGCCGACTTCGTCGGTGCCGGTATCGATCAACTTGACGTTCTGCGTCGCCTCGCCCAAGCCCATGTTCACCACGACCTTCTCGACCTTCGGGATGGCCATGACGTTCTTGTAGCCAAACTCTTTCTCGAGGCCGGGCACGACGTCCTTGAGGTAGCGTTCCTTCAACCGGGTCATTTGTCCACTACTCCCTCGCACTTACGGCAGAAGCGCACCTTCCGCCCGTCGCCGAGGACGCGCCGGCCGATGCGTGTCGGCTTGCCGCACTCGGGGCAGACCAGCTGGACGTTCGACGCGTGGAGCGCCGCTTCGCGCTTGGCGATACCACCCTTGATGTTCTTCCCAGGGTTCGGCTTCGTGTGCCGGCTGATGAAGTTCACGCCCTCGACGACGAGACGGTTGTCGGCGGGCACGACCTTCAGCACGCGGCCGCGCTTGCCGCGGTCCTTCCCCGTCGTCACGACGACGTTGTCGTTCTTCCGGATCGGGGTCTCTAGACGTGACATCACAGCACCTCGGGCGCGAGCGAGATGATCTTCATGAACTTCCGCACGCGCAGCTCGCGGGCGACTGGACCGAACACCCGCGTCCCGATCGGCTCGTTCTCATCGTTGATCAGCACAGCCGCGTTTCGGTCGAACCGGATGTAGCTGCCGTCCTTTCGACGCTGCTCCTTCCGGGTGCGGACGATCACGGCCTTCACGACCGAGCCCTTCTTGACGTTCGAGTCGGGCACGGCTTCCTTGACCGACGCCGTGACGATGTCGCCCAGGCGCGCGAAGCGCCCGGTGGAACCACCGAGCGGATGGATGACCGCGATCTTGCGGGCCCCGGAATTGTCCGCGACATCGAGGATCGATTGCATCTGGATCACGAGGCACCTCCTGTCGGCTCACCCTTCGCGGCCAGGCTCGCCTCGGCCTCGCGGGCCTTGAGGTCCACGGCGCGACGGACGATGCGCGTCACCACCCAGCGCTTGCGGCGGCTCATCGGGCGGCCCTCGACGATCTCGACGAGATCGCCCACTTTGGCCTCGTTCCCCTCGTTGTGCACGAGGAAGGTGGAGGTTCGGCGCTGGATCTTGCCGTACAGCGGGTGGCGCACCTGGCGCCCGACCGCGACCACCACGCTCTTTTCCATGCGGTCGCTGGTGACGACACCTTGAACGCGTGCTTTGTCAGACATCGTGCTAGCTCCTGCCCGCCGGGGCGGTCTTCTGGCGGAGCACCGTCTTGACGCGCGCGAGGTCGCGTCGGACCTCTCGCAGCTTCAGCGGCACGTCGAGATGCCCCATGGCCTTCTGGATCCGCAATCGGAAGAGCTGATCGTTCAGATCGCGCTCGCGATTCATCAGATCGTCTTCGTTCAGCTCTCGCAAGTCGTGCGCGCTCGTCATGACACTGCCTCCTGGCCGAAGCGCATGGCGAACCGGGTGCGAATCGGCAACTTGGCCGCGGCGAGGCGCATCGCCTCCTTGGCCTCCTTCGCCGAGACCCCTTCCATCTCGAAGAGGATCTTGCCCGGCCGGACCACGGCGACCCATTCCTCGGGCGCGCCCTTGCCCTTGCCCATTCGTGTTTCCTGCGGTTTCTTGGTCACCGGCTTGTCGGGAAACACGCGAACCCAGATCTTGCCGCCACGCTTGATGAACCTGGTCATCGCCACGCGGGCCGCCTCGATCTGGCGCGCCGTCATCCAGCACGGCTCCAGTGCCTTCAGCCCGAAGTCGCCAAACGACACGTCGGACCCGCGCCACGCCTTCCCGGCCATTCGACCGCGTTGCTGCTTGCGGTACTTGACTTTCTTCGGCATCAACATAGGGAACCTGCCGTCTCTCGATCACTCGTCAGCCGTCAGCCGTCAGAGGTCAGCTGGCAGCTCGCGCTGCCGGCCGCCGACCGCAAGCGTCCGGCGTCGAACCCCTACCGCCCGTCGCCCCTCGGCTGCCGGCGCGGCACCCGGTAGTCTTCTTCACGACCCACCCGCGGCTCGACCCGCTCGCCCTTGTAGAGCCACGTCTTCACGCCGATCAACCCGTAGGTCGTATGCGCCTCGGCAAAGCCGTAGTCGATGTCGGCGCGCAGGGTCTGCAACGGCAACTGCCCGTTCAGGTACCACTCGGAACGCGCGATCTCGGCGCCGTTCAGGCGGCCGGACACCCGGACCTTGATGCCCCGGGCGCCGAAGCGCAGCGCCGACTCAACCGCCTTGCGCATGGCGCGGCGGAAGGCGACGCGTTTCTCCAGTTGCATCGCCACCGACTCGGCGATCAGCTGGGCATCCAGCTCGGGCTTCTGGATTTCCTGGATGTTGATGAACACCTCTCGGCTGGTCCGGCGCTTGACCTCTTCCTTCAGCTTGTCGACCTCCGCGCCCTTCCGGCCGATGATGATGCCCGGCCGCGAGGTGTGGATGTCGATCTTCAGCTTGTTGGCCGCGCGCTCGATCTCGATTCGCGAGACGCCCGCGTGCGCGAACCGCCGCTTGAGTTCGCTCCTGAGCGCCAGGTCCTCATGCAGCAGCTTCGCGTAATCGCGGTCGGAATACCACCGCGACCGCCAGGTCTTGTTGAAGCCGAGCCGGAATCCGTACGGGTGAACCTTCTGACCCACGAGACGCTCCTCGGTTACTGTCACTCTCTCAGGCGGAGCGGCGAGCGCGGATGGCGGCATGCTGCCCGCCTCCCGCCTGCCGTTCGCGCCTACTTCCGTCCGGCGGAGGGAAAACCTCGCGCCTACTTCGCAGCGGCCGCGACCTTGGCCTTCGGCGCACGGCGCCGCGGGGTCTTGGCCGGCCCGGTCGCCGAGATCGCCTGCGGCCGCTCCGCGACGTGCACCGTGAGGTGCGCCGTGCGCTTGACGACCCGGAACGCGCGGCCCATCGGGGCAGGACGGATCCGCTTCATCGACGGCCCCTGGTCGGCGTAGCAGGCCGACACGTAGAGCCGCTCGACATCGCCGCCGAATCCTTCCTTCTGCTGTGTGTTCGCGATTGCCGACCGCAACACCTTCGAGATGTCGCGGGCCACGTGCTTGCGCGAGAACTGCAGCAGTGCGGTCGCCTTGTTCACGTCACAGCCGCGGATCAGGTCGAGCACGAGGCCCGCCTTCTGCGCCGAGGTGCGGACGTATTTGGCCGTCGCTTCGCCCTGGATCATGATGCGCTACTCCCGGCCGGCTTCGGACCCGCCGCGGCCGGCGCGGCCGCTGGAGCTGACGCTGCCGCCTTCTCGCTCTTCGTCGTATGGCCCCTGAACGTCCGTGTCGGGGAGAACTCCCCGAGCTTGTGGCCCACCATGTTCTCCGTCACGTAGACGGGCACGAACTTCCTGCCGTTGTGGACCGCCAGCGTGTGGCCGATCATCTCGGGCACGACGGTCGAGCGCCGCGACCAGGTCTTGATGACCTTCTTTTCGTTGGAGCGGTTCATCGCCTCGACCTTCTCGAGCAAGGGCGTGTCGATGAACGGGCCTTTCTTCAGTGATCTGCTCATAGCTGTTTCCAGTAGCTTGCAGCTGGCGGCTGGCAGCTGGCAGCCAGCCGGCAGTTCCGCTGCCCGCTGCCTGCTGCCTGCTGCCGGCTACTTCGGCCGTCTCTGCACGATGAACTGATCGGTCGACTTCCGGTTGCGCGTCTTGTAACCCTTGGTCGGCATGCCCCACGGCGTGACCGGGTGCCGGCCGCCCGAGGTCTTGCCCTCGCCGCCGCCCAGCGGGTGGTCCACCGGGTTCATCGCCACGCCGCGCACGTGCGGCCGCTTGCCGAGCCACCGGCTCCGGCCGGCCTTGCCGTACGACACTTTCTCGTGGTCGAGGTTCCCGACCTGCCCAATCGTCGCCAGGCACTCCATGTTGATTTTGCGAAGCTCGCCGGACGGCATCTTGACCGTCGCGTAGTCGCCTTCCTTCGCAATCAACTGGACCGCCGATCCCGCGCCGCGCGCCACCTGGCCGCCGCCCCCGGGGCGGAGCTCCACGTTGTGGATCATCGTGCCCAGCGGGATGTTCTTCAGCGGGAGCGCGTTGCCCGGCAGGATGTCGACATTCTCGCCCGCCACGATCGTGTCGCCGACCTTCAGGCCATTCGGCTGCAGGATATAGCGCTTCTCGCCGTCGGGGTACTGGATCAGCGCGATCCGCGACGACCGGTTCGGGTCGTACTCGACGGTGATGATCTTGCCGGGGATGTCGCGCTTGTCGCGCTTGAAGTCGATGACGCGGTACATCCGCTTGTGGCCGCCGCCGCGCCACCAAATCGTCAACTCGCCGCGGTTGTTGCGCCCGCCCGACTTGCGGAGGGGTTCGGTGAGCGGCTTGTACGGCTTGTCCGTCGTGATCTCATCGAACACCTGGACCGTCTGGGACCGCCGGCCCGCCGACGTGGGCTTATATGTGCGAATGGGCATGGCTCTGAACCTTATCAGCTGACAGCCGGCAGCTCACAGCGGGCAGCACATGATGCGCTGCCTGCTGGCTGCTGGCCGCCTGTAATTACGCCCCTTCCAGGAACTCGGGCATCTTCTGGCCTTCACGCAACCGCACGTACGCCTTCTTCCAGTCGGACCGGCGCCCGGAGAAGCGACCCTGACGCTTCACCTTCCCGTGCACGAGCGTGGTTCTCACGCTCTCCACCTTCGAGCCGAGCAGCTTCTGGATCGCCTGCTTGACCTCGATCTTGGTCGCGTCGGCCGCCACCTGGAACACCATGGTCCGGCCGTCCTCACGCTGGATCGTGGTCTTCTCGGTGATGAGCGGCCGTCGAATGACGTCTGTGAGTTTCATGGCTCGCTTACCCCAGCACTTCCTGCAGCCGCTCGAGGGCCGCGCGGGTCACCACGATCCGGCCGCCGTCGGCCAGATCGCGTGCGGTCAGGCGCCCGGTTTCGACCGGCCGCACGCCGCCGATGTTCCGGACGGCGAGGGTCAGTTTCTCGTCGAGCTTCACGTCTACAATCAGTCCCTTGTCGGTGACGCCAAGACGCTTCAGCATCTCGACGGCCGCCCTGGTCTTGGTCGTCTCGACCGCGAGCTGGTCCACCACGACGACCGACTGGTCCTGCAACCGCGCCGCCAGCGCCGCGCGCAGGGCGCCGAGTTCGACCTTCTTCGGTACGCGGAAGTCGTAGCTGCGGGGCTGCGGCCCGAACACCGTGCCGCCCTTGCGCCACAGGGGGTTCCGCGCCTCGCCGACCTGCGCCCGGCCGGTGCCCTTCTGCCGCCACGGCTTCTTGCCGGTGCCGCTGACCAACCCCCGGGTCTTGGTCATGTGGGTCCCGCGCCGATCGGCCGCGTTGGCGTGCACCACGGACTCCCACACCAGGTGGTCCTTGATGCGCCCGCCGAACAGCTCGTCGCTCACCTCGAGCGTGCCGACCTTCTCGTTCTGACTGTTGACGACGTCCAGGTTCATGGCTTTCGCTCGCTATTTCTTGCCCTTTGGCTTCTCAACCTGGGGCACTGCCACCGGCTTGGCCGCGACGGCCTTGCGGATGATCAAGTACCCGCCGTCCGCGCCCGGCACCGAGCCGCGCACTAACAGCAAGTGGTTCTCCGCGTCGATCCGCTCGACGCGCAGGTTCCGGGTCGTCACGCGCTCGCTCCCCATGTGGCCGGGGCCGCGCATGCCCTTCACGACACGCGACGGATACGACGAAGCGCCGATCGACCCGGGCGCCCGGTGGAACATGGACCCGTGGGTCGCAGCGCCACCGCGGAAGTGGTGGCGCTTGATCACGCCCTGGAACCCGTGGCCGCGGCTCGTGCCGATGACGTCCACCCGCTCACCGGCGTTGAAGAGGGACACCAGGACCTGGTCGCCCGCCTTCATCGCCTCGGTGCCCTTCGCCAGCTTGACCTCACGGCGCACGCGCGTCGGCGGCACCTCGGCCTTCTTGTAGTGGCCGGCCAGCGCCTTGGTCACCTTCGCAGGACGCTCCTCGACGAGGGCAATCTGCACCGCCTCGTAGCCGTCCCGCTGGGCATTCTTCGCCTGCACGACGACGCACGGGCCTGCCTTGATCACCGTCACGGGCTGCACGCGGCCGTCTTGGCCGAACAGCTGCGTCATCCCGACTTTCCTGCCGATGATTCCTGTAACCATAATCAGTCTCAGGGGCCAGGGGCCAGGGGCCAGGTTCCCCTGAGCCCCGATCCCCGATCCCGTCCCGTTACTTCCTGCTGTCCTTGCCGAACGCCTTGATCTCGACATCCACGCCGGCGGGCAGGTCGAGCTTCATCAGCGCGTCGACGGTCTGCGAGGTCGGCTCGAAGATGTCGATCAGCCGCTTGTGGGTCCGGATCTCGAACTGCTCACGCGATTTCTTGTCCACGTGAGGCGAGCGGAGCACCGTCCACTTGTTCTTCTCGGTCGGCAGCGGAATCGGACCCGCCAGCCGGGCACCGGTGTGCCGGGCGGTGTTCACGATTTCGGCCGTGGACTGGTCGAGTACCCGGGCGTCGTACGCCTTCAGGCGAATGCGAATCTTGTCGCCGAATTGTGTAGACATAGCTGCCTTCACTGGCTGGCAGCTGGCAGCTGGCAGCACGCTCTCTCTCGGGCGGCGATCAGCGAGCCGCGTCCTCCGCGGCCCGCTGGCGGCTGCCCGCTGCCTGCTATTCCAGGATTTCCGTGACCGTCCCGGCGCCGACCGTGCGGCCGCCCTCGCGGATCGCGAACTTCGACCCCTTC
>JADGOB010000003.1 GCA_017883185.1 Acidobacteriota bacterium
CGCCGGGCGGTTTCGACACGATGAGCAGGCTGCCCTCGACCGTGGTGCCGGTGCGGGCCGGGTTCGCCTTCCGAACGCCGGCGGCTGCTCGAGCGGCATCGCGTTGCGCGTTGAGGCGCGCGACTCGTCGTTCGCGGGCCGACAGTGTCCCAGTCTTCACGGGCGTCGCGGCTCGGGCCGCCTCGATCGTCCCGCCCGCGGGTTGGGATGCCGGCGGCTGGACGGCCTGCCCGCCGGTTACGGGCGAGGCGGGCGCCTCGGCAGGCGCGGCGGGCGGCGCGGCCGTCGCACTCGTCGGCGGCGCCGATTCGTGTCGAGGCGCAACCAGGTAGCCCGTCGGAAAGCCAAGCAGGATGCCGACAAGCAGCATCCCGAGCATCGGGACAAGCGCTGCCCGCGGCTTCGCGTTGGGCGAGTTGGGCGGCGACGAAACGCTGGCAAACATCGGTGCCCGCTCGCGGGGCGGCTCGACAGGCGCAAAAGATGGCGGAATCGTCACCCCCCATTCGTCCTTCGGCCGCACGATATCAACGTCCTCGAGGCGGAGCGGGCCGGCCGCCGGCTTCGCCACCGCAGGCTCGGGCGTCGGCAGTTCGGGCGTCGGCAGTTCGTGCAGTTCCCGCAGCTCGGGTTCAGCGGGCGTCACCCTCGACACCAATTCCGGCGGCAGCCGGGGCACGACCAGCGGTATCGCCATCGTCTGCTCGGTGCGCCGATCGAAATCCGAGAGATCCGGTTCGGGTGCGGCGGGCGGCACGGAAACCGCGAGCGTCGGCTCGGGTTCCTCCGCGGCGGCAATCCGATAGGCCTCGAGGAACGACGGCAGCGGCGTGTGGCCAACCTGGTCCGCGGGCTGCAGGGCCGGTGTGCGCTCGGCCGACGCCTCGTGCTGCTGCATCTCGGCCCGAACGTCGTCGGTCGACGGCGTGCCCAGTGGCGGCGCCAGCGGCAGGTCATCCGGCAGCACGCCCGGTTCGTCGGCGACCCGGACTTCCGGAGCGGTCTGGGCCGCGAGGGCGTCGGAAGCAGGACTCGCCGGATCCGACACCTCGGCGCGGTCCGCGTCGAGAGACAGGATCGGCGCCTTGCGCCCGCCCTTTGCTCCGCGGCGCGAGCGCGGGCGCTCGGGCTCCGCGGGGGTCTGCAGCGGCTCGCCTGTCAGCGCATGCTTGAGCGCGGCGGCAAATGAAAGCGCGGACGGGTGACGGTCGTCGGGTCGCAGGCTCAACGCGCGCGCGAAGGTCTCGGCCAGCGCACCCGCGTCCGCCGCCTGGACCGCGTCGGTGTCGACGCTGACGGTTTCGCCCGAGAGCGTCGGGCGCCGGCCGGTGACCAGCTCGTACGAGACGCACGCCAGCGAAAAGATGTCGGCGGCGGCTCCGAATGGCCCGCCGGAAAGTCGTTCGGGTGCCGCGTAGGGTCTCCGGGCGGCCGTGCGGAACCCGACCCGCTCGAGCGCGGCCACCACGCCGAGGCCGGTGAGGCGCACCTCGTGCGGCGCCACAAGGATGTCGCGCGGGTGCAACGCGCCGTGATGCACGAGGGCGGCGGCCGCCACATCGAGCGCGCCCGCCAGCTGTCCGACGACGCGCATCGCGTCGGGCACGGGCGCCGGGCCGTACTGCTTGAGCGCCACGTCCGCCGACTCGGCGACGAAATACTCTTCCACGAGGTAGGCCGTGGAGCCGTCAACCCCGGCCCCGAGCGGCGCGATCATCGACGGGTGACCGAGCGCCAGCGTCGGGAGCCGCGCGAGATCGGCTGCCAGGTCGCGTGCCTGTTCAGGAGTCAAGTCGAGGGAAAAGGCCTTGATGGCCACCGCCCGGTCGTGCTCGGGGTCGTAGCCTCGGAACACGGGGCCGAGCACGCCGGCACCAACCTGGTGGACGACGCGGTATCGGCCAAATGCAGACGGCGGTGAAGAGGTGACGGACATGTCTCTTGGCAGCGCCATGCACTCCTAGGCTGAAGTTCCCCTGATGCTAGCATTGAACCCCCTGCGGTTCAACGACTTGTCCCGGAGCAGGCGCGGCAACGTCGAGGCTTCCTCGTCTTGACACCGCCTGACCGCTCTGCGAGAGTAACGCTATTGGTGCAACCCGACACGCTGACGTCTGCTTCGTCTGTCCTGCGCCTCGCGGTCGATATCCGTCGGTTCCCTTGGATCCGCCGCCTGGCCGCTGACTACGCGTACGATTTCGACGGCCTGGCGGCGTTCTTTGTCGGCCATCCAAGCCAGTCGCAGGCCTGGTCGGACGCCATCGCCAGCGCGCAGGCGCATCCCCGGAACCGCGAGCGCATGGCGGCCATCCTGAAGGCCCAGCAGGAGCGGCGCGGAGCGCCTGAGGAAGCCAGGGCGGCGACCGATCGCCTGGCCGATTCGCGCACCGTCGCGATCCTCACCGGCCAGCAGGCCGGCCTGTTCGGCGGGCCGCTGTTCACGCTGCTCAAGGCGTTGACGGCCGTGAAGCTCGCCGCGCGCGTCACGCGCGAGCACGGCGTTCCGGCCGTGGCGGTCTTCTGGGTCGAGTCGGAGGACCACGACTGGCAGGAAGTCAGTTCCTGCTCGGTGCTCGACGGCGAGATGCACCGGTGCACGATCACGCTTGGCACGCCGCCGGGCGCCGGCGAAGGTCCCATCTCCTCCGTGAGGCTCGACCCCTCGGTGATGGCGGCGGTCGAGAGCCTTCGCGTGACGCTGCCGGCCACGGAATTCACCGACGAGACGCTGGAACGGCTGGCGGACGCGTACCGTCCCGGCGCCGGCATGTCGGAGGCGTTCGGCCGCTGGATGGAGTCGGTGCTCGGCCGGCTCGGCCTCATTGTGTACGACTCGTCCGAGCCGGACACCAAGGTGCTCGTGGGGCACGTGTTCACGCGCGAACTGGAATCGCCGGGCACAACGACACGGCTGGCGACGGAGCGAGGCCACGCGCTGATCGAGCGCGGCTACCACGCGCAGGTGGTGCCGCACGAGGACAACGTCGCGCTCTTCAAGCTCGATGGCATCCGGCAGACGGTGCACCGTCGCGAGGGCGCGTTCGTCGTCGGCGAGACGCAGGTGCCGGCCGCCGATCTCGTCGAAGAGTCGCGTCGCCGCCCGGAGTGTTTCAGCCCGAATGTGCTGCTGCGGCCCGTCGTGCAGGACACGCTGTTTCCGACCGTGTGCTACGTGGCCGGCCCGAACGAGCTGGCGTACCTGGCGCAACTCCGGCCGATCTACGCGCATTTCGGCGTGCCAGAACCGCTCATTTTCCCGCGCGCGAGCGTCACGCTGCTCGACTCGGCCGGGGCGAAGTTCCTGACGAAGTACCAGGTGCCGCTCGAGTCGCTGCAGCCCGGCAACGAGGCCGCGCTCAACCACCTGCTCGAGCACCAGCTCCCGAAATCGGTGGAAGGCGCGTTCGACGAGGTGTCACGGACGGTCGAAGCGGGCATGGCGCGCCTGATCGCCGCGGTGCCGGCGATCGATCCCACGCTTGTGGGCGCCGCGCGGTCGTCGCTGGGCCGGATGCAGCACGACCTTCGCACGCTGCACGAGAAGATCATCCACGCGGCGAAGCGACGCGACGAGACGCTGCGACGCCAGTACGCACGGGCGCGGGCGCAGGCTTTCCCGGACGGTCACCCGCAGGAGCGGAGCATCGGCTTCGTGTACTTCCTGAACCGGTACGGCCCGGCGTTGATCGATCGCCTGCACGACGATCTGCCGCTCGACATCGGCTCGCACTGGATCCTGTCAATTTAGCGAAGCTCCGCCTCGACCCGCCGAGCGTGTTCCGACGGCATCCGGCGGATCTTCGCGAATCGTTGAGAATGGCGCGTTGAAGACTGACATCGGAAGCCCCTCGCTGGTCATCCTGTGACATCGAAACGCTCGTCCACGAGTGTGAAGGCGGCTTCTCGCCCGCTCTGGCGCCGCCGCTGGCCGCTGGTCCTGGCCGTCGTATTCGGGCTGCCGGCCCTCATCGGGTCCGCCTTGCTCGGCTACTACTACGTGCGCGTTGCCGGCCTGATCGACGCGCGGCTGCACGGGCAGCGCGAGCGGATGCTGCCGCGCGTGTACGGGCGCCCGATGGAGCTCAGGCGCGGCCAGGCGTTGAGCGAACGCCAGTTGGTCGATCAGCTGAACGACCTGGGGTACGCGCAGCGCACCAAGCCGGCAAGCCCGGGCGAATTCGCCACCGGCGAGAACGCCGTCACGCTGGTGCCCCGGACCGGCGACTGGGCCGGACGGACGGTTCTCGCGACGTTCACGAAGCCGGCGGTCGTCAAAGCCGGGGCCCGCCCGGTCCCGGCGGGCACCGACCGGCTCGTGCGCCTCGAGGTCCTCGCGGTCGGCCAGCGTGAGCGCGTCACGCTCGAGACGCCGCTGCTCACCTCGCTGATGTCGGGCGAACGCGAGAAGCGACGACAGGTCCAGCTGAGGCAGATTCCGCCCCACGTCGTGAACGCCGTGCTGGCCATCGAGGATCGCCGGTTCTATGATCACCCGGGCGTCGACCCGATCCGGATGGTGGGCGCCCTGATCACGAACGTCTCCGGCGACAGGCCCTACCTGGTGGGCGGCAGCACGATCACGCAGCAGCTCGTCAAGAACGTCTTCCTGGCAGCGGTGATGGCGAACCCGCTGGAGAAGTCGATCAAGCGGAAGGTCACCGAGCAGTTCATGGCGCTGGTCCTCGAGCGGCGCGCGTCGAAGGACGAGATCCTCGGGTTCTACCTGAACGAGGTGTACCTCGGGCAGCGAGGCTCGTTCGCGATTCACGGCGTCGCGGAAGGGGCGCGCCTGTTCTTCGGCAAGGACGTCAACAACCTCAGCCTGGCCGAGGCGGCGACGGTGGCCGGCGTGATCCGCTCGCCGTACAACCTGTCGCCATTCAGCTCGCCGGCCCGGGCGCGCGAGCGGCGGAACGTCGTGTTGCAGGAGATGGTGCAGGCCGGCTTCGTCAAGGCGGACGCGGCGCAGGCCGCGGCGCAGGAACCGTTGACGACCGTCCCGCGGGCGCTCGATGCCGAGGCCCCCTACTTCGTGGACATGGTCGGCCAGCAACTGGCCGAGCAGTTCCCGGACATCATGCGATCGACGCAGCGGATCGACGTCTATACCTCGCTCGACCTCCACCTGCAGCGGATCGCGCAGGACGCCGTCCGCGAGGGGCTCGTCCAAGTGGACGCGCTGCTGAAGAGGCGGAAGCGGCCTCAGCTGGCACAGGCGGCGCTCCTCGCGATCGATCCGCGCACGGGCGAGATTCTTGCGTGGGTCGGCGGGCGATCGTACAACCAGTCGCAGTACAACCGCGTGCTGACCGCAAGGCGCCAGCCGGGCTCGGTGTTCAAGCCGTTCGTCTACCTGGCCGCGTTCGAGAAAGGGGCCGACCAAGGGCGCACGGACCTGACCCCCGCCACGGTGGTCGTGGACGAGCCGACCACGTTCTGGTTCGAGGACCAGGCCTACGAGCCGAAGAACTACGAGGACACCTACGAGGGGGCGATCACGCTGCGGCAGGCGCTGGCGCACTCGCGCAATTCCGCGGCGGTGACGGTCGGCGAGATGATTGGCTTCGACACGATCGCCGCGCTCTGGAAGCGGATGGGCACGTCGACGGCGCCGAAGCCGTACCCGTCGATCGCGCTCGGCGTGTTCGAGGCCACGCCGTTCGAGATCGCAACCGCGTATACGGTCTTCCCGAATCTGGGCCAACTGCGGCCGCTGCACGCCATCCAGCAGATCAACACGGACGGCAAGCAGGCCGCCAAGCCGGCATGGCCCGCGACCAAGACGATCACCCGGCGCGAGACCGCGTTCCTCGTGTCCAGCATGATGCGCAGCGTCATGAACGAGGGGACGGCGGCCAGCGCGCGCGGCGCGGGGTTCGCGCTCGACGCGGCGGGCAAGACGGGCACCACCAACGACCTGCGCGACGCGTGGTTCGTGGGGTTTACGCCGGAGCTGCTGACCGTGGTCTGGGTGGGCTTCGACGACAACACCGGCCTGGGCCTGAGCGGCGCTCAGGCGGCGCTTCCCATCTGGACGACGTTCATGATCCGGGCCCTTGCCGGGCACGCGAACATGCCACTGCCCCAGCCCAAGGGCATCGTGTTCGTGGAGATCGACCGCGACAACGGCGCCCTGGCCGTCCCCGGGTGCCCGCGCGTGCTGAAGGAAGCCTTCCTCCCCGGCACGGAGCCGACGAAGACGTGCGAATTGCACAAGTAATGAATGCAGGGATCAGGGATTAGGCTGCTCTATGCCCGAAGAGGTGTTCCGTGCCGTCGTGAAAGCCCTGGACGAAGGTGAGCGCGCGGCGCTGGTGACCATCGTCTCGACCAGCGGGTCCACGCCCCAGCGTGTGGGCGCCAAGATGCTGGTCTACGAGGACGGCCGTACGACCGGGACGATTGGCGGGGGATGCTACGAGAACGATGCGTCGGGGAAGGCCCGCGAGGCGATTCGCCAGAGGCGTCCCCAACTCGCCCGCTACAGCCTCAACGACGAACTGGCTGCCGAGTCGGGTTTGATCTGCGGAGGACAGATGGAGGTCTACATCGAACCGATCGAGCCGGTTCCCGATCTGTACCTGCTCGGCGCAGGGCACGTGTCCGCGGAGGTCTCCCGGGTCGCGCAGTTGACCGGGTTCCGCGTCCACGTGGTGGACGACCGCGAGAAGTTCGCGAACGTGGATCGCTTCCCCGGAGCCGAGGTCATCGTGGACGACATCCCCACCTGGCTGAAGGGGACACACCTCCCGGCCGGCGCATACGTCGTGGTCGTCACCCGCGGGCACCGGCAGGACTACGATGCGATGCGGGACCTGGTCGGGCGAGGGTGGACATACCTGGGGTTGATTGGCAGCCGCGCGAAGGTCGTCCGGGTTTTCGACGCCCTGAAGGGCGAGGGCGCCGACGCCGAACGGCTGGCAGCCGTGCACGCGCCGATTGGCCTGGACATCGGGGCCGTCACGCCCGCCGAAATCGCCGTCAGCATCGTGGCCGAACTGATTGCCGTCCGCTCGGGGCGGATCGCCGAGGCCCATGTCGCGGCGGCGACCCTTCGATCGTCGCGTTAGTCCTTACCGTTGTTGCGCTTACCTAGCCTGCCTCGACGGATCGTGTATAATACCTATTAGCACTCTCAATGATTGACTGCTAATGGCCATATCACGGCTCTCCGAACGCTCTCGGCGCATCCTGGCGGCCCTCGTCGGCGAGTACGTCGAGACGGGCGAACCCGTGGCTTCGGCCACGCTCGTCAAACGAGGCGGGTTTGGTCTTTCTTCGGCTACGGTACGCAACGTGCTGGCGTCGCTCGAGGAGCAGGGCTACGTGTACCAGCCCCATACCTCTGCCGGCCGGGTGCCGACCGATTTCGGGTATCGCTGCTACGTGGACATGCTGCTGGAGACGAGGCGGCCGGGGCGCGCCATGGGCGTCGAAGCCCAGTTGCTCGCGCAGGCTGGCAGCCCCACCCTGATGGATGCCGCGTTGACCACGGTCTCGCACGTGCTGTCGGAGGCGTCGCACCACGTCGGTTTCGCGGTGCCGCCAGTCAGCGAGGAATCGGCATTTCAGCAGATCGATTTCGTGCCGCTTGCCGAGACCAAGGTTCTCGTTGTGGTGGTGATGCGCGGGGGGCATGTCTCGAACAAGGTGGTGGACATCGGCGAACACCTCCAGATGGCGGACCTGCACCAGGCGGCCAACTACCTGAACGAACAGTTTGCCGGGCTCCCGCTGAGCCAGGTGCGGGCAGCTGTGCTCACGCGCATGGCCGAGGAACGCACGCTGTACGACGCCCTGCTCTCGCGCGCCCTCCGGCTGGCCGAGTCGACCTTCACCGGCCTCAGCGAACCCCAGGTGCTGTTCATCGAGGGGGCAGCGTCGCTCGTCGAGGAGACCGAGGAAGGCGGCCGGGTGTCGCTCGGCACGCTGCGCACGCTGTTGACGATGATCGAGGAGAAGCACCGGCTCGTGCGCCTGCTGACCGAGTACATGGAGGGCCCGGGCCTGATGGTCATCATCGGCACCGAGCACAGCGCACCGGATCTGCGCGAGGTCAGCCTCGTCGCGACCACCTACACCGACGGCGATCGTCGCGGCGCCATCGGCGTGATTGGCCCGACGCGGATGAAGTACTCGCGCGCGATTTCCATCGTGGACAGCGCCGGACGCGCCGTCACGCGGCTCCTGCAACACGGCGTCTGGAACCAGACGCCGTAACTGTCGTTTCCCGTTCTGCCTTTTCCGATTTCCTTGAAGATCATGCCCCAGGACACCGAATCCCAGGACCCGCAGTCTCGGCCACCCGTTGAGAAGGACGCCGCGAGCGAAGCCGAGGCGGCCGCACCCGTCACCGACGAGCTGGCGCAGGCCCGCCGCGAGCGTGACGAGCACTACGACCGCCTGCTGCGCAAGACGGCCGAGTTCGACAACTACCGCAAGCGCGTGGAGCGCGAACGACGCGACATGGCCCAGTACGCGGCGGACGACGTGCTCGAAGCGATCCTGCCGATCGTGGACGATTTCGAGCGGGCGCTCCAGGCCGATGCCGGGCCGGACGCGGCGACCTATCGCAAGGGCGTCGAACTCATCTACAAACAGTTGCAGGACCTGTTGTCCCGGCGGGGCGTCAGGCCGATCGAGACGGTTGGCCAGATGTTCGACCCGCGATTCCACCAGGCCATCACTTACGAATCCAGCCCCGGCCTTGTCGAGGGCGCTGTCATCGAAGAGGTGCGTCGCGGCTACATGCACGGCGAACGCCTGCTGCGCCCTGCGATGGTGAAGGTAGCCAAGGCGTGAGCAAGCACGACTACTACGACGTGCTCGGCGTGACGCGGGACGCGGCCGATCAGGACATCAAGAGCGCCTACCGCAAGCTGGCGCTCAAGCACCACCCGGACCGCAACCCCGGCAACGCGGAGGCCGAGGAGAAGTTCAAGGAAGCGGCCGAGGCGTACGCCGTCCTGGCTGACGCGGACAAGCGGTCGGCGTACGACCGCTTCGGCCACGCGGGTGTCAGCTCGGCGACTGGGGCCGGCGGGTTCGACCCGACCATCTTTGCCGACTTCGGCGATATCTTCGGCGGCCTGCGCGACATCTTCGGGTTCGGTGACTTCTTCGGGGGCGGCAGCCGGCGAGGAGGCCAGCAGCGCGGATCCGATCTCCGCTACGACCTGGAAATCTCGTTCGAGGAATCGGCGAGCGGGATGGAGACCAGCGTCCAGATCCCCAGGCAGGAAACGTGCGAGGCTTGCAAGGGTTCCGGGGCGGCGCCTGGCACGTCGCCGACGGTGTGCCCCCAGTGCGGCGGCCGAGGACAGATCCGGTACCAGCAGGGGTTCTTCACCGTGGCCCAGACGTGCCGCCAGTGCGGCGGTGCGGGCCGCGTCATCACGAAGGCGTGTTCGGAATGCCGCGGGCACGGCCAGGTGGCCCAGCAGCGGAAGCTGACGGTTCGCATCCCGCCGGGCATTGCGAGCGGCCAGCGACTCCGCTTGTACGGCGAAGGCGAGGCGGGCCAGGCCGGCGGCCCCTCGGGCGACCTCTACGTCGTCGTGCAGGTGCAGGAGCACCCGGTGTTCCGCCGGGAGGGCGACGATCTCTTCTGCCGCGTGCCCGTCACCTTCCCGATCGTTGCGCTGGGCGGCGACCTCTCGGTGCCAACGCTCGGTGGGCCGGAAAAGGTGGCGATTCCCGAAGGCACAAAGAGCGGCCAGGTGTTCCGGCTGCGCGGCAAAGGGATGCCGAGCGTGTCTGGTCGCGGCCGCGGCGACCTGCACGTCGTGGTCGATGTCACCACGCCGAAGAAGCTCACGAAGGAACAGCGTCACCTGCTCGAGCAACTCGGCAAGACCATGCCTATCGAGAAGCTGAAGGCGCCCAAGCGCGAGGAGAGCGACGAGGACAAGAGCGTCTTCGATCGCGTCAAGGACATCTTCAGCTAGCCCCTATGACCACCCGACTCTGGCCGGCGCTGGCGATCCGGTTCACGCCGTCCACGTCCACTGAACGAACCGCGGTCGAGGACCTGGTCTCGGCCGCGCTCGACGACCTCCACCCGACCGCGATCCAGGAACGCGACGCCGGCTGGCTCGCCTTCTTTGCCAAGCCGGAGGACCGCGATCGTGCCGCCGCTGCCCTGCCCGCCGCCGTTGCCGGCAGCATCGAGGTGGACGCGATCGACGTCGCCGACGAGGACTGGGCACGCCGCAGCCAGCAGGACCTCGACGCGGTTCGGGTGGGGCGCATCATCATCGCACCTCCGTGGCGCGCAGCGAACGCATCCCTGCTCGCGTCAGCCGCACCCGCGAGCACGGGCACCGCGCCGTCGGTCATCGTCATCCAGCCCTCGATGGGCTTCGGCACGGGCCATCACGCGAGCACACGGCTCTGCACCTCCCTGCTCCAGCGTCTCGATCTTGCCGGCCGGACGGTGCTCGACGTCGGCACCGGGTCGGGCGTCCTGGCGCTGGTGGCACGCGCCCTCGGCGCGCGGGCGGTGGTCGGCGTGGACGACGACCCGGATGCCATCGAATCGGCGCGCGAGAACCTGGACCTCAACGGCGGCGGCGCCGGCATCGATCTGCGCCTTGGCGATTTCCGGGCGTTGTCAACCCTTCGGGCGGATGTCGTCACGGCGAATCTGACCGGCGGCCTGCTGATTCGCAGCGCAGACACCCTGGCCGACGCGGTAGCTCCTGGCGGTGCGCTGATCATCAGCGGCGTCACACTCGAGGAGGAGTCCCTGGTGCTGGCCGCCTTCGCCCCGCGGATGACCCTCGTCGAACGCGTCACGGAAGACGAGTGGATGGGCGGGTGGCTCCGTTAACCCTGCGCCGCCGGGTCCAGATCGCCCCAGACACACTGCAGCGCGGTCATGCCGACGAGGGCGGCGGCGGCGGCGCGGAGCGTCCGCGGGCCGAGCGTGATCGGTGTGCAGCCGGCGAGGGTAGCCAAGACCACTTCTTCGTCGGTCCATCCGCCCTCGGGACCGACCAGGAGCAGGGCTGACGCGGGCGGAGGCTGTGCCGCAAGCGTGCGAACGCCGACGGGCGCCGTCAGGAAGAGCCGCGGTTCGGCCAGCAGGTATCGCCGCGGCGCCTCGAACTCGCGCAGACAGGCGTCGAGCGTCCGCGGGGCGTGCACGCGCGGCAGTACCGCGCGGCCGCACTGCTTCACCGAGGCCAGCGCAATCCGTTGCCACCGGTCCACCCGTCCCGACGCCCGCAGCCTCCCGGGGTCCACTTCCGCCCGGGCTGAGAGCACCGGGACGATCGCGCTCACGCCGACCATCACCGAGTCGCGGACGACCTCGTCCATGGCGTCGCCCTTGAGCACTGCCTGAGCCAGCACCAGCGAGACCGAGGCCTCGGCTGCCGGCGTGGCCTCGCCCGTCACGCGGACGACCGCCCGGTTCCGCTCGACCTTTTCCACAAGGCCCACGCGCTCGCGACCCCGGCCATCGAACAGCCGAACCTCGGCGCCCACTCGCAGCCGGAGCACGCGGCCGAGGTGGTCGGCCTCGTCGGGCGGCAGCTCGACAACACCTCCATCGGTCACGAGGTCCGGAGCATGGAAACGGGCATGCATTGGCGGAGATTATAGAGGACTTGAGTGTATACTGCGCTTCGATGTTCTTTCGCGGGCAAACCATTGGCAAGTATCGCATCGTCTCCTCGCTGGGCAGCGGCGGTTTCGGCGCGGTCTACCTGGCGGAGGACACCTGGATCGACAAGAAGGTCGCGCTCAAGGTCCCGCATCGCCAGAACATCGACTTCGGGGAACTGCTCCGCGAACCGCGCCTGCTCGCCAGCCTGAACCACCCGAACATCGTGACGATCCTGACGGCCGAGAAGCAGGAAAACGTCTTCTTCATCGTGATGGAGTACGTGGCGGGGGAAACGCTCGAGGCGGTGATCGAGCGGGAGGGCAGCCTCGACCTGGTCCACATGATGGACCTGACCTGCCAGGTCTGTAACGGGGTGGACCACGCGCACTCGCAGGGTGTGCTGCATCGCGACCTCCGTCCCGCCAACGTCCTGGTCTCCGAGAGCGGCATGGTGAAGGTTGCGGACTTCGGGACGTCGCGGTTTCTCGAGGTGGCGGGACACGGGACGACGGTGATTGGGAGCCCGCCTTACATGGCGCCGGAGCAATTCCACGGCAAGGCGGTCTTCGCGTCCGACATCTACTCGCTGGGCGTCACGATGTACCAGATGCTCACCGGGGAGCTGCCCTACGGCACGCCGTCGCCCGCGGACCTGCAGAAGCTGATGCGGGGCGAGCTGGTCGTGCCGCCGCGCGCGCGGAACAGCCGGATCCCCAAGGAACTGAACGATATCGTGATGCGGGCGATGGCCCCGGCCGTGGGAGAACGCTACCAGAGGGCCGGGGAATTGCTGGACGACCTGCTGGCCGCGCGGAGCAAATGGGCCGGCGCGAGGAGCACTCGCCCCGTGGCCGGCCCGTCGGCCGCGCCGCACCGCCCGGCCACTTCCAGCGATGAACTGCAGGAGATCCAGAGCCGGTTGCGCGCCCGCGAGACGCTGGTCGCACGCTTCTGCTGGCACTGCCGCAAGCCGTTGCACTCGCGGACCGACCGTTGCCCGTTTTGTGGCGAAGCGCAGTAATGCTAGAATCCGTGATGCCCTTCGTTGGACCTTTCCTGGCTGAAATCCTTCGGAAATCGAGGTGATCCATGGCGTTCGCAGGCACCGGCACAATCTGGATGAACGGATTGCTGGTGAACTGGGCCGACGCGAAGATCCATATCGCGTCCCACGTGATTCATTACGGCAGCGCGGTCTTCGAGGGAGCGCGCTGCTACGACACCCCCAAGGGCTCGGCGTGCTTCCGCCTGGACGCTCACACGGCCCGGCTCTACAACTCGGCGAAGATCTACCGGATGCCCATCCCCATGGAGCCGGCCGAGCTCAACGCGGCGATCTTCGACACGATTCGCGCCAACCACTTCACGGCCTGCTACATCCGGCCGCTGATCTACCGCGGCTACGGGGAACCGGGCGTGAGCCCGCTCGGGTCGCCGGTGGACGTCGCCATTCTCTGCTGGGAATGGGGGGCCTATCTCGGACCCGAGGCGCTCGAGAAGGGCGTGGACGTGTGTGTCAGTTCCTGGACGCGCAGCGCCCCGAACACGCTCCCGACGATGGCCAAGGCGAGCGCGAACTACGCGAGCAGCCAGTTGATCAAGATGGAGGCGATGGCCGACGGGTACGCCGAGGGAATCGCGCTCGACGTGAATGGCCACGTGAGCGAGGGGAGCGCGCAGAACATCTTCATGGCGCGCAACGGCGTCCTGTACACCCCGCCACTGCACGCGTCGGTGCTGCCGGGCATCACGCGCGACTCGATCATCACGATCGCGCGCGACCTCGGGTACGAGGTTTGCGAGGAGATCATCCAGCGCGAGGCGCTCTACATCGCGGACGAGCTGTTCTTCGTGGGGACGGCCGCCGAGGTGACACCGATCCGGTCGGTGGACCGGGTGACCGTCGGCGCGGGCGCGTGCGGCCCGATGACGCGCACCATCCAGCGCCGGTTCTTCGAGATCCTCAACGGCGAGGTGCCGGACCCTCACGGCTGGCTCCAGTACCTAAACCCGCCGGCTGTCGGCGCCGAAAAGACGGAGAGCGAGGCGCCTGCCATTCCCAACCCGATCTCCGACTGGTGACCCATGCACGTCAACGACCTCTTGAAGATCGCCGTGGAGAATGGGGCTTCGGACCTGCACGTCAAGGTCGGAAGCTTCCCGATGATGCGCATCGACGGCGTGCTCCGGCCGGCGTCCGAGGAGCGGCGCCTGACGCACGAGGACACGGTGGCGATGGCGGCCGCCGTGATGTCGACCGCGCAGCGCCAGAAGTTCAAGGAGTCGCAGGAGGTCGACCTGGCCTACAGCCTCCCGTCGCTGGGGCGTTTCCGCTGCAACGTGTTCCAGCAGCGGGGCACCATCGGCCTCGTCCTGCGCGTCATCCCGATGCGCATCAAGACGGTCGAGGAACTGGGGCTGCCCAAGGTGCTGGCGACGGTCGCGGACGAGGACCGCGGCCTCGTACTCGTCACCGGCACGACCGGATCGGGCAAGAGCACGACGCTTGCCGCGATGGTGGATCACATCAACGCCACGCGTTGCGTGCACGTGATGACGATCGAGGATCCGATCGAGTTCCTGCAGCGCGACAACCGGTCGATCATCAACCAGCGCGAGGTCTCGGTGGACACGCAGTCGTTCTCGTTCGCGCTTCGCAGCGCGCTGCGCCAGGACCCCGACGTCATCCTCGTCGGCGAGATGCGCGACTTCGAGACGATCGAGACGTCGCTGGTGGCCGCCGAGACCGGGCATCTCGTCTTCTCGACCCTGCACACGCTCGACGCCACCGAGACGATCAACCGTATCATCGCGGTCTTCCCGCCCCACCAGCAGAAGCAGATCCGCCTGCAGCTGGCGGCCGTGCTCAAGGCCGTCATCTCGCAGCGCCTGATCCCGCGCGCGGACGGCAACGGGCGGTGCGCGGCCGTCGAGGTGATGATCTCGACGCCGTTCATCCGCGACTGCATCGTGGACAAGGAGAAGACGCACCTCATCCCTGGCGCCATTGCCGCCGGCACGTCGCAGTACGGCATGCAGACGTTCGACCAGTCGATCTTCATGCACTACGAGACGGGCCTCGTCTCCTACGAGGAGGCGCTGCACTGGGCGACGAACGTGGACGAGTTCAAGCTGCGGGTCCAGGGAATCGCGATGACGTCCGACGCCGCGCGCGAGGAAATGGCCCGCGCCGGCATGACGGCCACGGCGGACGTCCAGCGCTTCAGCAGGTAGAGAGCGCATTCGGACCGGTGCTATGAGCGATCCCGTTCGGGCGGCCTACACCGCCGGTCTCGCGATGCTCGCGCGGCGCGAGCTGTCCGAGGCGCAGATCCGGGAGCGGCTCCGGCGAAAAGACCACGAGGGCGACGCGGTGGACGCGGCCATCGAGCGGCTGCGCCAGACTGGCGCCGCCAACGACCAGCGGGTGGCCCTCGCCGCCGCGCGCACCGAGGCCCATGTGCGGTCACGTGGCCGCGCCTTCGTGCTCAGGCGGCTGCAATCGTTCGGCATCGCCTCGGACATCGCCGAAACAGCCGTGAACGACGTGTTCGGCGCGATCGACGAACCCGCCCTGCTCGAACGCGCCCTGTCGCGCCGCCTCCGCGGCCCCGGCGGTCGCGTCCGCGACCCCGCTCACTTCCGCCGCCTCTACCAGCAGCTCCTCCGCCAGGGGTTCCCCTCGTCCGCCGTCGTCGCCGCCCTGAAGGCCCGCTCGCGGCGCGACGCCGCGGTGGACGAGGAAGAGTGCGGTTGATCTCGTTGTGCCCGTGGTGACCTGTCCTACTACAATAGAACGCGTATGACCTCGAATGAAATCCGCGCGTCCTTCCTCGCGTTCTTCGCGCGGCAGGGACACCGCATTGCGGCCAGCTCGCCACTCGTTCCGGGCAACGATCCGACGCTGCTGTTCACCAACGCCGGGATGAACCAGTTCAAGGACACCTTCCTCGGGAAGGAGCCCCGCGACTACACTCGCGCCACCAGCTCGCAGAAGTGCATGCGGGTCAGCGGCAAGCACAACGACCTCGAGAACGTCGGGCCGTCGCTGCGCCACCACACGTTCTTCGAGATGCTCGGTAATTTCTCCTTCGGCGACTACTTCAAGACCGACGCGATTGCCTTCGCGTGGATGCTGCTCACCGAGGAGTGGAAGCTCCCGCCCGAGCGGCTGCACGCCACCGTCTTCATGGGCGACGATACGGTGCCGCGCGACCACGAGGCATACGAACTCTGGCGGGCATACCTGCCGTCCGACCAGATCAGCGAGCTGGGCGAGGACAACTTCTGGGCGATGGGCGAGACCGGGCCGTGCGGCCGCTGCTCGGAAGTCCATTACTTCCGCGGCGACCACCTGCCCTGCGCCGAGCCCGTCTGCAAGGGCGTCGCGTGCTCGTGCGACCGCTACGTCGAGATCTGGAACAACGTGTTCATGGAGTTTGACCGCCAGCCGGACGGCTCGCTGAAAAGGTTGCCCGCCCCGTCGATCGACACCGGCATGGGCCTCGAGCGGATCACGGCCGTCCTGCAGGGCGTGCTCTCCAACTACGACACCGATCTGTTCACGCCCCTGCTCGGCGCCATCAGCGATCAGGCGGGCACCCGCTACGGCGGGTCGATGTCGCCACACGACGTCTCGATGCGGGTGGTGGCCGATCACTCGCGCGCGGCCACGTTCCTCATCGCGGACGGCGTCGTCCCCTCGAACGAATGGCGCGGCTACGTCCTTCGGAAGATCATGCGTCGGGCGATGCGGCACGGGAAGCGCCTCGGCATGACCGAGCCGTTCCTGTACCGACTGGTGGACGTGCTCGTGCGCGAGATGGGCGCCGCGTACCCCGAGATCCGCGATCAGCGCGAGTACATCCAGCGGTTGATCCGGACGGAAGAGGAACGGTTCGAGTCGGTGCTGACCACCGGCCTGCCCCGCCTCGAGGAATTCCTCGACCGCGCGGCGTCCGGCCACCGGGTTCTGGCCGGCGACGACGCCTTCCGCCTCTACGACACCTTCGGCGTCCCGCTCGACTTCATCGAGGACATGGCCACCGAGCGCCAGGTCACGCTCGACCACGCCGCGTTCGAGCGGGCGATGGAAGCGCAGCGCGAGAAGGCGCGGGCCGGCCACGGCTTTGGCGCCGCGAAGGCCGAATCGCTGTTGTTCGAGGAGGCCACCGCGTCGCTGCGCGGCACGGCGGACCGTTTCGAAGGGTACGCGGCCACGCGCGTGGCCGGCGCGCCGATCCTGGCTGTCCTCGACGAAGAAGGCCACAGGCTCGACGCGCTGACCGAGGGACAGGTGGGCTACGTGGCGCTCGACCGCACCCCCTTCTACATCGAAGCGGGCGGCCAGGTGTCCGACACCGGGACGATGGTTGCCGCGTCCGGCGCCGGACGCGCACGCGTCGAGGGACTCGCGCGCGCGGGCGCGGAGCGTCCCCGCCTGCACAGGGTCCGCGTCGAGACCGGCGTCCTGCGCGAACGGGACCTCGTGACAGCCGAGGTCGACGAGACCGCACGCGACGCCACGCGGCGCAACCACACCGC
This sequence comes from Acidobacteriota bacterium, assembly GCA_017883185.1. Lineage (GTDB taxonomy): Bacteria > Acidobacteriota > Vicinamibacteria > Vicinamibacterales > Fen-181 > FEN-299. Next base: position 17,156 of record JADGOB010000003.1, read on the forward strand.
CACTCACCTGCTGCACGCCGCGCTCCGGCAGGTTCTCGGCTCGCACGTCAAGCAGGCCGGATCGCTGGTGGCGCCCGATCGGCTGCGGTTCGACTTCGTCCACTTCGCCGCCATCACCGAGCCCCAGCTCGACGATATCGAGCGGATCGTCAACGGACAGATCTGGAAGAACCTGCCCGTCGAGACGGACGTGCGCTCCACCGAGGAGGCGATTGCCGCCGGAGCGATGGCGCTCTTCGGCGAGAAGTACGGCAGCAGCGTGCGCGTGGTCTCGGTGCCCGGCTTCAGCCTGGAGCTGTGCGGCGGCACGCACGTCAAGGCGACAGGCGATATCGGTCTCTTCACCATCGTCCAGGAAAGCGGCGTGGCGGCCGGCGTCAGGCGAATCGAGGCGTTCACGGGCGCAGGGGCCCTGCACCTCCACCAGGAGCAGCGCCGCAGCATCCAGATGATGCTGGCGGCGCTCAAGGCGCCCGCGAACCAGGCCGTGGCCGCCATCGAGCGGTTCCAGGCCGAAGCCAGGCGGCTGGCGCGCGAAAACAGCCAGCTGAAGATGAAGGTCGCGATGGGCGGCGGCGCCCCCGGGCAGCCAGACGATGACACGGTGGACGCCGGCGGCGTGAAGATGGTGGCGCGGCGGGTCGCAGGGCTCGACAAGTCCGCGCTCGGGCAGCTGGCAGACACGCTCAAGAACAAGCTCCAGAGCGGCGTCGTGATGCTGGCGTCCGAGAACGAGGGGCGTGTCTCGATCGTCGTGTCGGTGACGAAGGACCTCGTCCCCCGGATCCACGCCGGCAACATCGTCAAGAAGATCGCCCCGATCGTGGGCGGCGGCGGAGGCGGACGGCCGGATTTCGCAGAAGCCGGCGGGAAGAACCCGGCCGGGATCGATCAGATGCTCGAGGAATCGCGCAAGGTTGTCGCCGAGATGGCGAAGGTGTAGGCGCCTGATGCCGAAAGGATGCTGCCATGGGTGTGTTCGATTTCATCAAGGGCGAGCTGATCGATGTCATCGAGTGGACCGATGACTCGCGGGACACGCTGTCGTACCGCTACCCCGACGACGACAAGGCGATCAAGAACGGCGCGCAGCTGATCGTCCGCGAGTCGCAGGTCGCGCAGTTCATGTACCTGGGCCAGTTCGGCGACACCTTCAGCCCAGGCAAGCACACGCTCACGACCGACAACATCCCGGTCCTGACCAAACTGCAGTCGTGGAAGTACGGCTTCAACTCGCCGTTCAAGGCCGACGTCTACTACATCGCCTCGCGGCTCTTCACCGGCAACAAGTGGGGCACGTCCAACCCCATCATGGTGCGCGACCAGGACTTCGGGATCGTGCGCATGCGGGCGTTCGGCACCTTCGACTTCAAGATCATCGAGCCGAAGCTGTTCCTCAGGGAGGTCGCGGGCTCCGACCAGCACTTCCGACTCGACGAGTTCTCCGAGACGATGAGGTCGCGCATCGTCAGCCTGTTCAGCGAGGCGCTGGCGTCGTCGCACGTGCCGGCACTGGACGTGGCCACTCGCTACACCGAGCTGGGCGAAGCGCTGCTCCCGCTGATCAACCCGGTGGTCGGCGGCAAGTACGGCCTCGAGATCACCAGCTTCATCGTCGAGAACGTGTCGGTGCCGCCGGAGGTCGAACAGGCGATCGACAAGCGGTCGAGCATGGCCGCGGTCGGCAACCTGAACGACTTCGTGAAATACCAGATGGGCAAGGGCATGGAGACGGGGACGGCGGGCGGCGGCGGGATGGCCGCGGAGCTTGCCGTCGGCTTCGGGATCGCGCAGCAGATGATGCAGCAGGGCATGAGCCCGGCCCAGGCGGGTTCTGCGGCGGCGAAAGGAGCGGCCGAGGCTGCCATGGCACCCGTGGCTCCGTCAGTGGCGCTGCTCTCCCCTGCCGATGTCGCGAAGCAGCTGGGTGTCCCGGAAACCGATGTGATGGCGATTATCGAGTCGGGCGAGCTCAAGGCGAAGAAGATTGGCGCCAGCTACCGGATGACGAAGGCGGCGCTCGACACTTATCTGGCCCAGTAGCAGGAAGGCGGAAAGGCGGAAAGGCGGCCTGCCCTGAGCGAGCGGAGCGAGTCGAAGGGAAGGCGGGAAGGCGGGCCTGCCGTGCCGAAGCGCGAAAGCGGGAAGGCGGAGAGGCGGACCCGATGACCGAGATCGTCGCGCTCGAGAAGTACCCGTGCGCGGCGTGCGGCGCCCAGGCGGAATGGAATCCGTCGCAGCAGACGCTCGTCTGCCCGTTTTGTGGCACCGAGACGCCGTACGTCGTAGACAAGGACACCGGGAAGATCCAGGAACTGGACCTGGTTGCCGCATTGCGGGCACTCCCGGATGAGCAGCGCGGCTGGCAGACCGAGCGCCGCAGCGTGCAGTGCCAGAGCTGCAAGGCGGTCATGGTCTACGACCCGGAGCGGGTCGGGCAGAACTGCGAGTTCTGCGGCTCTCCCGCGCTCGTGGACTACCAGGAGATCAAGTCTCCGATTCGCCCCCAGAGCCTGCTCCCCTTCAAGATCACGCCGGCCCAGGTCCGCGAACGCATGCGCTCCTGGTATGGCGGCCGCTGGTTCGCCCCTGGCGCGCTGAAGAGCAAGGCCCTGGTCGATCAGATCAAGGGGATCTACATCCCGTACTGGACCTTCGACGCGCAGGCCGAGTGTCCGTGGCGGGCCGAGGCGGGCTACTACTATTACGTGCAGGAGGAATACCGGGACAACGAGGGAAAGAGGCAGGTCCGGCAGGCCCAGAAAGTCCGCTGGGAGCCGGCGAGCGGCCGGATCGCCCACCTCTTCGACGACGAACCGGTGTCCGGCAGCCGGGGAATCGACACGGGGCTGTTGAAGGGGATCGAGCCCTTCCCCACGAAAGAGCTGGTGCCGTACGACACCGCCTACCTCGCGGGCTACATCGTCGAGCACTACCAGGTGGTCCTGGTGGATGCGGCCAGGCAGGCTCGTGAGGAAATGAACGCGGAACTCATGCAACTGTGCTCGCGCGAGGTCCCGGGGGATACGCAGCGAAGCCTCGAGATCTTCCCTGCCTATTCGGGGGAGACGTTCAAGCACATCCTCGTCCCGGTGTGGTTGTTGACCTACACCTACGGTCGCCGCGTGTTCCAGGTCGTGGCAAACGGCTACACGGGCACCATTGCCGGCCAATACCCGAAGAGCCCGTGGAAGATTGCGGCGGGGGTGGCCCTGATCGTCGTCATTGTCGTCATCCTCCTGGTGCTCGGGCAGCGATAGGAGGAGAGAACCTCGCGCGGGCACCGAACGGGGGTGCAGAAAAACGGCCGAGATGCCGATAAACGATTTGAGGTGGGTTTTCTGCGCTGCGTCCTGCTCGCCCTGTCCCTCGTCGCGACCGCTTCGGTCGCCGATGCGCAGATTTACACCTGGCGGGATGCGAGCGGGTCGCTGGTCTTGTCCGATCGCGCGCCGGCCGATCCCTCCATCGAGGTTCGCACCTTCAAGGTGCCCCACTCGACCGAACCGGTCCTCGTCACGAAGCCGACGTCCCGTGACTACCGCGACAGCTACGACGGCCTGATCGTCGAGCAGGCGGGCGCAAAGGGGATCCGTCCGGATCTCGTGCGGGCGGTCGTCCAGGTCGAGTCGGGCTACAACCCACGCGCGGTGTCGCGGAAAGGGGCGCTCGGCCTGATGCAACTGATGCCCTCGACGGCGGCCCACCTGGGTGTTGGCTCGCCGTTCGACCCGGCAGAGAATATCCGCGGGGGCACGACCTACCTCCGGCAGCTCCTCGATCGCTACGGCGAGAACGAGGAACTGGCCCTGGCCGCCTACAACGCGGGCCCGGAAGCGGTCGGCCGCTACGGCAACAAGGTCCCTCCCTACCGCGAGACCCGCGATTACGTCCGCAAGGTGAAGACGCAGACACCGGTCAAGACCAGCCGGCCCGGGCGCCCGGTCTACTACAGGACGGTCGAAATCATCGACGGCCGCTCCGTGATCCGCTACTCCGACACACCACCAGCCTCCGGCGCCTACAAAATCATCGACCCGGCCCGGTTCTAAACTAACGCGACAATCCGGCTTGCGACCCTTCGACTCGCGGCTTGATTCCTACTGAATCCTGAATCCCGGCTCCTGGATCCCTCGCCTCCCCGCCTTCGCCATTCTGGCTTCGGCGCGGCAAGCCCGCCTTCCCAGGTGGCCGATTCCGCTCCTTTGGCGTCTAAGATGGTGCGTGCGGCCTATCCGAGGCAAGGGAACACCGCCAACGAAGGAGTCCTCGTGCGACGTTCACGCTCGTTGCCCAGTGGCCTCGTCCTCGTCGTTGTCCTGTCGGGTACCATTCCCGATCGCGCCTCGGCCCAACCGCCGCCGGCCTCCTCCCTGGCGCCGACGGTGTCCTCCCAACAGACTGGCGCGCCGAAAGCGGCGCAGACATTGACCGCGGCAGAGGCCGAACGGACGTTCAAGGAGCTGCTACAGCGCTACTTCGAGGCCTACGCCCGTAAGGACATCGAAGGCATGACGACCCTCTGGCACACGGGAGGACCCGCGCGCTACCGGCGCAACGTGGTCCTGGTGGAGTTCGACCTCAGGCAAGTGGATCTGGCCGGCCTCACCGTGCACAATGCGGGCGCGGACCCCGGCGGCGGCCGGGCGCGCGCCATCCTCGAACTGCGGGTGACCAACACAAAGACGAAGCGTGTCCGCAACGAGCGAAGGATTCGCGATTTCACCTTTCTCCAGGACGACTCAGGTGCCTGGAAGATCTGGAACGAAGTGTCGCCCGCAGGGGAATTGGCCCGCCGGCTGCTCGCCGTTCCCGCCGACCAGCGTGACGCGTTGATCGCGTCGGAGCCGGAGCTGTCGTCCGACGACACGCTGGCGGGCCTGACGAACGAGGCGGGCAGACTGCAGGGACTGCAGAAACCCGACGAGGTGCTCGACGCGCTGGGCGCCCAGGGCCGGCTGGCCCGCGCCCTGGGGAATCAGGACGTCCTTGGAACGAGCCTCATGCGAGTGGGCTCGCTGCGCATGATGACCGGCCGCTACCCGGAAGCGTCAGAGGCGTTCACGGCCGCGCGGGAAGCGTTCGTCACCGAAGAGAACCAGGCCGAGATAGCCGCCTGCGACGCGAACCTGGCGAATCTCGCCTACATGCAGGGTCGTTTCGCGGAAGCCGGCGAGCGCTACCAGCAGGCGTTCGACGTCTTCGAGAAGCAGAATGACGACGCACGAATGGCGAGCACGCTGCACGGCCTTGGCAACGCGCTCTACATGCAGACGGATTTCTCACGGGCGCTCGAGTACTACACGCGGGCGGTGACGGTCCTGCAGCGCACGAAGGACAGGTTCCGCGAAGCGAGCGTCCTCCAGGCGATCGCGATGGTCCACAAGGAACTGGGCGACTACGCCCCAGCCGCCGATGCCTGGCGCCAGAGCCTCGCGCTCACCGAGGCCGGGGGTGACGTGGCCGCTGCGGCGAGGGCATGGTCGGGGCTGGGCGAGATCTTCCGGCTCCAGGGCGATCTGGGCCGCGCGCTCCAGCACCACTTGAAGAGCCTGCAACTCTGGGAGCAGGTGAAGAACGTGGCCACGCGCGCAGCAAGCACCTACGCCATTGGCCAGCTCTACGCGCTGCAGCGCAATTTCGCCCGTGCCATCGAGTTCTACCAGAAGGCGCTGGAACTGGACCAGTCGATCACCGACGACCTGAGGGCATCGGAAGGCGGCCAGGCAAGGGATCTCGGGGGACTGGGAGGTGCTCACTTGGCGCAGGGCCAGCCGGACGTAGCGCTCGGCGAGTACGAGAAAAGCCTGCTGTTGCGAGAGCACACGCAGGACGAGGTCGGCGTGATGTGGACGCTGGTGCACATGGGCGTCCTGCACACATCGCAGCATCGTCCGGACGAAGCCGAGAAGGCGTTCGAACGCAGCCTGGCGCTGGCGGAATCCAGGTACGACCAAGATACCATCTCCACGATTCTGGCCCTCAGGGGGCAGTTGGAACTGGACGAAGGAAAGGTCGACGCCGCGCTGGCGTCGGCCGCGCGCGCCGCTGAACTCGCCGTCTCAATCGAGCACTTCGACACGGTTGCGTATGCCCGAGTCGTCACCGGCAGGGCGCACCAGAAAGCCGAGCGAGCGGCGGAGGCCCGCGCAGCCTACGAGGACGCGATCTCGGCGCTGGGCAAGGTCCCGCTCGGCCCGGCGGCCGAGACCTTCTTCGACAATCGTCGCGCGCCCTACCTGGCTATGGTCGACCTGCTGGCCGGCCAGGGTAACCTGGCCGAGGCCTTCCGCTGGTCTGAACGCGGTCGCCAGCAGGTGCTGGCCGACATGCTCGGCGGCGACGGCGCCGTCGTCTCCAAGGGCCTGACGACGGACGAGCGGGACCTCGAGCGCACGATTGCAAGGGACCTGCGAACGCTCGCCGTGAAGCTCCGTCGCGAACGGGGTCGGCAGAAGCCTGACGCCACTCGTCTTGCCGCGCTGCAGGCTGAACAGGGCACCCGGCAGGTCGACCGGGACGCGCTGCGGCGACGCATCTACGACGCGCATCCAACCCTTCGCGCCATGCGGGCGCAGGGAGAACCGAGCGGCCCCGAGGCCGCCTCCGTCCTCGGCACACCGGCTGCGGCCCTGGTGTCGTTCGTGGTCGGCGAGACCCGGACGTGGGTGTTCGCCCTCGCGAAGGACCCGACCGCGGGCACGTGGGGAGTACAGAAGGTGGCCGCCATCGACGTTCAGGCGGCGGACCTGAGCCGGCAGGTGCGACGGTTCCGCGAAGCGATCGCGAAAAAGGACAACCGTGCGGTGGAGATCGGCCGCGAGCTGCACACCCTGCTCCTCGAGCCGGTGCAAGAAGTGCTGGCCAGGAAATCCAGGTTGGTGATCGTGCCGGATGCGTTCCTGTGGTCGCTGCCATTCGAAGCGCTGCAGACGTCCGTCGGCCACTTCCTCGTCGAGGATGCCTCGGTGACGTTAGCGCCGTCCCTGACTGGCCTCGTGGCGCTCGACAGCCTGCGCCCGGAGGCCACCTCGCGTCGTGCGCTCGTGGCCTTCGGCAAGCCTGTTCTCGGAAGGGCGATCGAGGAACGTCTGGCGCTGGTGAGGCCGGCCGCGCCCACCGCGCAGCCACCGGCGGCCGACCGCGAGGTAGAGGGCGTCGCGTTGCTGTTCGGGCCGAGTCGAAGCAGGACGTTCCTCGGCGACCAGGCGCGAGTCGAACGGCTGGCGCAAGGTGTGGCACCCGGGACAATCCTCCATTTGGCCGTACCGACGGTGCTGACCGAGGCGACGCCGTTGTTCTCGGTCATCGCGCTGACGCCGTCCGACAGCGCCGACGCGGCCACCGGGCTGGTCGAGGTCGCGTCGCTGATGTCGTGGAACCTGCCGGCAGAGGCGGCCGTTGTCTCGAGGCTGGAGTATGGTCCTGGCTCCGGCGAAGGCGCGGCGTTGACGACGCTGGCCTGGTTGTTGTTCGTCGGCGGCACGCCCACGCTCGTGGCCAACCGCTGGCTGGTGGGCCCGACCGATGCCAGCGTCGGCACGCGTTTCTACCGCGCGCACCTCGCGCGAACCGCTGCCGGCGCGCCCGCTCCCCGTGCGGCCGAATCACTGCAGAGAGCGATGAAGGGAATCCTGGCGCAGCCAGCGACCCGTCACCCGTTCTACTGGGCCGGGTTCATGACGATCGGCAGATAGGCGGGTTGCGGCTATTCGGCAATCTCAACCTGGGCAGGGTCGGTCCGTTCGAGCACTCGGCCCAGCCACATCACGACGAGGCCCGCCTCGACGACGAGGATCGACGCGAGAAGCATCGTCGCAGGCAGCAGGCCTGGCCAGCCGAGGAACAGGTACAGCACGTAGCCGAGGCCGCCTGCGATCGCTGATGCGGGCAGGACGCCGATCGCCAGCGCGAGCAGCGTGCCGGCGAACATCAGCATGTTCTGCCCCATCGCCTCGATGCCTCGCGCCCTCGCGCCGCCAGTGGCGATCCAGCCCGGGAACAGAACGACGGCGGCGTTCTGGATGATCACCTGCCCGGCAATCAGCATGGGCGCCAGGAGTCCGACCGAGACGAGAAGGGCCGCTCGGCCGACGGCATCGATTGGACCGTCCTTCCACGCCGGCGAGAGCGCGAGCGTGACGGCGAGCAGGAACCAGACGATCGCCGACAGCAGGAAGGTTGGCGCCAGCAGTTCACCGAGCAGCAGCTCCCGGCCCGATATCGGCCACGTCTTCAGCACCGCCAGTCTCTGGAGATCGTGCCGCAGGTCGTTTCGGATCATGAAAGGGCCGACCACTGTTGCGAAGACGGTCAGCATCAACAGAAGCGGCGCCAGTGAGCCGCCCTTGCTGTTCAGGCCGAATACGACGGCCATGACCACGACCGGGATCGACACGCGCACCACGAGCCTCAGCGAGACGTAGCGGCCCAGCAGGATGGTGTTCTTCCAGAGGATGGCCGTCTCCACGCGGCCTCGCGCGGCCAGCGAGAACGGCGCGGGCCGCACCACGGGCGCCGGCGCGGAGCGCCCCTGCGCCTGCCGCTGTTCCGCGGCGGACGCCGCGTCTTCCAGATTGGCGTCGGACCACAGCACCCACACGTAGTTGAGAACGAGCACGACGAGCGCCGGGCCGAGGGCGCGCGCAAAGGCGAGCGGGGTCTCGGCGAAGATCGGCGCCAGCACCGCCCTGAACGGCCACAGCGCGAAGGGAGCCGCGCCCACGCGGCCGAGTTCGACGATGCCGAAAATGGCGTCGTTCAGCGGCCGGGACACGAGGGCGCGCGCATGCACCAGGTAGGTGCCGCACAGCAGCCCGGAGACGACGATCATCAGCGTAGCCGAGGCCCAGGCGAGCCACGGCACGCGCGACGCTGGCGCCCGGAAACTTGACTTCGTCAGATTCGCGCCCAGTACGTGGAGGAAGATGGCGGCGAACAGCAGCCACCCGCCGAGCAGCAACGACCATCGCCCGGCGACGGCCGCCCGGGCCGCACCGGTAAATAGCGACGCGATGAGGACGCTGAACAGCAGCCCGACCTGCGACCGGAGCAACTTGTAGTTGAGGAGCTGCCGGCGCGTCAGCGGCGCCGTGAAGAAGAACTGCACTTCGGCGGCGGTGAACGTCCACGTCCTCGTCGCGAACGGCCACAACCAGACGAGCACGGCCACAACCCACAACAGGACGGCGCCGCCGACGACGATGTCCGGCGCAAAGGACGTCAGCCACGTCAGGTCCGTTCTGCCGCGGCGTGGCGCCCGCATTTGGTTGCGCACGACGAACCAGTACAGATACAGGAGGCCGACGACGAGGCCGGCAAGGTAGCGCGGCTCCCGCAACCGGCGCAGCCGGCGCCACAGGCGGTTCTTCAGCGAACAGGCGGTGAGATAGAGGAAGGCGTGGGTCACGATGCCCGGTCGGTCTCGGCCTGCCCGGTCGCGCGAAGGAAGATCTGCTCGAGGTCGGACCCGGCAGCCGACAGGTCGGAGCGCGCGGCCAGTTCCTCGAGGCTGCCGTCGGCGATCTTCGTGCCCCGGTGGATGATGAGGATCCGGGTGCAGATTTCCTCGACCAGGTGCAGAAGGTGGGACGAGACCACGACGGCCGCCCCCGCGCGGGCGCGATCGACGATGGTCTGCTTCATCCGTCGGATGCCGAGGGGATCGAGGCCTGTCAGCGGCTCGTCGAAGAGCAACACCGGCGGGTCGTGCAGCAGCCCGCACGCGATCGCCAGCTTCTGCTTCATGCCGCGCGACAACTCGCCGGGCAGCGCGCTTTCCTTGCCCGACAGCTCCAGTTCCTCGAGCAGCCTCGGCACGCGGCCCGCGTAGTCGGCCACGCCGTAGAGCCGCGCGACGAGGTTCAGGTGCTCACGAACGGTGAGGTACTCGAACAACTGCGGCTCGTCCGGCATGAACGCCAGGCGGCGCTTCGCTTCAACGGCGTCGGTCACGATGTCGCGGCCGTCGATGCGAACCGAGCCGGACGTGGGCGCCTGGATTCCGACCATGCACTTGAGCGTACTCGTCTTCCCCGCCCCGTTCGGGCCGATCAAGCCGATCACTTCGCCGCGGGAGACCGAGAACGACAACGCGTCCACGGCCTTCAGCGAGCCGTACATCTTGGTGAGTCCCTCGACGACAATCATGCGGGTCGTGGGCGCCTTACCACGTCGTGAGCTGGCCCGCTTCTTCGGGGCAGGCCGCGGCCCACCGGGTGGTCGCGGTCTGGAGAACGGCCTGGTTGGGTCGCGCATCGGGACGGTAGCGGTCGAGCCCGTCGTTCGCGACGGCGTCGAGCATCGTCCTCGGCATCGACAGCAGGCCGCTGACCACCCACGGGCAATACCGGTCCGCCGATTCCCGGGCGAGCAGCGTGCGGGCGGCGTCCGCCGAAAGCGACTCGCGGTAGACGCGCGGGCTGGTGAGGGCGTCGAAGGCGTCCATGACGCTGACGATGCGGACCGTCCAGGGGATGACGTTTCCGTCGAGACCGTCCGGGTAGCCGCTGCGGTCGTTGCGCTCGTGGTGATAGAGGATGATGTCGAGGATCCCTGGAGCGAAGCCGAGGTGCTCGGCCATGTCGAAGCCGTGTTCAGGGTGGTTCTGCAGCGCCTGCCACTCATGTTTGGTCAAACGCCCGGGCTTCGAGAGGATGTGAGCCGGAACGAGCAACTTGCCGACGTCGTGAAGCAAACTGCCGACGCGGATGGTCTCGACCATCTCCTCGGACAGGCCGTATTGCGCGGCCAAATGGACACCGTAAGCGGATACTCGGCGGCAGTGCGATGCCACCGCCGGCCGTTTTGCGTCCATGGTCTCGAGAATTGCGTTGACGTCGCGGGCCTGCGGGGTGGGCACGAAGGGATTCCTCTCCGGGTCTGTCACCGGGACACCTGTCTCAAAGTGATATCTCGGCCGTTACCTGGCCGAACAGTAGAGCCTCCTGGCTTGCGGCTGGATGTCCCGTCAACCTGTGCTATGATAGGAGTTTCTCGCCGGGCCGGTCGGCCAGGCAGACCACTGTTCAGAGGGGAAGACAAACGTGGCCAGTCACGAATCCGCACTGAAGGCGCACCGCCAGAGCGTGGTCCGCCGGGAAAAGAACCGCCAGTTCCGTTCGAAGCTTCGTAGCGCGCTCAAGACGATTCGCGCCGCGGTTGGCGCGAACGAAATCGAGAAGGCCAAGGGCCAGCTGTCCGAGACGTCATCGCTCATCGACAAGATGGCGACCAAGGGCATCATCCACGACAACGCCGCCGCCCGGTACAAGTCGCGGATTCAGCTCTCGCTGAACAAGGCGTCAACGCCGGCCGCGTAACTGCTGCCGCCAGGCGGCGCGAAGGGCGGGTCGTGGCCACAAAGAACGCGGGCTTCCGCGTTGCCAACTGCCCTATTCCCGCCCGGTCCCGCACAACTCCACGATCAGCCGTTCGAGCAGCACGCGAGGATCGCCGCCCGAGGTCTTCAGGGCGAGGTCCGTCCTCAGCAGCGCGTCGACGGCGCCTGGCAGGTCCCTGGCGGCGACTGTCCGCTCGGCCACCGAGCGCAGCAAGCCGAGGATCATGAACGGCACCGCGCCCTCGGCCAGCTCCAGTTCCAGTTCCTTCAGCGCTGCCGCCGCGTGGCGATTGGCCACCTCGGCCCAGAGTTTCTTCCCGCCCGCGGAGGCCGCGCGCCCGGACACATCCTGGACGTGTTCCCTGGTAATCGTCTTGCGCCCCGCCGCGTAGAGCAGGACGCGTTCGACATCCGACCGCAGCCTGGCGACATCGGCCCCCGCCATCTGGCGCAGCAACTCGGCGGCGTCGCGGTCGAACCGCACCCCATGCTCGGTCTCGAGCGCCCTGACGACGTCGGCGGAGGCCTCGCACGTAACAACAGCCGCCTGCTTGGCGAGCGGGTCGAACGTGCGCTGGAGGCCGAGACCGATCAGCGCCACCACCGCGTGCGCGTGCGGCCGCTTCGCGTACTCCTTGAGGAGGGCCAGTTGCGACGACTTGCTCCCGCCCTCGGCAGGCTCGGCTCCGTCGTCGCCCTCCTCGGCCTCGGCCGACCGTCCCTTCCGCCCGGCCAGTGCGCATTCGGCCTGGAGCAGGATCGCCACGCGCCGCGGCGCCAGCAGCGGCAACGTGCTGGCCGCGTCCAGGACCGCGGCCACGGTCGTCCCAGCGTCGGTCCCGTAGAAACGCTGCACGTTGAAGGCCCTGAGGTCCTCCTCCACCAACTCGGCGAGCGCCGTGCCGAGCGCGCTCATCTCCGACTCGTCGTCGCCGGTGATGAGATACAGCGGCTCGGGCGCCCCCGCGGCGATCTGTTTCCGGACGGCGGCAGGAGAGAAGTGGCCCGGCATGGCGTCAGAACGCTTCGAGAATCGCGGTGACGACCGACCGCGCGAAGTCGGTCGCCATGCGATCGACGGCGTTCGACGCCTGGCCGAAGAAGGCGGCCGGGTCGAGAACGCCGCCGCCGCTGGTCAACTGGTACTCCTCGCGGAAGACCTGGCTGGGGTTCTGCCACAGCACCTTGTTGTCGGACGCCTGGATGAACTGGATGCCGAGCGACACGGTGATCAGGTAACGGGTGGCCTGCTGGGTCTCGTTGAAGCCGGCCGGCGTCAGCGTGATGTTGTTGATCTGCGCCTTCAGGATCGCGTCCACGTTCGAGTCCTGCGGAAGCACCTTGTACTTGCCGCGGCCGATGAACTCGGAGCGCACGCGCTGCGTGAGGACCTGTCCGACCTCGAAGTAGGGCGTGCGGTTGTCGAAGTCCGGGATGCCGATCGTCTTGATCGTCTCCGGCAGAAACGAGCCGCGCCCGGCCAGCGTGTAGCCGCAGGACGTGGACGCCAGGGCGGCAATCAGGACGACAATCGGGATGCGGTTCACACAAACCTCGCTAGCCTGACAGCGGACAGCGGGCAGCGGGCAGCTGAGAACCAGAACCTCTCGTGTGGCAGCCTGTCGGCTGCAAGCGGTCGGCTGCCGGCTGACTTACTTCACCACCACGTTCACCAGTTTTCCCTTCGCAACGATGACCTTGTGCACGCTCTTGCCGGCGGTGTGCACGCGCACGACGGCATCGGCCAGGGCCAGTTCGCGCAGCGCCTCCTCGGCGATGTCGATCGGAACCGTGAGCCGGCTCCGCAGCTTGCCGTTCACCTGGACGGGCACCACGATCTCGCTCGAACGGGCGACGACGGGATCGTACGTGGGCCAGGGGGCGGCGGTCAGGCCACCCTGGTGGCCGAGCATCTCCCACAGTTCCTCGGCCGTGTGCGGGGTGAACGGCGACAGCATCAGCACCAGCGCGTCTACCGCTTCCCTGAGCACCGCGAGCGTCTCGATCCGCTCCTCGACGGGAGGCGCGTCGGCCTTCGCGCGCCGAACCGGCGCCCCGGTCTTCGTGTGCCCCTCGGAGAAGGCATACAACTCGTTCACCATCTCCATGAGCGCCGACACGACGGTGTTCAGGTGCACGCGCGGGTCGAGGTCGTGCGTGACGCGACGCACGGTGTCGTGGGTGACCCGACGCACCGCTTGCTCGGCATCCGTCAGCGACAGCCCGCCGGGATCCGGGAGGCTCTTCCCTTCGAACGCCTCGCACCACTGGTCCACCAGACGCCACACGCGCGCGAGGAACCGGGCGCTGCCCTCGAGGCCGGCGTCGGTCCATTCGATCTCGTTCTCGGGGGGTGCGACGAACATCACGTACAGCCGCAACGCGTCGGCGCCGTGCCTCACGAGCATGTCGTCGGGATCGACCACGTTCCCCTTCGACTTCGACATCGCGCTGCCGTCCTTCAGCACCATGCCCTGCGTGAGGAGGCGCGCGAACGGCTCGTCGTGATCGACCATGCCCAGGTCGCGAAACACCCGACAGAAGAACCGCGAGTAAATCAGGTGCAGGATGGCGTGCTCGACGCCGCCGCTGTAGAAGTCCACCGGGCACCAGTACTTCACCGCGGACGGCGCGAACGCCTGGCTGAGGTTGCGCGGGTCGCAGTAGCGATAGAAGTACCAGGACGAATCCACGAAGGTGTCCATCGTGTCGGTCTCGCGCCGGGCGTCGCCGCCGCACGTCGGGCACGTGACGTTGACCCAATCGGGCACCTGCGCCAGCGGCGAGTCGCCGCGGCCCGTGAACTCCGCCACCTTCGGAAGGACGACGGGCAACTGATCGTCGGGCACCGGCACGACACCGCAGTGCTCGCAGTGGATCATGGGAATCGGCGTGCCCCAGTAGCGCTGGCGCGAAATCCCCCAGTCCTTCAGGCGATACTGCACGGTCCGCGCGCCAAGGCTCCGCGCCTCTGCCGCCTCGGCCATCGTGGCGATGGCGTCGGTGGACCACAGTCCCGAGAACTCGCCGGAGTTCACCACGCGACCGGGTTCCACGTAGGCCTCGGTCATCGTCTCGGCCGACAACGCCGGCTGGCTGGCGCCCTCGGCCTCTCTCTGAATCACCACGTCGATGGGCAGCGAGTACTTCCGGGCGAACTCGAAGTCGCGCTGGTCGTGCGCGGGCACGGCCATCACCGCGCCGGTGCCGTACTCGCCGAGCACGAAGTTGGCGACCCACAGCGGCACCGGTCGCCCCGTGAACGGGTTCACCGCGTAGCGGCCCGTGAAGAACCCCTCCTTCTCGACCTGGCCCGTCAGCCTCGCCGTTCGGTCCTGGGCGCGGAAGCGCTGCACGTGCTGGCGGAACGCCTCAGGCGCCACCGACTCGGCCGCGATCCGTTCGATCCACTCGTGCTCGGGCGCGAGCAGCACGAAGGTGGCGCCGTAGATCGTGTCGATGCGGGTCGTGAACACCTCGATATCCGGCGCGTCGGCCGGGCGCGGTTCCGTGGGCGGCGCACTGACGCCGGCCGGCAACAGGGGGAACTTCACCCGGGCGCCTTCCGACCGCCCGATCCAGTTCCGCTGCATCGTCAGGACCTTCTCAGGCCATGCCTTCAGCCGATCCGTGGCGTCCAGCAGTTCCTGGGCGTAGTGCGTGATACGAAGGAACCACTGCTCCAGATTGCGGCTCCCGACGAGGGTGCCGCAGCGCCAGCACCCGCCCTCGACCACCTGCTCGTTGGCGAGCACCGTGTGGCAACTCGGACACCAGTTGACCGTCGAGCGCTTGCGGTAGGCCAGGTCGCGCTCGAACATCCGGATGAACAGCCACTGGTTCCACTTGTAGTAGTCGGGCAGGCACGTGGCAATCTCGCGGTTCCACGCGTAGCTGATCCCCAGCCGCTGCAACTGGCCCTTCATGTGCGCGATGTTGGCCAGTGTCGACGTCTCGGGGCGGATGCCCTGCTTGATGGCTGCGTTCTCGGCCGGCAGGCCAAACGCGTCCCACCCGAAGGGGTGCAGCACGTTGAACCCGCGCATGCGCTTCTGGCGGGCCATCACGTCGCCAATCATGTAGTTGCGGACGTGGCCCACGTGAGCGTGCCCGGACGGATAGGCGAACATCTCGAGGCAGTAGAACTTCGGCTTCGACGGGTCCTCGGTCACCTCGAAGGCACCGGTCTCCATCCAGCGCTTCTGCCACTTCCGGTCGAGCGATTGCGGTATGTACTCGCGCACGTGTCGGTCCTGCTTGCTCCCGACGGCAGCACGGGCCGGCGGCGGGTGGAGAGGTATGGGCCGGCCGTCGTGGCTAGCGGCGGCCAGGCCGAGATTTTGTAATTATAGCCCAGACATCTTCCACCTCTGAGATCGCGACAATCGAAGCACGCTGCTGTGGGGCCCTCGGAATCCGGTCGCGGCGGCGTCAGGTGGAGCGTCGCTAGCGTCCCGCCGCCTCATTACGGCGGCGCATCAGGGGCGCCGACGCGCCCGGCCGACTACTTGAGCCAGTACCGTTTCTGGGCCGCGCGGACGAGCTCGAGCGCGGCGATCCCGCAGGCCGTCGGCGCCTCGTCGTGCGAAGCCTTGGGGGCGACCTTCGGCCCGGCGAGCGCGTCGATGGTGGCCTGCAGCGAGTCTTTCATCGCGTCGAGATGGTATCCGCCCTCGGTGGCCAGGACGAGCCTTCCCCCGCACGACGTCTCGGCTACGGCCCTGAGGCGCGCGGCAATCCGGCCGAAGCCCGCCGTGGACAGGTGCATGTGCGCGAGCGGGTCCTGGTCGTGCGCATCGAAGCCGACGTCGAGCACGAGCAACTGGGGAGCGAACTCCGCGAGAATCGGCTCGACGACATGCTCGAGGAGCAGCAGGTAATCGGCGTCGGTCGCGCCAGCCGAGATGGGAATGTTGACGGTGAAGCCTTCGCCCTCGCCCACCCCGCACTCGCCCGCCGCCCCGGTCTGGGGATAGAACGGATACTGGTGCGCGGACATCACGAGCACGCGCGGGTCGTCGTAGAAGGCCCACTGCGTGCCGTTCCCATGATGCACGTCGTAGTCAACGACGGCGATGCGCGTGAGGCCGCGTGCGAGCGCGTACGCCACGGCGATGGCGACGTTGTTCAGCAGGCAGAACCCCATCGCCCGGTCGCGCAGCGCGTGGTGTCCCGGTGGACGCACGAGGGCGAATGCGGCAGAGAGGGTGCCGGCATCCGGGGTCTGGTCGAGCACGTGATCGACGGCGGTCACCACCGCGCCAGCCGCGAGGATGGCCGCCTCCCACGACCCGGGTGACATGTAGGTGTCGAGGTCGAGCACCGCGGGATGCCCGGCCGACGCGGCCAGCCGATCGACGTGGCCCACGGCGTGGATGCGCTCGATCTCCGCGCGCGTCGCGGCCCGCGGCGGCAGCACCGTCTCTCCCCGCTCTCGCCACGCCTCCACGACCGCACGCATCACGTGGGCCCGCTCGACGCGCTCGGGGTGCCCGGCCGGGGGCGCGTGGTCGGCGGACCGATCGGACCAGACGAGGACAAGGGACATAGGGATCGGCTCTCGACGTTCGGCTACTGGTTTTCGACCTTCGGCCTGTCACGCTGCCCGAGGAGCGACAGGGCGCGCCGTTGCAGCCCTTCCAGGCATCGCTCGAGCTCGACGCGCTTCTCCTCAATCACCGACTCGCCGGCGTCGGCGGGCACCTCCAGCGGGGCGCCCATCACCATCACCACGCGGCTCCACGGCTTGGGCACCTGCGATCGGTCCCAGCTTCGCAAGGTCCAGCACGGGTTCGATTCGATGTGAAACGGGACCACCGGGTTGCCGGTCGCCTTTGCCAGCCACACGGCGCCCGGCTGCGCGTGGTAGGCCGGGCCGCGCGGACCGTCTACGGTGAAGGCCGCCGGCCGGCCCTCGGCCATGTCCCGCTTCAGCTGGAGCAGCGCGCGCCTGGCGCCGCGGGATGTGGACCCGCGCGCCTGCACGTAACCGAACCGGCGCATGATCCGCGCGATCCACTCGCCGTCGAAATTCTGGCTCGTGATGGCGACCACGCCGCGGTCGCGAAAGTAGACGGTCGCGGGAAGGATGCCCCCGTGCCACAGGGCGAGAATAGGCTGGCGGCCCGACGCGAGCACCGCCTGGAAGTGCTCGACGCCGTCCTCGCTCCACCGGAAGGTCCGGCCGAGCGCGGCAATCAGGGGATACCCGATGGCGGCGATGGCCGCGACCTCGAAGCGCTTGAGACGCGAGGCGCGCCAGTCATCGCCGTTCACGGAACTGGCTGCAAGGAAGCCGGCCGTGCGCCCGGGGGCGGAGCGGCGGCGGCCGCCGATTTGATCCGGCCGTCTACGAACGTCATCAGGTCGACGACCTGCGTGATGGCGTTGGCGCTGGCCTGCGCGCCCTTGAGCATGATCGAGCAGAACGGGCACGCGGTGACGATGGTGCCCGCGCCCGTCGCCTGGAGCTGCTCGAACCGCCGCTGGCTGATGCGCGTGCCTTCTTCGTGTTCCTCGAAGAGCAGGCCGCCGCCGGCGCCGCAGCAGAACGGGTTGTCCCCGGACCGCTCGGGCTCCTTCACCACGGCGCCCGCGCGGGCCAGCAGGTCGCGGGGTTCTTTCGTGTGCCCGGCGTATCGCGCAAGGTAGCACGGGTCGTGCAGCGCCACCGCCTCGGCGCCGGGCAGACGGAGATCGCCGGCAATCTTCGACACGAGAACCACGGAATGCTGCACCTCGACGTCGAACCCGAACGGCTTGTAGTCCTCGCTGAGCGTTTTCAGGCAGTGCGGGCAGGCCGTGAGAATCTTCTTCACGCCGGCCGCCTGGAAATCGGCGATGTTCGCCGTCGCCAGCTCCTGGAACAGGTACTCGTTGCCCGTCCGCTTGGCCAGATCTCCCGTGCACCGCTCCTTGGCCAGCACGCCGAAGGTCACCTGCCGCGCGCGCAGGATCTCGAACAGGGAGCGCAGCGCTTTCTGGAAATCGGCCTCGTACGACCCCGCGCAGCCGAGCCACATCAGGTACTCGTGCCGCTCCGGGTCGAACGTCTCGAGGCCGGCCGAGGTGACGAACTTCTGCCGGACATCGGAGGTCAGCCCCCAGATGTTCCCGCGCCGCTCCAGGTGGTTGTACATCGCGCCGAGCGCGTCGGGCGCTTCTCCGTTCGACACCAGCCCGCGCCGCGCGCCGAGGATCAACGGCAGGTGCTCGACCCCCACCGGGCACTGCTGCTCGCACGCGCCGCAGGTGGTGCACTGCCACAGCACGCCGGGGTCGTACACCTCCACGAGCTTCGCGTCCATCCTGCCGATCAGCAGCGCGTCCTCGTTCTGGAGGATCATCTTCTTCGGATTCAGCCGCTTCCCGGTCGCGTAGGCCGGGCAGTTCATCTGGCACCGGCCGCACTCGACGCACGTGAACGCGTCGAGCACCTGCTTCTTCTCGAGATCGGCCAGCGTCTCGAGCCCCACTTCCTCCTTCTCGAAATCGAGGTTCCTCACCTCGCCGAGCACCGGCGACTTCAGGAAGACCGTGGCGGGCGAGAGGACGAGGTGGAAGTGCTTCGAGCCCGGGATGAGCGCGAGGAAGACGAGGATGATGATCAAGTGCAGCCACCAGTTCACGGCGGCGGCCGGCCCCTCGGTCAACCGGAAGTCGAGCAGGAACGTGATCATCAGCGTCGCGATGAAGACACCGATGAGCACCGATTCGCCGGACAGCGGCCCGAGCGCCTCGGGCCGGAACACGACCCGCCGGATCACCAGGAAGATGATCCCGCCGAGCACGCCGAGGGCGAACGGCGCGAGCGCGAGCGCGTAATAGTGGAAGGACGAGGTGCCCGTCAGGTCGACGACGCCCAGCCCCTTCAGGAACTGGCACCCGCTGTACCCGACAAAAGCCACGAAGCCCCAGAACACCAGCGCATGGGCGAGTCCTACCGCGGGCTTCCCGGCGATCACTTCCGACTGGAAGACCACCTCACGGAGGAACCGCGAGACGCGCGCAGGCACGTGATCGGTCCGGAGCGTGCCCTTTGCGCGACCGACGAGCAGGAGCCGCCTGGAGAGCTGCACCACGAACAGGCCGCCAAACAGGACGACAAGCAGGGCGAGGACCAGCGCGGACAGCACTACCGCTGAAGCTCCTTGATCAGCGCTGGCACCACCTCGAACAGGTCACCCACGATGCCGTAGTCGGCGAGTTCGAACATTGGCGCTTCGGCATCCTTGTTGATCGCGACGATCGTCTTCGAGGCCTTCATCCCGACGGCGTGCTGGATGGCTCCCGACACGCCCAACGCGAGATACAACTTTGGCGCGACGGTTTGCCCGGAGCTCCCCACCTGGCGCTCGATCGGCAGCCAGCCGGCATCGCAGATCGGCCGCGACGCGGCGAGTTCGGCGCCAAGCGCCTTTGCCAGCGCTTCGGCCAGCGGCAACTGGTCCCGCGCCCGGATACCGCGGCCCACGGCGACGATGCGCTGGGCCTGGGAGAGGTCGACCGCCTGCTTCGCCTCGCGGAACGGCGCCTCGGGCTTCTGGCGAATCAACGCGGCATCGATGGTCACGTCCGCGCGGGATACCGGGGCGGGCGAGGCGCCTCGCTCGGCGAGGTCGGCGCTGAACGCGCCAGCCTGGAACGTGACGAGGTACGGGGCCTCGCCCTCGAGCACCACGTCAGCCGCGAGCTTGCCCTGGAAGATCAACCGCGTGAACGCCACCGTGCCGTCGGCCTCCGCGAGCGAGACCACGTCGGCGACGAGCGCGCGATCGAGCCGGGCCGCCAGCTTGGGCACGAAGTCGCGGGCGAGGTAGGTGTGAGGGAAGAGAACATACGTCGGGGCCTGGCCGGCGACCAACTGGGCCAGCGCGGCGACAAAGCCGTCCGCGGTATAGGGCTCCAGCGCGGCCTGCTCGACCGTCAGCACCTCGGCGACAGCGGCCGCCGACAGTTCGCCAGCCGCCGCAGCGAGGTCGCCGCCGAGCAGCGCCACCTTGATCGGCGCGCCGCCCGTCTTCGCCGCCAGCCGCTGCGCGGCCGCGACCACTTCCCAGCTCGCCCGGTTCAACCGGCCATCACGTTGCTCAGCCACAACAAGAATCATACGTCCCCTGCAATCTCAGCCCTGGAAGATGTCTAGTCGATCGCGCGTGCCTCGTCCCGCAGGCGCTTGACGAGTTCCCTGGCTGCTTCGGCGGGCGTGCCGCCGATCAACTGCGTCTGCTTCGTCTTCTTCGGCGCGTAGAGGTTCACGATCCGCTGGCGCGACCGATGCGCGCCCGACGCCGCCACCTTCCGAATGTCCTTCTTCTTGGCGGCCATGATCCCCTTGAGCGTCGCGTAGCGCAGTTGGTTGATCCCGCTCTGGATCGTGAGCAGCGCGGGCAGCGGCATCGCGACCCACTGGAACCAGCCGCCCTCGAGCTCGCGCTTCACGCGCAGCGCGCCACCGTCCACCTTCACTTCCATAATGATGGTCGCGTGCGGAACGCCCAGCCGCTCGGCGAGCACGACGCCGGTCTGGGCGAAGCCCTGGTCGTCGGATTGAAGCCCGGTGAGCACCAGGTCGAACGACTCGCCGCTCATCGCCTCGGCGAGCGCCCCGGCCACCTCGAAGGCGTCGGCCGATGCGGCACCGTCCGACTCGACATGGATGGCGCGGTCCGCCCCGCGCGCCAGCGCCTCGCGGATCACGTGGGAGACGCGCGAGGGGCCGGCCGAGCACACGACCACTTCCCCGCCGTGGCGCCCTTTCAGGCGCAGCCCCTCTTCGAGCGCGTAGGCGTCCGGCTCGTTCATCTCGAAGGCGGCGTCCTCGTCGCGAACCCAGGTCCGCGACTCGTTGACGCGCGGCTGCCAGTCGCGCGCGGGAACCTGCTTGATGCAGACGGCAATTTTCATACGGCAATGAGCAATGGGCGGGCCTTGATGGCCCGCCCCATGGGTCGGTAACCCGGCGCCGCCCCCTCGTTCTCAGGCTGGCGGGTTCCGGACCGGGTGGAACACGGCGGCTACCCTTCGAACCTCTTGAGCAGGAGCGAGGCATTCGTGCCGCCAAACCCGAAGGAATTCGTCATGGCATACGCGATCGACGCGCCGCGGCAGACGTTGGGCACGTAGTCGAGATCGCAGTCGGGATCCGGGTGCTCGAGGTTGATCGTCGGCGGCATCATCTGGTGGTGGATCGCCAGCGCGGTGATGCCCCCCTCCAGCGCCCCGGACGCCCCGAGCATGTGCCCGGTCATCGACTTGGTGGACGATATCCCCATCGAGCGAGCGTGCTCCCCGAAGCACCGCTTGACCGCGGCCGTCTCCAGCCGGTCGTTCGGCGGCGTCGATGTGCCGTGCGCGTTGATGTAGCTGACCACCGATCCATCGACGCCGGCGCTGCGCAAGGCCGCCTCCATCGCGCGGGAGGCGCCCGCGCCGTCCTCGGACGGCGCGGTGATGTGGAACGCGTCGGCCGAGGCCCCGTAACCGACCATCTCGGCGTAGATGCGCGCGCCGCGCGAGAGCGCCGACCCGAGTTCCTCCAGCACCAGCACGCCCGCCCCCTCGCCGATGACGAATCCGTCGCGCTCGAGGTCGAACGGCCGACTGGCCTTCTCCGGCGCATCGTTGCGCGTGGACAAGGCGCGCATCGCCGCGAAGCCGCCGACGCCCATCGGCGTGATGGCCGCTTCAGACCCGCCGGCAATCATCGCGTCGGCGTCGCCGCGGCGGATGATCTCGTAGGCATCGCCCAGCGCGTGGGCCGAGGCGGCGCATGCCGTGCAGGTGGCCAGGTTGGGTCCCTTCGCCCCGAACCTGATCGACACCTGGCCCGCCGCCAGGTTGATGATCGCGGCGGGGATGAAGAAGGGCGAGATCTTACCCGGACCGCCCTCGAGCAGCTTGGAATGCTCCCGCTCGATCGTGCTGAACCCGCCGATGCCCGACGCGATGAACACGCCGACCCGCGTGGCGTTGTCCGGCCCGACCTTCAGCCCGGCGTCGTCCATCGCGAACTGCGAGGCCGCAATCGCGTACTGGATGAAGACGTCCATCTTCTTGACGTCTTTCTTGTCGACGAACTGGAGCGGGTCGAACCCCTTGACCTCGCCGGCGATCTGGGCGCTGAAGTCCGTCGGATCGAACTTCGTGATGCGCGCCACGCCGCTGCGCCCGGCCACGAGGCCCTGCCAGTTGGCCTCCGTGCCGATACCGACCGACGAGAGGAGACCGATGCCCGTGATGACGACTCGCCTGCTCAAGCTCCCTCCGTTGACACAGCCGCCCCGCGCCCCGACCGCGCACGGGCCGACACCGCTACCGCGGGCGCGCCGGCCCCGCGCCGTGTGCGACGCTACTTCTTGGCCTTGGCGTGCGCCTCGACGTAATCGACCGCTTCCTTCACGCGCGTGATCTTCTCGGCATCCTCGTCCGGGATCTCGATACCAAACTCTTCCTCGAACGCCATCACGAGCTCGACGGTGTCGAGCGAGTCGGCGCCCAGGTCGTCCACGAACGACGCATCCGGGGTGACCTCTTCTTCGTCGACGCCCAACTGTTCAACGATAATGCTCTTGACCTTGTCAGCAACCGCAGCCATTGACCCTCCTAAGTGTACATCGCGCCATTGACGGCGAGGACCTGCCCCGAGATATACGACGCCTCGTCGGTCGCCAGGAAACAGACGGCCGAAGCGACGTCGTCCGCGGTGCCGAGCCTGCCGATCGGAACCTTGGACGCCCACTCGTTCCGCACGCTCTCGGGCAACCCGCGGGTCATGTCGGTGTCGATCAGTCCCGGGGCCACCACGTTGACGGTAATGCCGCGCACGGCCAGCTCGCGGGCCAGCGACTTGCTGAACCCGATGATGCCGGCCTTCGACGCGGCGTAGTTCGACTGCCCGGCGTTGCCCATCTGTCCGACCACCGAGCTGATGTTGATGATCCGGCCTCCGCGCTGGCGCATCATCGCGCGCAGCACGGCTTGGCTACAGGTGAACGTCCCGGACAGGTTGACGTTCAGCACGACGTCCCAGTCCTCGCGCTTGAGCCGCAGCGCCACGTTGTCGCGGACGATGCCGGCGTTGTTGACCAGGATGTCCACGCGGCTGTGCCGCTCGAGAATTTTCCCGATGGTCGCCTGCACGCCTGCCGTGTCGGTGACGTCCATCGCGTAGCCCTCGGCCTTGCCGCCCGAGGCGACGACCTCGTGGGCCGCCTGGCCCACCGCGTCACCGAGCACGTCGGTCAACGCCACCAGCGCGCCCTGGCGGGCAAGCATCTCGCTGATCGCGCGGCCGATGCCCCGCGACGCGCCCGTCACCACCGCCACCTTCCCGGTCAAATCGAACATCGCGTTCCGCTCCCCGGCTCACCGTCGAGCCAAGCGCCACATGATACACGCAAAGGGATGTCAACTGGATGGTGCTACGCGAAGAGAGCGGCCACCTTTTCGAGGCCGGACGGATCCTCGAAGCTCGCGAACGCCGCCTCGCGATCGATCTTCCGGACCAGGCCGCATAGCACGGTGCCCGGACCCACTTCAACATACTTGCGGACGCCCTCGGATGCAAGCCGCCGCACGACGTCTTCCCACCGGACCGGCGACGACACCTGCCGCACGAGCGCCTCGATCGCGGACGCCGCGTCGCGCTTCGGCTCGGCGTCGACGTTGGCGACGACGGGCACGCGCGGGTCGCAGGCCCGGAGCGCGCGCAACTCGGGCGCGAGCCGCTCCTCGGCCGGCTTCATGAGCGCGCAGTGGAATGGCGCGCTGACGGGCAGCGGCACGACGCGCTTGGCGCCGAGCGCCTTCGCCCGTTCGCCCGCGCGCGCCACGGCGTCGGTCGCCCCGGCGATCACCACCTGGCCCGGCATGTTCATATTGGCGGGACTCACCACCTCGCCCTGCGCCGCCTCTTCGCACGCCTGCGCCACGACCGCCGCGTCCAGCCCCATCACGGCCGCCATCGCGCCCTTCCCCACCGGCACCGCCTCCTGCATGAACCGGCCGCGCCGGCGTACGGTGCGCACGGCGTCGGCAAACGCGATCGTCCCCGCGCACACGTGCGCGGAATACTCGCCCAGGCTGTGGCCGGCCACGAACGCGGGCTCGAACCCGCGCGACGACAGCAGGCGGTACGCGGCGATGCTCACCGTCAAGATAGCCGGCTGCGTGTTCTCGGTCAGGCGCAGCTGGTCTTCCGGCCCCTCGAAGATCAGCCGGCTCAATGGCTCACCCAGCGCGGCATCGGCTTCCGCGAACGTGTCGCGGCAGACGTCGAACGTCTCCGCCAGCGCCTTGCCCATTCCAACCGCCTGCGACCCCTGTCCCGGAAAGATGAATGCGATCACCGGTGGGATTCTCCTGAAGCCGCGATCTCCTGCTGGAGACGCGCGATGAAGCCGGCCGACGCGAAACGGTGCGCCGCCTCGATGCCATGGCGCACGGCCGTTGCCGACGACCGCCCGTGCCCGATCACCGCCAGCCCGGCCACACCGAGCAGCGGGACTCCCCCGTACTCCGCCACCCGCCGGCGGAACAGGTCGAACAGTTCGCTGGATACCTGCGCCGCCAGCCCGGCGCCAAGCTTGCCCATCGCGTCGCGCAGCACGTCGCCGATCATCTCCACGAGGCCCTCGCTCACCTTGAGGGCGATGTTCCCGGTGAAGCCGTCGCAGACAATGACGTCGGCGACGCCGGCGTAGACATCGCGCGCCTCGATGTTGCCTATGAAGCTGAGGCCGCTCGCCTTCAGCAGGCGGTGGGCCTCACGGGTGAGGTCGTTCCCCTTGGTCTCTTCCTCGCCAATCGAGAGCAGGCCGACCCGCGGCCGCTCCACGCCCAGCACCAGCCGCGCGTAGACGGTCCCCATCGCGGCAAACTGCACGAGGTGCTGCGGCCGGCAATCGACGTTCGCCCCGACGTCCAGCACGACGGCGGCTGACCGGCGAGTCGGCACGGTGGCCGCGAGTGCCGGGCGGTCGGCGCCGGCCAGCATGCCGAACGCCGCGTGGGCGGCCATCACGGTCGCGCCGGTGTTACCGGCACTGTACAGCGCCGCCGCCCGCCCGGCCGCCACTTCGGCCGCGGCCACCTTGATGGACGCCCCCGGCCGGTGCCGCAACGCGGAGGTCGGCGGCTCGCCCATCCCGATCACATCGTCGGCCGCCACGATAGCCACGTCGAGCGCGGCCACGCCCGGCCGGCTGGCCACCAACTCCCGCAGACGGTCCTCGCGGCCGACCAGCGTCAGCGACAGGCCGTGCTCGCGGGCCGCGTCGAGCGCCCCCTCGACAATGGTCTCGGGCCCGCGATCGCCGCCCATCGCATCGACGGCTATCCGGATCATGACGAAGTCCCAACCCGCGGGTGCCTGCTACCCTTCCTTGACTTCCCGCACCTGCCGACCGCGGTAGTAGCCGCAGTGAAGGCAGACTTGGTGCGACAGTTTCGGTTCATGGCATTGCGGGCATTCGCCCAACGCCACGGGAGTGAGGGCGTCGTGCGTGCGTCGCTTCGCGGTGCGCGCCTTGGAGTGTCGTCGCTTTGGATTTGGCATGCTATCCCGCCTGTCTGTCCGGGCCGCCGCACCGGACGGAAGTCCCGTGCCACCAGCACCGAGAAAAAAGGAAATAATTACCCTGCGCCCGCCCCCCGAGTCAACCCTCGCGGTCGCCCTTGTCGATCAGCGACCGCAGGCCCTCGAGCCTGGGATCCGGCCACTCTTGGACACAGGAACAGGTCCCGGTATTGAGATTCGTCCCGCACTCCGAGCACAGGCCGCGGCAGGACTCGCGGCACAACGGCTTCATCGGGAGCGCAAGATAGAACTGCTCCAGCACGATCTGGCCCAGGTCAATCTCCTCGTCCCGGTAGTACGCCGTCGTCAAGCCGTCGTCTTCCACTTCCACTTCCACTTCCTCGCCGCCAACATGTTCCTGGTGCGGCAGGTAGAGGAGGTCGAAGGGCAGGTCCACCGGAAGCTCGATGTCGTCCAGGCATCGTCCGCACGAGAGGGCGATCGTGGAGCGAACCCGGCCGACCAGGTGGAACTGGTTGCCATCCTTGAAGATATCGAACGCCAGGTGCACGGGTGCCTGCACCCGGAACCCCTCCGCCTCGCTCGTCGAAAGGACCGACGGCTCGAAGGTGCGGTCAATCTGGTCGCGCGCCCCCCGCAACTCGCGTAGATCGAGCAGTATCTGAGACATCTAAATCACGAAGTTCCAAAAGAGACAGACCTTTCATTATACCACGGTCGTTGGCCCCAGGGTGACCCGCCTGGCACAAGACAGCCGCCGGCTACTCAGTCCCTCTGCCAGCCGCGCGGGACGTCCACCCACGGCTTGGGAATGAAGAGCTGTTCGAACAGGCCGACGGCAAACCGGTCGGTCATGCCGGCCAGGAAATCGCGGGCAGCGGCGTCCACGCCCTCGTGCTCGACCGTCCGGCGGTCGAGGAACTCCGCAGCGCGTTCGCGCACCTTTTCCCACAGGCCGCCCAGGATGTCGGCCGCCTTTCGGAACTCGACCGTGGAGAGGTCGTTCTCGTAGACGGAACGGAACAGGAACGCCCGGAGGTCCAGCGTCGCCGCGAGCGTCTCGTCGCTCATCCGGATGTGATCGAGGCCGGCGTCCTTCGTGGTGACGATGACGTCCTTCACCATGCGGCCGATCCGCTCGGAGGGAGAACGCCCGAGCAGCGCCACCGCGTCCCGCGGCAGGTCGTCGTCCACGAGGAGGCCCGCGCGGATGGCGTCGTCGGTGTCGTGGTTCACGTAGGCGATCAGGTCGGAGACGCGGATCAACTGTCCTTCGAGCGTCCTGGCCTGGTCGTCGCCGCCGGTGGGCGAGCCCGATTTCCCCTTCGAGTGTCGGGCGATGCCGTCCCGCACTTCCCAGGTGAGGTTCAGGCCGTGGCCGTCGCGCTCCAGCACGTCCACCACGCGAAGGCTCTGCGCGGTGTGCACGAATCCCCCGGGAACCAGCTTGTTCAGGACGCGCTCGCCCCAGTGCCCGAACGGGGTGTGCCCCAGGTCGTGGCCAAGGCCGACCGCTTCGGTCAGTTCCTCGTTCAGGTGCAGCGCCTTGGCGATCGTCCTCGCGATCTGCGACACCTCGAGCGTGTGCGTCAGCCGGGTCCGATAGTGGTCGCCGGCAGGCGAAAAGAACACCTGCGTCTTGTGCTTCAGCCGGCGGAACGCCTTGCAATGGATGATGCGGTCGCGGTCGCGCTGAAAGGCCGGCCGTATGTCGTCCTCGGCCTCGGGCCGGAGACGTCCTCGCGTGTCGGCGCTGCAGGCCGCCTGCGGGGCGAGAAACTGTCGCTCTCGCGCCTCCAGATCTTCGCGGATCGTCATCGGGATAGGTGTCAGCGGATGTCGTTCAAGAAGCTCGTGCCGTGCGCGAGCGGGCCCACGCCGAACACGGCGGCCAGCGTCTGGCCAAGGTCCGCGAACGTCGGACGGGTCCCCAGGTTCACGCCCGCCCGCACGTGCGGGCCGTACGCCACCACCGGCACGTACTCGCGGGAGTGGTCGGTGCTCGCCGTCGTCGGGTCGTTCCCGTGATCGGCGGTGAGGATCAGCAGGTCGTCGGGCTGCAGCCGAGGCAGCAACTCCGACAACCGGGCGTCGAACCGCTCGAGGTTCAGCGCGTACCCTTCCACGTTGTTCCGGTGTCCGTAGACGGTATCGAAGTCCACGAGGTTGACGAAGATCAGGCCGCGGGGCGTGTCGGCGAGCGCGCGCTCCACCTGGTCCATCCCCTCGTCATCCGACGCGGTGTGCACCGACCTGGTCACGCCCTGCCCCGCGAACAGGTCCTCGATCTTGCCGATCGCGTGGACGGGGATCCCCGACGCCTTCAACAGGTCCAGCAGCGTCTCTCCCGCCGGCGGGATGGCGAAGTCGTGACGATTCGACGTGCGCCGGAACGCACCCGGCGTGCCGACGAACGGCCGCGCGATGATGCGCCCGAGCCCGATGCCCTTCACGAGCATGTCGTAGGCGATCTCGCATTGGCGGTACAGCTCGGGGACGGGAATCACGTCCTCGTGCGCGGCGATCTGGAACACGCTGTCGGCCGACGTATAGACGATGGGACAACCGGTCCGCACGTGCTCGGGGCCGAGTTCCTCGATGATCACCGTGCCCGACGCGACCGTGTTCCCCAGCGTCTTGCGACCGATGCGCCGCTCGAACTCGCGGATCGTCTCTTCCGGGAAACCGTGGGGAAACACCGGAAAGGCGTGCTCGACGGCGAGGCCCATCAACTCCCAGTGCCCGGTCACCGAGTCCTTGCCGGGCGAATGCTCCGCCATTCGGCCGAACGCCGCGGCGGGTGCGACCACCGGCTCACCCCCGGGCACCTCCACGATGCGCGACAGCCCGAGACTCCGCAGCGTGGGAATCTGCAGCGGCACCCTGCGGGCGATGTTCCCGAGCGTGTTGCTGCCCTGGTCGCCGTACTCCGCCGCGTCCGGCAACTCGCCGACCCCGACGCTGTCGAGGACCACGACGATCGCGCGCGAAAAAGAGGAGGGGCTCACTGGGCCTGGTGGCTGTAGTAGCTGTTGATGGCCCGCGCCGCCGTGATCGTCGCGATGGCGTGCTTGAAGATCATCTGGTCGGCGCCGTCGCGCTCGACGATCACGGCGAAGCGATCGAAGTTCTTGATACGGCCTTCGAACTCGGATCCGTCCAGGAGCCGAAAGCGGACCGGCTGCCGGTCGCGCCGCGCGTGATTCAGGAAGGCGTCCTGGATGTTCGGGGTCGTGGGCGCGGCCTTGGATTCGGAAGTTGATGGCATCAGGAGATCTCCTCGCCTCGGGCGCCAGCGTCCGGCACGCGGAGACGATGGTCGACGATCCGGCGGGCGCTCTCGAACGCCGACGGCAAGTGGCCCGGACCTGGAATCTTGTCTAGGTTAGGCTCTTTGCGAAACCAGATCAACTGACGCCGCGCGTACTGGCGCGTCTCGCGCGCGATCAACTCGCGCGTCGCCGCCTCGTCCCGCATCCCGCGCAGGTGCTCGAGCGCCTGGCGGTAGCCCAGCGCGCCGAATGGGCGCGCGGTGGGCGGGATGCCGTCGTCGAGCAGCGCCCGGGCTTCGTCGAACAGGCCGCGCCGGATCTGGTCGTCCACGCGCCGATCGATCCGCTCGTTCAGGATGGCCGCCGGCACGTCGAGGCACAGGCCGACCGTGCGGACCTCCGGCAGCGGCGAGACCGTGGCGGCAAAGTGGGCCGTCAGCGGGACCCCTGTGAGGAAGTAGACCTCGAGCGCGCGGACGAGACGGACGAGGTCGCGGAACTGGATGCGCGCGGCCGAGGGCGGGTCCACGCGCGCCACCATGCGGTGCAGGAACGCGGCGCCCCTGCGTGCCGCGATCGCGCCCAGGCGGTCGCGCAGGCGCTGATCGCGGCCTGGACCCGGAAACAGCCCGCGCGTCAACGCGCGGAAGTAGAACCCGGTTCCGCCCGCGAGGATCGGAAGCCGTCCACGGGCGAGGATCGCGCGCGCCACATCGGCAGCCTCGCGCCCGAAGCGCGCGGCGGTGAAGTCGTCGGTGGGATCCGCAACGTCGATCAGGTGATGGGGAATGCCCCGGCGATCGGCGAGCGGCACCTTGTCGGTGCCGATATCGAAGCGCCGGTAGACGGCGGTCGAATCGCAGCTGATGACCTCGCCGTCGTAGCGCTCGGCCAGCGCGATCGCGAGGGCGCTCTTGCCGCTGGCCGTCGGGCCGAGCACCGCGATAAGAGAAGGACAGGGCGGGGTCACGCGTTATGGGAAGAAGAGGCGTACCAGGACGTAGAGTACCAGGATCGAAGCGAGACCGAGCAGACCAGCCTGCTGCGTGCGCGTCATGCCGCGTGCTCCCTGCCGATTACCGATACGGCGGCGTTTCGTTGTAGTAGAACGTGACGGTGAAGAAGCAACGGTCGGCCGGGTACTCGGGGGGCAGCGGCTGCGTCGGGTTCGACGTCACGAGCGCCCCCTGGGCGGCACGGTTGAACGCATGGACCGGGCACGGGCCTGGCACGTCAATCTCGGTGATGCTCCCGTCCCTGTGGACATTGAACGTCACCACGACGTGTCCCTTCATCGTCATCGCCGCCATCGGGATCAGCCAGTTGCGCTTGAGCTGGGCGATGAACCGGCGCAACCAGGGCCCGAACTCGACGCCTTTCGAATCGAACTGGATGTCGGCCTGCGGCTGGCCGCCCTCGCCGCCGGGATTGTTGAAGACGTCACCCTGCGCGTAGCGGAAGGGGTTAGCGACAGCGGCCGACAACGGGCCAGGGGCGCCCATCGCACCGGGAGCGCCGCTGCGGGCCATCCCCATCGGCGGACCCGGGAGCCCCAGCACGCTCGGCAAGCCGTTCTGCCCGTTCTGGCCGTTCTGCCCCTGACGCTCGAACTGCTGTTGCTGCGCCTGAGGGTCGGGCCGCTCCATGCGCTGCGGCGTCCTCATGGCCGGCTCTTCCACGCGCTCGTACGTGTTGCCGCGCGAGAACGGCAGCGGGTTGGTGGGATTCGGCGAACGCTCGCGTGCCGCCGCCATCCGGTTCTGATCGGACGCCACGGCATCCGGCCGAGCGGTCCGGGACGGACGATCGACCCGCGGCGCCATGAACACGAACCGGGTTGGCTCCCGCTTGACGGGAACCACCCCGGCCCGCTTCGCGCCGTCCGACGCGGGCATCGATGCCAGGACCACGAGCGCGATGAGGGCAACGATATCGAGAAAGAACGCGACCGAGACGGCGACGATGAGGTGGAGCAGTCCCTCCAACCGCGCGACATCGCGGTTCAGCGCCAAGTAGTCTGGACGATCGTCATAGAAGTCGAAGTACATGAAGGATAAGAAATTATAGCATCCGGCCGTCGAAGGACCGCCGGAGCAGGGCAGGCGCTGGCAGGGCCTCTTTTCATTATAGACGCGGACCGTCCGGGTTTGGCCGCACTCTTTCTGCGGCCATCGGAAAGCCCGACCGCTTGTGCTATTGTTGGACGCCTCGATGGTCCGAATTCTCCACATCGCCCGGATCGCGTCGGTCCTCACGGAGCGGCGAGTCACGCTGATGGCGAGCGACCCGGGCTGTTCCTTCAGGCTCGTCCGTCCCCGGTGCTGGGGCGGTCCGTTCGACGCGGGCAGGGTCCACGACCGACAGCGCCTCGAGGACGTGCGGCTGGTTCGGATGTGGCGGGCCATGGACCCGCACCGCGGGCTCTACCAGACCGCAGGCTTCGGTATCAGGCGCGCGGCGCCCGACCTCATCCACGCAGAGGAAGAACCCGACAGTCTCGCCGCGCTCCACGTCGCGGCGGCCCGGCGCGTGCTCGCGCCGCGCGCGCGCCTGGTCCTGTTCACCTGGCAGAACGTCAACCGCCCCAAGAGCCCGCTGGTCAATTGGGTGCTGCATCGGACGCTGGCTGCCGCCGACGCGGTGATCTGCGGAAACCTCGGCGCCGTGGCCCTGCTGCGCGAGCTGGGTTACGGCCGCCCCACTCCGGTCATCCCGGCCCTCGCGTTCGATGCCAGCATCTTCTATCGACGGTCGGTGCCACGCCTCAGCGACCGTTTCACGGTCGGCTACGTCGGCCGCCTGGCTCCCGAAAAAGGGATCGACACGCTGCTGAGGGCTGTCGCGCAGATCGGTCCGCCTGCATTGCTGGTCGCAGCCGGGTCAGGGCCTTGCCGGTCCGCGCTCGAGGAACAGGCGCGCGGCCTCGGGATCGGAGACTCGGTGCGTTTGGTCGGCCTGCTCGATCCCAATGGCGTGGCAGACCTGCTGAGCGCCATGGACGTACTGGTGGTGCCGTCGCGATCGACCCCGGTCTGGCAGGAACAGTACGGGCGCGTCATCGTGGAAGGCATGGGATGCGAGGTGCCGGTGATCGGGTCCGAGTCCGGGGCGATACCGGAAGTCGTCGGCAGTGCCGGACTCCTCTTTCCAGAGGACGACGTGGCCGCGTTGGCCGAGCACCTGCGGCAGCTTCGGGCCTCAGCCGCCCGGCGCCAGGAGATTGGACGCCGCGGGCGAGAATGGGTCTTGTCAGCCCACACCCCAGCGCTCAGAGCGCGCCAGACGCTGGACTTCTACCGGCAACTGGTCGGCGAGCCAGCCAGAGGGTCGCGATGATCGCCGGCCCTGTCGTCCTGGACACGCGGACCGCGTCACCACACTTCCCCGGGATCGGTCGCGCGGTCACCGGCCTCGCGCGGGCCCTCGCAGTTCGGGCGGACTCGCCACCCGTGGTGCTCCTCCACAACGCCGTGCCGGACGAGCGACTTCCTCTCGCCGTGCTGCGAGGCATCACGTGTACGGCGTCGCCCTTCGCCCCGCGGCAGCAGTGGGAGGTCCGCCAGCTTCTTCGTGCCGCAGGCGCCTGCCTTTACCACAGCCCCTACTACCTGATGCCGTTCGCACCCGGCGTTCGGACGGTCGTCACCTGCTACGACCTGATCCCGCTGACGGTCCGCGGCCTGTTCGGTCCGGCACGACGCGCGGCTTTTTGGGTCGCCCACGCACTGGCGTTTCGCGCCGCCGCGGCGATCGTGGTGCCATCGGAAGCCACCCGACGCGACGTCTCACGCCTCTTCCCCACCCACGCATCGAAGGTCGAAGTCATTCCAATCGGATGGCGGTTTGCCGATGCGCCAGGTGCGGACGAAGCCCGCCGGCTGCGATCCCGACTGGGCATCACCGGGCCGTACGTGCTGTCGGTCGGCAGCAACAAGCCGCACAAGAACCTGCGCACGCTCCTGGACGCCTGGGCGCGCCGCGTCGATCAACGACGGGGAGGCAACACCGGGTGTTGTTCGCTGGTGATCGCAGGTCCGCGTGACGCCCGATACACCGGCCACCTGCCACAGGCTCGACGACTCCGCGACAGCGGGCACCTCATCGACACTGGACCGGTATCCGATTCGATGCTGTCCGCGCTCTACCAGGGCGCCACGCTGTTCATCTTTCCTTCGGTCGCCGAGGGGTTCGGCCTCCCGGTGATCGAAGCGATGGGCCATGGCGTTCCTGTCGTTTGCAGCCGTATTCCGGCGCTCACCGAACTGGCCGGCGACGCGGCCGCGATGTTCCCGCCGACCGACGTGGACCGGCTCTCCACCCTGGTCGATCACCTGCTCGACGCGACCGCGGACCTCGAGAAGATGCGCGAGAACGGGTTGGCACGGGCGGCGGCGTTCGAATGGGATCGGGCCGCCGCGGCAACGTCCACGCTGTACGACCGTGTACTGAGAGAACACCCGTGAACGGAGAGCGTTCCGCCCGCGCGCTGCTCGGGTTCTGCACCGTGGCGTTCCTGGTGGTTGGCGACCTGTGGTTCCCCCCTGGCTCGCCCTGGCACCACCTCCGGCTCCCGTTGCTCGGCGCCGCCATCGCGGCTGCGCTGGCTGTCACCGCGCGGCGCCCCCAGATCCTGCGAACGCTCGGACGGTTCCCGCTCGTCTTCTTCTCGGTGTTCGCGGGGCTCGACCTTGTCGCCTCGATGCTCGCCGAGCGGCCGCTTCCGTCGCTCCGATATGCGGCGGGGTACGTCGCCGTCGAGATCCTGGCCGTCGCGATCGCCGCGGTCTTCTCCGAGCGGGCGATTGTCCGCGGCCTGCTCTTCGCGGTTGGGGTGAAGCTGGTCGCGTCGCTGGCATTCGCCCCGTCACCGATCGCCTGGTGGACGCACACGCGGTTCATGGGCCTGCTCGGCAGCCCGAACCCGATGGGCGCCGCCGCCGGCCTAGCCTACCTCCTCATCGTGCTTCATGGCTGGTATGATTGGCCTCGAAAGCCGATCAGGGTGGCGCTCGTTGCTGGCGGCCTCGCAGCAACGACGACGATGGCCGTCACCCAGAGCCTGAGTGCGCTGGGCGCGACCCTCGCTACGCTCGTCTGCCTGGCGCCCCTCGGCCGGGTGCGCGAGTCCACACGCCGGGAACGGGTGGCGTGGGCAGTGGTCGTGGTGGCAGCGCTCGCCCCTCTGCTGATGATCACCGGCGGTGGCGGCGGAATGGCGCCGAGACCCACGACTCCCACCCAGGCGGTCGTCTTGCGCTCGGGCTGGTGGGGTATGCTGCAAGAAGCGGTCTGGCGTCACCCGTGGCTGGGGTACGGCGCGGGCAGTACGCCGTCGCTCGGGATTGCGGGCGCCCCGTACTGGGGCACCAGCGCGCATAACCTGTACCTCGAAGCGGCAGTCTACGCGGGCGTGCCGGCGGCGCTCGCCATGATGCTGTTCATGGCGAGCGCCCTGTTCGCGGCCGTCGCGAGGGTGTGCCGGGCCGGGGGTGGAGTTCACGTCGGCCTCGCGGTTCCCATGGTGTTTTACGCGGCGTTGTCGTTCGTCGAACCTGTGCTGCTCAACGGCGTTCCGTCCAGCTTGGTCGCGCCGCTGATCGTCGCCGCGGTGTGCGCGTTGCGAGTCGGCGACCGGCCATGAGAATCCTGCACCTCTACAAGGACTACAGCCCGGTGCTGGGCGGGATCGAGAACCATATCCGGGTTCTCGCCGAGGCGCAGGTCGCGCGCGGCCACGACGTGACGGTGCTGGCCGCGAACCGCGGCTGGCGCACGAGCCTGCAGACGATGAACGGGGTGAACGTGGTGCTCGCCTCGCGCCTGGGCACAATCGCGTCGACGCCCATCAGCCCTTCGCTGTTCTGCTGGCTGGCGCGCATCGAGACCGACATCGCGCATCTCCATTTTCCACACCCGCCGGGTGAAGTGGCGCACTTGCTCCTGGGCCGCGCTGCAGGCACGGTCATCACCTATCACGCCGACATCGTCAGGCAGCGCCGGTTGCTGCGCGTCTACCAACCGCTCTTGCGTCGGGTGCTGGCGCGGGCGGATCGGATCCTGGTGACGAGCCCAACGTACGCGGACACGTCCCCCTACCTGCGCGACGTCCGGGACAAGTGCCTTATGGTGCCGCTCGGGATCGACGTCGAGCGCTTCGAGAACCGCTCGGGCCACACGCCGACCGGCTTGAGGTCGCGGTGGGGCCTGCCTCCGGACCGGCCGGTGGTCGTCTTCGTGGGACGGTTGCGGTACTACAAGGGGCTCGACTACCTGCTGCGGGCGCTGCCGCTGGTTCCCGACGTCCACGTGCTGCTCGTCGGAGACGGCCCGCTGTGGGATCACACGCGGGCGCTGGCGGCAGACCTTGGGGTGGCCGCGCGGGTGGTGTTCACGGGCGACGTGAGCGATGCCGATCTTCCCACGTGCTACATGGCCGGCGACATCTTCGTGCTGCCGTCCCACACGCGGGCCGAGGCGTTCGGCACGTCGATCGTGGAGGCGATGGCGGCGGGGTTGCCGGTCATCAGCACCGAGATCCAGACGGGAACGTCGTGGGTGAACCAGGGCGGCGTGACGGGTCTCGTCGTGCCGCCGTGCGACCCCGACGCGCTCTCGTGCGCCATCCGCTCGCTGGTGGACGATCCCGGAAAGCGGGCGGCCATGGGACGGGCCGGCCTCGCCCGCGCCCGCGAGCTCTTCCAGGCCTCGACAATGGTGGATGCGGTGGAGACGGTGTACCGCGAGGTGCTGGCGAGCCGTCGGCCGACAGCTGACAGCTGACAGCCTTTCACGCGTGATTTGCTGCCCGCTGCCCGCCGCTTGCTGCCCGCCTGCCCGCTGCTTGCTGCCCGCTGCCCGCTGCTTGCTGCTTGCTGCTTGCTGCTTGCTGACCGCTGCCGTTCTACTTCTCTGCCGTATACAGCGTCACGATCCCGAACGTGAGCGGGATGGCCTTGGACTCCCGGAAGCCGCACGCTCGCAACAAGTCGAGCATCACGTCGGGAGGGATGAAGCTGCCCACCGATGCCGGGAGGTAGGAATAGGCTGGGCCGTGCCCGGATACCAGGCGGCCGATACGCGGGAGCACGTAGCGGAAGTACGGAAGGTAGACCGCGCGAATCAGCGCGGCTGTGGGAATACTGAACTCGAGGATCGCCAGGCGCCCGCCTGGCCGAAGCACCCGGTACATTTCGGCCAGCCCCCGCTCGGGCTTCTCGACGTTCCGGATCCCGAACGCGACGGTTGCCGCCTCCATCGAGGCGGTGGCCGCCGGCAGCCGGGTGGCATCACCGCGGGCCAGAGAGATGCGGTTCGTCTTCCCGAGCCTGCGGATCTTCGCCGCCCCCAGGCGCAGCATCTCGCCGGAGAAGTCCACGCCGAGCACGTGCGCCGCGCCGGGCGAGGCGCTCACCGCCGCCATCGCCACATCCGCCGTGCCGGTGCAGACATCCACGATCGCCTCGCGGCCGGTCAACTGCAGCGACAAAATGGCGCGAGACCGCCAGTGCCGGTCGAATCCCGCGCTCAGCAGGTGGTTGAGAAAATCGTAGCGCGCGGCGATCGCGTCGAACATCGCGGCAACGCGGGCCGGTCGTTTGTCGATCGCCATGGTTCTTGCCCGCCGACCTGACTACACGCCCGCCGCCATGCGGTCCGTGATCCGCTGCGCGAGTTCCAGCGCTCGGCGTCCGTCCTGGCCCGGCACCAGCGGCGGTCGATGCTCGCGGACCGCGCCCAGGAAATCGGACAGTTCGCGCACGAGCGGTTCCTCGCGCGGCACCTCGAGCTTGCCGCCCTCGATGCCGGGTCGAACGTCGGCGCCGCGCACGAGCCGGTACATCTCCACTTCCTGCGCCGCGTAGTCGATCGAGAGATACGCGTCCGGCTGAAAGAACCGGATCTTCCTGACGCGGTCGCGGCTG
The DNA here is from genome assembly GCA_017883185.1 of Acidobacteriota bacterium. Taxonomy (GTDB): domain Bacteria; phylum Acidobacteriota; class Vicinamibacteria; order Vicinamibacterales; family Fen-181; genus FEN-299. The sequence continues at coordinate 54,230 of JADGOB010000003.1, forward strand.
ATGCGGCTCGCGGTGATATTGGCAATGCACCCGTTCTCGAATCGCAGCCGCGCGTTGGCGATGTCCACCCGGCCTGTCAGCACCGGCACGCCGACCGCCTCGATCGACGCCACCGCCGCCGGCACGATCGAGAGGACGATGTCGAGGTCGTGGATCATCAGGTCGAACACGACATCGATGTCGAGGCTGCGTTCCGGGAACGTGCCGAGCCGGTGAACCTCGATGAACCGCGGGTCTTGCAAGTGGCGCGACGCGACGGCGACGGCTGGATTGAACCGCTCGGTGTGCCCGACGGCGAGCACCGCCCCGCTCTTCGCCGCCATCGCGATCAGGCCGTCCGCCTCTTCCACCGAACGCGCCAGCGGCTTCTCCACGAGGACGGGAATCCCCTGTTCGACGAACGCCGCGGCTACCTCGAAGTGAGCCTGCGTCGGCACGGCGATCGACACCGCGTCCACCTGGCCGAGCAGGTCGTGGTAGTCGGTGAACGGCCGCGTGTGGAAGGCCGCCGCGATTTCCGCCGCGCGGTCCGCCTTGATGTCCACAACGCCCACGAGCATTGCGCCCGGCAGGCTGGAGAGGATGCGCGCGTGGTGGCGTCCCAGGTGGCCAACACCGATGGCCGCAACCCGAAGTGGCGTAACGTTGGTCATAGGAATCGATTCCGCTCAGGCGGTCGTCGGGCGACCCCGCCCCACGACCGCGATGCCCGCCGCGTCGGCAGCCCTGATGAGTTCCTGCAGGTCGAAGACGAGCGTCTTACCGGCGTCGACCGACAGCACGGTGGCGCCGGCATCCCGCATCGCCTGGACCGTCGGCACGCCGACGACCGGAACGTCGAACCTCATGTCTTGTGTCGGCTTGGCCACCTTCACGACCCGCGTGCCCGGGCCGGCCAGCCGCCCGGCGCGCGCGATCACCGCGTCGGTGCCTTCCATCGCTTCGACCGCCACCACCGCCGCGTCCTTCACGACCACCGTCTGACCGATGTCGAGCCCAGCGATGGCGTCGGCCATGGTGTAGCCGAACGCCAGGTCTGACTCCTCCGGCCCGGTCAGCAGCCGCGATGCGATCCGGCCCGACCGGGCCAGCAGCGGCGTCAGGAAGGCGGTTGAATCGAGCAACTCGACCCCGTGCTCGCGCATCACGTCGGCGACGGCCGAGATCAGGGCGTCGGTGTTCTTCGACCGCAGCCGGAGCAGCGCCGAGAGCAGCAGGCGGTCGGGGAGGATGCTCGAGAAGATCTTGACGTGCTTGACCTGGCCGGCCATCACCGCGTGCGTCGCGCCCGCCGCCCGCAGCGTCTCGATGCACTTGCTCAACTGGCCGAGCGACAGCCAGACGATGTCGGCCCGAGGCTCGCGGGCGGCCGCGGCGTTCAGGTCGGGGGACGCCTCTTCCTGGACGGCGACAATCGTCACGTCGTGCCCGAGGCGGCGGGCCGCGTCGAGCACCAGGAAGGGAAAGGTGCCGTTGCCGGCGATCAGGCCGATACGCATCGGGGCTCGTTCATCCTCGCGACACGCGCTGCGCTACTCGTCCATCACGGATTCGTCCGCGCGTCGGGCCGGCCGGCGCAGCAGGACCCCGCGGTGCGACCCGCGGATGAAGTCGATCAGGTACTTGACCTCCGGGCACACCAGCGACTCGTCGGCCTGGATCCGGCTCACCGCCCGGGTGGTATTCAGTTTCGACACGAGCAGGTAGCGGTACGCGCGTTTCAGCTTGCCGACCGCCTCGGAGGAGAACCCGCGGCGGACGAGGCCGATCGTGTTGAGGCCGTAGATGCGGGCGCGGTTGCCGACCGTCTTCGCGTACGGCATCGCGTCCTTGGTGACCACCGAGTAGCCGCCGATGAACGCGTGGCGACCGACGCGGCAGAACTGGTGCACTCCGGAGAAGGCGCTGATGTTGGCGAAGTCCTCGACGTGCACGTGGCCGCCGAGGGTCGCCCCGTTGCCCAGGATCGTGTCGCTCTCGACGGCACAGTCGTGCGCGATGTGCGCGTAGGCCATCAGGAGGTTGCGGTTGCCCACCCGCGTCAGCCCGCCACCCTCGACGGTGCCGCGGTGAATCGTGACGAACTCGCGGATGATATTGGCGTCGCCGATCACCACCCGGGTCGGCTGCCCCGCGTACTTCAGGTGCTGCGGCGGCAGGCCGATCGACACGAACGGCGAGATCTCGTTGTCGTTGCCGACCTCCGTCCACCCGTCGATCACCGTCGACGCGCCGATGCTGCACCCCTTGCCAATCTTCACGTTGGGCCCGATGAACACGTTCTGCGCCACCGTCGACCCCTCGCCGATCGTCGCCCCGGGGCTCACGACCGCCGACGGGTCGATGAAGACGCGGTCGGGCTCGATAGCCATCAGCAACTCGGCCTCTGCCACGACCTGGTCTCGGACGTACGCCACGCCGTGCAACCGCGCGATCCGCCCGCGGCCGGTCCGCCGCGACACCTCGAGGCGCACGCGGTCGCCCGGCACCACCTGCCGGCGGAACTTCGCGTCGTTGACCCCGCGCAGGAAGACGCGGGCCGTCGGACGCCCCTGGTCCCGGTGCAGCAGCAGCAAGGCCGAGACCTGCGCCAGCGTCTCGATCATCAGCACCCCTGGCATGAGCGGCGCGCCCGGAAAATGGCCCTGGAAGAACTCCTCGTTCACCGTGACGTTCTTGACCGCCACGACGCGCTCATTCGGCACGTGCTCGGTGACGGTATCGACGAGGAACGAGGGATACCGGTAGCAGAACCGGTCGAGCAGGAGCGGAATGGTATTGGCGTCCACAGTCGTCGTCAGGGTTCGAGGGAGCTGGACTACGGGGCGGATCGTTCGGACACAACCGTCGGACGGGCCGGAATGAAAAAGAATGAAAATGGAAAATGCAGAAGTGTCCCCTCTGCATTCTCCATTCCCCACTTCTCATTCACGCCGCGCTCGGCCCATGCGGCCTGCCACCCGCCAGTGTGACCCGCGCGGGCGGCCGTTAGTGACGGATCACCGGCGGCGTCGGCGGCTTCGCGCCCGCCGCCGCCGCGTCGAAGCGCTTGATGATGTCGGACGTCAGATCGAGGCCCGGATCGGCCCACACCATCCCGGCGTCGGTCTGGCTCAGGAGGATCAGCAGCCCTTTCTCCACCGCCACCTGCTGGATGACGGGCGATAGCTTGCGCTGGAATTCCAGTTGCAGCTGCTGCTGGAGTTCCGTCATCTCCGCCTCGGCGTCCTGCTGCAACCGCTGGATCTCGACCGTGAGCCTCTCGACTTCCTTCGTCGTGGTGGCGCGCGCCTCTTCGCTGAGCAGCCCGCCGCTGCTCAGCTTCTGCTGCGCCGTCTCGAGCTGCTTGTTCTTGCCGTTCAGCTCGGCCAGCTTCTTCTCGCGCAGGGCGTTCACCCTGGTGGTTGACGCCTTCCCCTCGGCTGATTCGGCGGCGATGCGCGGGATGTTCATGTACCCGATCTTCGCCCCCTCGGGGAACGGCCGCGGCGGCTGCGACGGGGCCTGCGGAACCAGGGTGGCCGGCTTCTGGGTCGCGGGCGCAGGCGGCGTGGTCGGCTTCTGGGTCGCGGGCGCAGGCGGCGGCGTCGGCTTCTGGGTGGCGGGCGCAGGCGGCGACGTCGGCTTGGCCTGGGCCAATGCAAACGTCGGAACGGATCCCAGCGCCAGGCTGAGTACCACGGCAACGGTGAAGCGTCTCATCAGTGCAGTCCCTTTCTCTCTCGTGCTCGGTTTACAGTCGTCTTGCGTCGTACGTGTCTTACCCTGTCCTAGAAGGTCGACCCCACAGCGAACTTGAAGGCAAACGCGCTCTGCGGCTGCAGGCTGTTGTCCAAGATGCCGCTGCGATGCGGATTGTAAGCGAAGATCAGCCGGAACGGGACGTTCAGCACCGGCATGAAGAACCGCACTTCTGCGCCCGTGGACGTCTTGAATTCCCGCAACGCGAACTTCTCACCCTCGCCGCGCACCTGCCCCGCGTCGAAGAACAGAACGAGGCGCACCGGGCCGGCAATCGATATCAGGTACTCCGCGTTGAACAGCAGCAGCTTGTTGCCGCCGATCACGAGGCCGGAGTCCACCTTGGCCAACTCGAGCGGCACCTCGCCCGGCATCAGCGCGGGCAAGAACGTCAGGCCGTTGTAGGTGGGCGGAACGGTCGTCATCGCCCGCGGCCCGACCGTCCGGATGTCGAAGCCCCGAATGCTGTACTCGCCACCCGCGAACAGTTTCTCGGTGATCGGCAGTTGCTTGCTTCCCGAGAACGACGAGATGTACTCGGCCTGCGCCCGGAACCCGAACGACGCCCGCTTGGTGTGCTGGAAGTAGGCGACGGCCTCCGCGTTCGGCTTCCAGAAGTTTGTGTCGCCCCCGATGCCAGCCAAGTCAACCGAGACAGTATAGCGTTTACCGGTGGTCGGGAAAATCGGGCTGTCCACGGTGTTGTACACGACGCTCGGCACGATCTTGCTGATCGTGCGCGCACCGCCCGACCCGAGCAGGAGCGAGTCGGCCAGGTACGGGTTGCTCGCGATCAACTGCGGATCCTGGTACAGCGGGTTGAGGTCCACCACCTTGGTGTGCTCGAAGCTGTAGTTGAGGAACATCCGCGTGAAGTCCTTCAGCGGGAAGCCGAAGATGACGTTGCCGCCGGTCGAATCCTGCGTGAACTGCCCAATGTACTCGAGGCGGCGTTTGAACACGTCGATGCCGCCAGTGATCGCGCGGTCGAACAGGTAGGGCTCGGTGAAGGCGATCTGGTAGTTCTGGGCGCGCGAGCCGGCCTGCAGGTTGATGCTGAACGTCTCGCCGCGGCCCAGGAAGTTCGCGGTCTGGAACCCCACCGTCCCGAAGAACCCTTCGTACTGCGAGACGCCGGCCCCGAACTGGAGCTGGTTCCGGTTCTGCTCCTCGAACTTCAGCGTGACGTCCATCTTGTTCTCGGTGCCCGGCGTCTCTTTGACGTCCACGTCCTTGCCACCCTCGAGCGGCTTGAAGTACGCCAACTGGTTGATCCGCTTGATCGAGTACTTCAGCGCCTCGGTGTTGAAAACGCCCTCCTCGAACAGTCGAATCTCGCGCCGCACCACGCTGTCGCGCGTGGTGGTGTTCCCCGTGAAGACGATGCGGTTGACGAAGTACTGCTTCCCCTCGTCCACCTGGAGGACCACGTCCACCCGGGGCGGGCCGCCGCGCACCGCGCGCCGGGCGGGCGCGTTCTGCGCAGCCCCGGCCGGCTGCTGCCCCGCCTTCACGGGTTCGCCGACCTTGGCCTGTTCGCCGGCCTTGGCCTGTTCGCCCGCCTTGGCCTGTTCGCCCGCCTTCGCGGGTTCGCCGGCCTTCGCCTGCTCGCCGGCCTTAGCCTGTTCGCCGGCCTTCGCCTGCTCGCCCGCCTTGGCCTGTTCGCCGGCCTTTGCGGGCGGATCGGTCTTCGCGCCTTCGGCCGCGGCCTTCGCCCGGTCGGCCGCCTCCGCCCCTTCGGCAGGCGTTCCCGCGGGCGGCGCGCCGTCCTCGTCGTGCGGCTTGGTCATCGGCACGAGGTTGAACTGGTAGTACCCACCGGCGCCGTAGAGCTCGCGCGCCTTCTCGTACCCCTTCTTGATCGCCTTGTCGCTGTACCAGTCCCCGGCCTTCACCTTGAAGAGGGGACGCAGCGCCTCCGACTTGACGATCTTGTTGCCCTCGAACGCCAGGTCCGCGATCCGGTAGCGCTCACCCTCGGTGATGGGGATCCGCAGCTGCACCCACCGCACCTTCTTGTCGTTCGAATCCTCGATGTACTTCAACTGGGGCTCGAGCACACGGGCGCCGATGTACCCGTGGTCGCGGTAGTAGGCGATGACCTTGTCGGCGTCCTCTTCGTACTTGCCTTCCTGGTAGCTGGCGCCGCCCGTGATGAAGGAGAAGAACGACCGGCCCTTGTTGTTCTTCATCTGGCGCTTCAGCGCGAAGTTGCCAACCGCCTTGTTGCCGGTGAACTCGACGTCGCGGATCTTGACCTGCGGCCCCTCGTCCACCTGGAACGTCAGGTTCACCAGCTTGGGTCCGCCCGGCACAGACTTGATCTCGGGGGTGACGGTCGCGAACTGATAGCCCTTCTCGGCCAGCATGTCGAGCACGAGCTTCTTGACCTTCCGCACCATGCCGGGGTCGATGAACGAGTCGAGGCGAATCTGCGCGTTCTCTTCCTTCAGCTTGTCGTCGATCTTGGTCTGCTCGAGGTGCTTCGCCCCCTGGTAGTCCACGATCTTGACGCGCTGCCGTTCCTCGATGTTGTAGGCAATCAGCTTCCCGGTCACGCCGTTGGCAAACGGATAGTCGATCACGTCGATCGACAGGTTGTCGAGGAAGTTCGTGCCCCAGAGCTGCTTGAAGTCCTGCTTCAGCGCGTCGACGGTCGACACGTCATCCCACGAGGTCCACACGCCCGCGGACGGGCGGCTGGCCTTCGCGTGAATGTAGTAGAGATAGGTCTCGGGCTCGATCACCGAGACGCCACCCTGCTCCGGGAAACACACGCCGATCAGGTAGATGACGGGGCCGGAACCGGCGGGAGGCAGCTGGCTCGGCGGGCCGATCTCCTGGCCGCACCACATCACCCGGCCTTCGGGCAGCGGCTTAACGGCGGGCGGCTGCAGAGTCGCGGGCTGCTGAACCGCGGGCTGCGGAGGCGCGGGCTTCTGAGCCGCGGGCTGCGGAGGCGCGGGCTTCTGCCGGGGCGGCGCCTGCGCGGCCTGCGCCGATGCGAGCAGGCGGCTGGCCGCTGACGGCGACGGCGCCTGTCGGAGCATGGAGGCCCCGGCCTGGAGAGCCGGCGCCGCGCCAGCGCGCGCGACGGCGCCCACCAGGAGCAGCGCCCACAACACGAAGTGAACACGGAACTTGCGCATGAAATCGTCTTCGAGAAGAGCTGGCCGGCATTCCCCGGCGCGCTGGCACCCCTCCTTCAGGAGGCGAGCCGGCACTTCCTTGATCACCATAGTTTACAGGGTATTAGACGTTTCAGGCCAGCCCGTGGCCTGTCGGGGCATCTCCGACGGGCCGATACGCAAGCGCCCCGTCCTCCAGATAGGCCTCCACATGGCCCCCGTGGAGCTTACCCCGGATGATCTCCTCGGAGAGCGGATCCTCAACGTACTTCTGGATGGCACGGCGCAAGGGGCGAGCGCCGTACGACCGATCCTTGCACGTCACGTTGATGATCCAGTCCACGACCTCCTGCGTCAGGGAGATCTTCAGCCGCCGGTCCACCAGGTGCTCGTTGAGCTGGTCGACGAGCAGCCCCATGACCTGCCGCAGGTCGTCGTCGGACAGCGGGTCGAACACGATGATCTCGTCGATCCGGTTGATGAACTCGGGGTTGAAGGTGCGCCGCACCTCGGCAAGGACCAGGTCTGACAGGCTGCGGTTCGCCTCCGCGACCTCGGGCGACTGGAACCCGAGGCCGCCCTTCTTCTGGATGTGGCGGGCCCCGATGTTCGACGTCATGATGATGATCGCATTCTTGAAGTCGATGCGGTTCCCCAGGCCGTCGGTCAGGTGACCATCCTCGAAGACCTGCAGCAGGATGTTGAAAACGTCTGGGTGCGCCTTCTCGATCTCGTCGAACAGCACCACCGAGTAGGGGTTGCGCTTCACTTTCTCGGTGAGCTGACCGCCCTCGTCGTGGCCGACGTAGCCGGGAGGCGAGCCAATCAGCTTCGACACCGAGTGCTTCTCCATGTACTCGGACATGTCGAAGCGGATGAGCGCGTTGTCGCTGCCGAACAGGACGCTCGCGAGCCCGCGCGCCAGCTCCGTCTTCCCGACGCCGGTCGGGCCGAGGAAGACGAAGCTCCCGACGGGCCGGTTCGGGTTCTTCAGGCCCGCGCGGGAGCGCCGGATCGCCCGCGACAACGCCGAGATCGCCTTCTCCTGGCTGATGACGCGCCTGTGAAGCTGCTCCTCCATGCGAAGGAGCTTGTCGCCCTCGTCCTGGTTGATCGAGCTGAGCGGGACGCCGGTCCACCTGGAGACGACCTCGTCGATCTCCTGCTTGCCCACCACGATTCGCCGGGCGTTCGACGTGACGTCGAAGCGCTCGCGGACGGACTGGAGGCTCTCGCGGGCCGACACTTCCTGGTCGCGGTAGAACTGCGCGCGCTCGAAGTCCCGCTGCGAGACCGCGCTCTCCATCTGCTCCACGGCGACGCGGATACTCCGGTTGATCTCGCCGAGTTCCCCACTGCAGCCCGCGTCGCGCAGCTTGGCGCGCGCCCCCGCCTCGTCGATGAGGTCGATGGCCTTGTCGGGCAGAAACCGGTCGGTGATGTAGCGGCTGGACTGGTAGGCGGCCGCCTCGATCGCCTCGCGCGTGTACTCGACGTGGTGGAACTGCTCGTAGCGATCCTTGATCCCGAGGAGGACCTCGATCGTCTCGGTCTCCGACGGGGCATCCACCTTGACCGCCTGGAACCGCCGTTCGAGCGACCGGTCCTTCTCGATGTACTTCCGGTACTCGGCAGGCGTCGTCGCGCCAATGCAGCGAATCTCGCCGCGCGAGAGCGCCGGCTTGAGGATGCTGGCGGCGTCGAGCGAGCCTTCGGCCGCCCCCGCGCCCACCAGCGTGTGCAACTCGTCGATGAACACGATGACGTCAGGGTTGTCGGTCAGTTCCTTCATGATCGCCTTGAGGCGTTCCTCGAACTGGCCGCGGTACTTCGTCCCGGCGACGATCAGCGAGAGGTCGAGCGCCAGCAGCCGCTTGTCGGCGAGGAAGTGCGGCACGTCGCCGAAGACGATCCGCTGCGCGAGTCCCTCGACGATGGCCGTCTTCCCGACGCCCGGTTCGCCGATGAGGACGGCGTTGTTCTTGGTGCGGCGGCACAGCACCTGCTGCACCCGCTCGACCTCGTACTTGCGGCCCACGAGGGGATCCAGCTGGTTCTTGATCGCGGCCTCGGTGAGGTCGCGGCTGAACTCCGCAAGCAGCGGCGTCTCTTTCGCCCGGGTCAGCGTGGTCTTCTCGTTGAGCAACTGAACCGCGTCCTCCCGGACCGTATTCAGCCGCATGCCGTGTTCCATCAGGATCGACGCGGCGACCGAGCGCTCCTCGCGCAGGATGCCAAGCAGCAGGTGCTCGGTCCCGATGTAGTTGTGAAGCAGCCGGTCGGCCTCCTCGGCGGCAAACCCCAGCACCCGCTTGGTCTCGGCGCTGAACGGGATCTCGACCGACGTGGACACCTTCTCGCGGAACACAGTCCGCCCCTCGATCTCCTTGCGGATGTTCTCGAGCGACAGGTGCGACCGACCGAAAATGCGGGTCGTCAGCCCCTTCCCCTCCCGGATCAGTCCCAACAGCAGGTGCTCGGTTTCAATCGAGACGCTGCCAAGCTGACTGGCTTCGTACCGGGAGAAGAAAAGGACCCGCCTCGCCCTTTCCGTATACCGTTCGAACATCTGGACTACCCGCGGCACCTGTTGCGGATTGTGGTCAAGCGAACCCTGTTCGCATTATAAGGCAAAGGCCAGAGTGCTCCAACCGCGTGTGCGCTAAGTCCCTGTACCTCAGCAAGTAGGAGCGGTGCTGCGAGCGCGGGCAGCGATCAGCGGCCAGCTGGCAGCTGGCAGCCGTCGGCTGTGCACTGTCGGCTGTGCACTGTCGGCTGTCCGCTGCTACACGAGCCGTCCGCCTTCGAGGCGGAGCGCGCGGTCGCACACCGCGGCCAGCCGGGTATTGTGCGTGGCGATAATCGAGGTCAGGCCCTGCTCGCGGTGCATCTCGCGCAGCAGGTCGTGGAGCGTGTCGGCGGTGTGCTCGTCCAGGTCGCCGGTCGGCTCGTCCGCGAGCAGTAGCGCGGGCCGGACGACGAGCGCGCGGGCGATGGCCACCCGCTGCTGTTCCCCTCCAGACAGCGTGCCGGGACGATGGCCGAAGCGGTCGCCGAGGCCGACGCGCCGCAGGAGCGCCTCGGCAGCCGGCCGTGCCTGGTCGAGCGGCATCCGCGCAATCCGCAACGGCATCTCGGTGTTCTCAACCGCATCGAATTCCGGGAGCAGGTGGTGGAACTGGAACACGAAGCCGATATGCCGGTTGCGGTACGCGACGCGCTCGGCATCCGTCATCCGGGACAGGTCGGCGTCGCCAATGCAGATCGAGCCTGCCTCGAACGGATCCAGTCCACCGAGGACGTGCAGCAGCGTGCTCTTCCCCACCCCGGACGCGCCGACAATCGCCACCATCTCTCCGCGCTCGACCGACACCTCCAGCCCCCGCAGCACGTGAATCGTCTGCGTCCCGCTGCGGTACGACTTCTCGAGGCCGGTGACGGTGACGAAGGACATATCAGAACCCAGGAATCAGCGGACAGCGGGCAGCGGCCAGCTGCCGGCTGCCGGCTATCCGTATCTCAGCGCCTCCGCCGGGTCGAGCTTCGAGGCCTGGTGCGAGGGATACAGGGTCGCCACGAAGCAAACCAGGATCGCCGACACGACCACCAGGATGAAATCGAACGGCAGGACCACGAACGGCACGTACGACACCTGGTAGACGTCCATCGGGATCCGGATCAACTTGTAGCGATCGAGCACCGACGACACGACCCAGCCTGCAGTCGCCCCGATCCCCGTGCCGATGAACCCGATAATCAGCCCCTGCAGCATGAACACCAGCATGATGCTCCGCCCCGACGCCCCCATCGTCTTCAAGATGGCGATGTCACGGTGCTTCTCCATCACCAGCAGGATCAGCGACGCGACAATGTTCAGGGCGGCCACCATGACGATGAGACCGATGGTGATCGAGATCGCCATCTTCTCGAGCCAGAGGGCGCTGAAGAGGGAGCGGTTCAGCTGCGTCCAGTCCTCGGTGAGGTACTGCCCGGCCGACTGTTCCATGATCGCGCCGGCCACGTCGTGCGCGCGGTAGATGTCGTCCACCCGCAGCTCGATCAACTCGGGTGTGTCGCGGCCGGTCAGCCGCTCGGCGACGGGCATCGTGACGAAGCCGTAGGCGGAATCGAATTCGAACAGGCCGAGCGAGAAGATGCCGGCGACCTCCAGCGAGCGCGCGCGGGGCAGCATGCCCATCGGCGAGAGCGTGCCTTCGGGCGTGAGCACCTGGACGCGGTCGCCGACGCGCACTTTGAGCGTTCGCGCCAGGTCGGCGCCCAGGAGGATGCCTGGCGGCCCGTCTCCGCCCTCGTTGAGCGACGCCATGCGGCCCTGCCGCATCGACCGCCCGATGTCGGTCACGCTCTTCTCGAGCGCGGGATCGATCCCCTTGATGGTAATGAACGACTGCCCCTGAGACGTGGTGATCAGCGCCTTGCCGAGGATGGCCGGCGCCGCGCCGAGGACGTGAGGGAACTCGCGGAGCCGTTTCACCTCGGCGTGATAGTCGCGGATGCCGTCGCCCTTCCAGACGAAGATGTGCGCGGTGGAGCCGAGGATCCGGTCCCGCAACTCGGCCTGCAGGCCGGTCATCAGCGCCAACGCGATGACCAGCGCCATCACGCCCACCGTGACGCCCATCGTCGAGATCAGCGAGATCAGCGAGATGAACGCCTGCTTGCGCCTGGCGAGCAGGTACCGGAGCGCGACGTGGAGCTCGAAGGGGAGGTTCAGGAGTCCTTCCGTGCTCTCATCAGCGGAAACAGGATCACGTCGCGGATCGAGTGGCTGTCGGTCAGCAGCATGACCAGCCGATCGATGCCGACGCCCTCTCCGCCCGCGGGCGGCATGCCGTACTCGAGGGCGTGGACGTAGTCCTCGTCCATCGCGTGCGCTTCCGCGTCGCCCTTCTGCCGCTCCTGCAACTGCTGCTCGAAGCGCCGCCGCTGTTCGGCCGGGTCGTTCAGTTCGCTGAAGGCGTTGGCGAGCTCGAAGCCGCCGGCGTACAGCTCGAACCGCTCCACCGTGTCCGGGTCGTCCGGCTTCTGCTTGGAGAGAGGCGAGACCTCGGTCGGGAAGTCGTAGACGAACGTCGGCTGCACGAGCGACTCTTCCCACAGCGTCTCGAACACCGCGGCGGTGATCTTGCCCGGGCCCATGCCCGGCTCGAGCTCGACGCCCAGCTGGCCGGCGAGCGCCCTGGCCGACCCGAGGTCGCGCAGTTCGGCCTCGGTCACCTCGCGTCCGAGCCGACGCGTCGCCTCCTCGCACACCGCGCCCCGCATCGACAGCCGGCGGAACGGCGCCTTGAACGACAGTGTCGTCTCGCCGTACGTCACGTCCTCGCCGCCCGTCACCTTGCGCGCCACCTCGGACAGCATCAGTTCGGTCATGTCCATCAGCTCGAGGTAGTTGCTGTAGGCCTGGTAGAACTCCAGCATCGTGAACTCGGGGTTGTGCTGGGTCGAGATCCCCTCGTTGCGGAAGTTGCGGTTGATCTCGTACACGCGCTCCATCCCACCGACCAGCAGGCGCTTGAGGTAGAGCTCGGGCGCGATCCGGAGATAGAGCCGCATGTCGAGCGCGTTGTGGTGCGTCACGAACGGGCGCGCCAGGGCGCCGCCCGCGACCTGCTGCATCATCGGCGTTTCGACTTCCAGGTAGCTGCGCGCGTCGAGGAAGTCGCGGATGGCTGCCAGCGTCCGGCTCCGCGCCTCGAACACGCGCCGTGTCTCGGGCGTGACGATCAGGTCGAGGTAGCGCTGGCGGTAGCGGATCTCGATGTCCTGCAGGCCGTGCCATTTCTCCGGCAGCGGGACCAGGCACTTGGCAAGGAACGTCAGGCCCGAGGCCCAGATCGTGAACTCGTTGGTCTTGGTGCGAAACAGGTGCCCGCTCACGCCGACGAAATCACCGAGGTCCAGCAGCCTGAAGGCCTGGAAGTCGAGCCCGGGCATCGAGTCCTGGCGGATGTACACCTGGATCCGCGCCCGGCCGTCGCTCAGCACGAGGAAGTTGGCCTTGCCGAAGCTCCGGATGGCCAGGATCCGGCCGCAGGTCTTCGTCTCGATCCGCGTCGCCTCGAGGTCCTCCTTGGCCCGCTCCCCGTGAGCAGTCACCAGCCGGTGGACCGTATCGGTGCGGTCGAACTCGTGCGGGTACAGATCGACGCCGAGTTGTGCGAGCGCCTCCATGTTGGCACGGCGCTGGGCGAGCAGTTCGTGTTCCTGCGGCATAGCAACGGTTCTCGGGCGCCCCGGGTCACTTCGGACGTTCAGCCGCCTTCAACTTGCGCTTGATGGCGTCGAGCACGCCGTTCACGAATCGGCCCGATTCGTCGCCGCTGAAACGCCGCGCCAGTTCGACCGCCTCGTTGATCACGACGTTGGGGGGGACATCCGGCACGTGTAGGAACTGGTACACCGCCATCCGGAGAATCAGCCGGTCGACAATCGCCAGGCGCTCGGGCCGCCAATGGTCGGAGCTCGCGGCGATCAGCGGATCGAGCTCCGGCGTGCGCTCGACGGTGCCGATCACCAGGCGTGAGGCCAGGGCCTCGGCTTCCGCCGAACCCAGGTGACCTCCCTGCTCGATCTCGCCGTACGCGGCGATCGCATCTTCCGGCGCGACGCGACCGACCTCGCACTGATACAGCATCTGCAAGGCCGCCTCGCGGGCCCGTCGCCGCTCCCGGAATTCTTCGTTCCTCGGCTCGTCGCCGGCCCTGGTCGTCACGGTATCCTTTCACGGGCGACCCGCCGGTCGCCCCTACCGCCCGCTGAATGTCGGCGCGCGCTTCTCGAGAAATGCACGGGTTCCCTCGCGCATGTCGTCGGTCGAGAAGCAGAGGCCGAACAACGTGGCCTCGAGGAACGCCGCCTCGGGGAACGCCATCTCGAGGCCGCGGTTGACCGCTTCGATAATCGAGCGCATCGCCGCGGGCGCGAGCCCGGCCAGCGACGCCGCCAGGTCCCTGGCCTTCGACATCAGTTCGGCGGCCGGCACGACCCGGTTGACGAGGCCAATCGCGTACGCTTCCTGCGCGTCGATCATGCGCCCGGTCAGCAGCAGTTCCAGCGCACGTCCTTTCCCGACCAGGCGCGGCAGGCGCTGCGTCCCGCCGAACCCCGGCGTGACACCGAGCTTGACCTCGGGCTGGCCGAAACGCGCCGAGTCGGCCGCCAGCCGCAGCGTGCAGGCCATGGCCAGCTCGCAGCCGCCGCCGAGTGCGAACCCGTTCACCGCCGCGATGACGGGCTTGCCCAGGTGCTCGACGAGCTCGAAGACGTGCTGACCTTCGAGGGCGTACGCCTCCGCCTGGTTCGGCGAGAGATGCTCGAGTTCCTGGATGTCCGCCCCGGCCACGAACGCCTTCTCTCCGGCGCCGGTGACGATCAGGCAACGGACGAGGGGATCGTGCTTCAGCTCGAGGACCGCGCGTCGCAATTGGTCGATGGTCGCCCGGTCGAGGGCGTTCAGGACTTTTCGACGGTCGATCGTCACGATCGCGATCGAACCGTCACGCTCGATCTGGAGGTTGTCAAAGGGCATGGCGGAACCTCCGAAGTATACTCCAGAGCCACAGCAGCCCCGAGCCGATCCCGCCGCCGACGACGTCGGCGGCCATGTCCTTCAGGTCGAATTCGCGCCGCGGCACGAAGAGCTGGTGGACCTCGTCGCTCAGGCCGTAGCAGCCCGCGAACAGCACGACGATCACGACCACCCGCAGCGGCACCGGCCGGCCGAGCCCCCCGGTCAGCGCGCGCGCCACCAGGAAGCCGAGCCCCGAATAGAGCAGCGTGTGCGCCGTCTTGTCGGAGATGCCGCCCGGGAGCGCGGGCACTTCCGAGACCGACGACAGGAAGAAGATCAACGCGCAGTAGATCAGTACGGGCCCCCAGAGCCCGAGGCGCTCTGATGCCGGCGTGCGCGACGTGGGTTGACGTGGATCCACAGGGGTCAGGTTCCCGACGTGGTCGTTCAGAAGGGAAACGGGTACATCAGCCACCCGAGCACGAGCGCGCTCAGGATGAATCCGCCGAAGACCATGGCTCCAAAGCGGACCTGCTCGCGCGGCTGGTCCTTCATGATGACCGCGAACACCAGCGCGACGAAGAACGAGAACAACAGCATCAGCAGGAAGTGGCTCGTCACGACGCCCTCACTTGCGACCGACGGCCGTATCGTACACGTCGAGCACGACCAGCATGTTCAGCAGGCCCGCGACAATCAGGAACGCGTTCGCGTACTCGTAGGAGACCGCGGCCACCTGGCCCTCCCCGATCTTCAGCGCCCACGCGAGGAAATACGGAAGCCCCATCGCCAGGTCCGCCACGGCCGCCAGGAACACGAGCGGTTCCGACGCCTGGAAGGGGAACAATCGCCCGTTCAGCGCCAACCCGGTCGTAAACATGGTGGTCAACGCGACCAGGAAAATCAGCCCCTTGACGCGTCGGCCCAACCACAGGTGCCCGCTTCCGGGCACCAGCCAAGCTGAGAGCGCCAAAAGCACCAGGCCGCCACTCTCTACTCGCTCTGCCGCATCCGCTCGCATTCTTCTAGTCTACCCTGAAAACTCATCGATTCGGCGAGCAACACGCCCGCGGCGAACCCGAGGGGCGCGCCCGCGAGCGCGCGCACGACACCCGACGTGAGGGCCGGCTGCCACCATTCGACCACGACGGTGACCACGGTTGGAAGAGCCGCCAGCACCAGGCGCCACCGCCAGGCCGCGAACGGGAGCGGTGCGCGCGATCGGCCCCGCGACCAGGCGAACACGATGCCAAGCGCCGCGGAGAGGTACAACCCCGTGCAGCGCGCGCAGACCGGCAACTGCCCGCCACCCAGGTGAAACGACCGTCCCGCGTGCTGGTGGCAGACCAGGCTGCCGACGATGTACGTCGCGGCGGAGAGGTGAGCCGCGCCCCCGGCCGGGGACTGGACGGACGACACCCATGGAGCCGCGACGACCAGCACCGCCCACAGAACCGCAGCGGCCGGGAGCGCCCGACGTGCGGCGCGCTCGAACCATGAATTCGCCACCGACCTATTCTATACAAGTCCGTGGCGTGCGACCCGCCGGACGGCCCCACGGTCCGTGGAGGACGACCGGCCCGTCGCCCCTGCGGCGCGGCGGATGATAGACTCCCGGCATGGATTACACGGCGACTTGCGGATCCACATCATCCCCGGCGGTGACGACCGGCGCCCTGGCGGGCGTCGGCTGCATTTCTGCGGCACTGCTCATGACCGAGCTGGCGCTGACGCGCATCTTCTCGGTCACGATGTACTATCACTTCGCCTTTCTGGCGATTTCGATTGCCTTGTTCGGTCTCGGCGCCAGCGGCGTCTACGTCTACCTGGCCCGTCGTCCGCTCGGGCGGCGCGAACCAGCCGCGCTGCTCGCCTGGCACGCGCTCGCCTACGCACTCGTCACCACCGTGTCGCTCGCGATCCTGGTGCGGCTGCGCGTGGGACTGAACTACTCGCTCGAGAACCTCGTCCTGATGCTCACGATCTACGCGCTCGCCGCGCTGCCGTTCTTTGCCGGCGGGGCCGTGGTGTCGCTCGCGATCTCGCGCCTGGCCGGACGCATCAACCTGATCTACGCCGCCGATCTGCTCGGGGCCTCCGCCGGCTGTCTCCTGCTCCTGCCCCTGCTCGATCGCCTGGGCGCGCCCGGCGTCGTGTTGTCCACCGCCGTGCTCGGCGCCATCGCGGCGGCCTGCTTCTCGCCGCGGCCTTCCCGCGCGCGCATCGTCCCGCTTGCGGCGCTGCTCGTCATCGGTCCGTGGTCGGCTCACATGGCCGGGATCGTGTCGTTCGACGTGACGGGGACGAAGGGCCATGCCGGTGACACAGTGCTCTTCAGCAAGTGGAACTCGTTCTCCCGCGTCGCGGTCTACGACCGCCGACACGGCGACTGGTCGTTGAGTGCCACCTACACCGGGCCGATGCCCGACTCGCGGTTCATGGACATCGACTCGTCCGCCTCGACGCCGATCGTGCGCTTCTCGGGCGACCTCGGTGACGTGGCCTACCTGAGGTTCGAGTTGACGGCGCTGGCCTATCACCTGGCGGCCGGCGACGCCGCGCCTGCGTTTGTTCCGGCAGGGGTGGCGCCGACCGCGCCGGACAGTGGCGGCGCTGGCACGAGTGGCGGCGCCGACGCGAGTGGCGGCGCGCGACCGTTCACCGCGCTCGTGATCGGGCCCGGAGGCGGCCGCGACCTCCTCTCCGCGCTGGTGTTCGGCGCCTCCCGCGTGGACGGCGTGGAGATCAATCCGATCATCGCGCTGAATGTGATGAGCGACCGGTTCCTCGGGTATTCCGGGAACCTCTACACCCTCCCGAAGGTCCGGATCTTCGTCGAGGATGGCCGCAGTTTCGTTCGACGATCGCCGGAGCGGTACGACATCATCCAGGCCTCCCTGGTGGACACCTGGGCCGCGACGGCAGCGGGCGCCTACACGCTCACCGAGAACTCGCTCTACACGGTCGAGGCGTTCGATGATTATCTCGAGCACCTGTCGGACCGAGGGATGCTGACGATCACGCGCTGGGCGCTCGACGGCGTCCGGTTGGTGTCGCTGGCGCAGGACGCATGCGCCCGCCGGGGATGGGTGGCAGCCGACCGGCTGGCGATCGTCCAACACGAGAAGGTGGTGACGTTCATCCTGAAGAAGACGCCGTTCACCAGTGCCGAGGTGGCCCAGCTCCAGCGGGTCTGTGACTCGCTGAAGTTCACGGTCCTCTACGCGCCAGGCGTGACGCCGCCGGCACACCTCGCGCCAACGGGCGCCGGCCACTGGGAAGCGGCCAAGGATGCGCCAAACGACTACGCGCGGCTGATCCTCGCGCCCGAGCGCCACGCGTTCTACGCGAGCTACCCGCTCGATATCACGCCGACCACCGACGATCGTCCGTTCTTCTTCCACACGACCAAGCTGAAGGACCAGGCGGCGGTCGCCTTCGGCCGCGCGATGTTGTTCGGGAACGGGCTGAGCGCGCTGATGACGCTGATGGGGATTTCAACCGCGCTGGTGCTGCTGTTCATCCTCGGCCCGATGGCGCTGAGCGGGCGCACGCTGCTCGGCAGTGGCTGGGGGTGGTGGCTCGCCTACTTCGGGATGCTGGGGGCCGGCTTCATGCTGGTGGAGGTGGCGCTGCTGCAGCGATTCGTCCTGCTCCTGGGGCACCCGGTGTACTCACTCACCGTCACCCTGTTCTCGCTGCTCCTCGGGACCGGCGTGGGCAGCTACCTGAGCCGGAGGATCGGCGAGGACCACGTGCGCAGCCGGCTCCTCGCGGCACTCTTCGGCGTGGCCCTGCTTGGCATCGTCGCGATCTTCGCGCTTCCTCCGATCATTCGCGCCGCGATTGTCGCCAGCCTGCCCGCGAGGATTCTGATCGCCGTGGCGCTGATGTTCCCCGCAGGCCTGCTGATGGGTATCCCGTTGCCGGCCGGCGTTCGGCTGCTCGCCCGGCGTCAGCCCGAGCTGCTGCCGTGGGCGTGGGCGATGAACGGCGCGCTGTCGGTCCTGGGGGCCACGCTCGCCGTGTTCATCGCGATGAACTGGGGGTTCTCAGTCACACTCCTGGCCGGAGGGGTCGTCTACGTCGCGGCGGCGGGGCTGGCGGCGCGAATGGGGGCATCAGCGCGCTAACCTGGAAGATGTCTAGCGCGGGAGGGCCCCGAAGTGCTCCGCATAGCGCGCATCGAACTCGTCGCGGGTATACGCGTGGCTCGACCCTCCCAGGTGCTCGAGGACATATGCTGCAGCCACGCTGCCCATCCGTCCGCACACCTCGTAGTCGGCGCCGATCGCCAGCCCCTTCATGAAGCCCCCGCGGAACGCATCGCCGACGCCGGTCGGATCCACGATCGCCCAGGGCGGCACGGCCGGCACGTCGATCGTCTTGTCGCGCAGCATGATCGACGCGCCTTTCTCACCCTTCGTGACGACGACAGCGGTGGCGTGCTCGAGCATGGCCCCTTCGCCCATCCCCGTCTTCTCGCGAATGATCTCGAACTCGTAGTCGTTGCAGATCACGATGTGCGCGCCGAAGACGCCCCGCTTCAGGTCGTCACCGCCGATTCGCGCCACCTGTTGGCTGGGGTCGTAGATGTAGGGGATGCCGAGCGCCTGGCACTCCCGCGCGTATTCCGCCATCGCCGTCGGATCGTTGGGCGAGATGATCGTCAGGTCGCACTTCCCCGCCGCGCCGAACGAGAGTTCCGCCGCGTGCGCCATCGCCCCGGTATAGAAGGAGGCGATCTGGTTTCCGTCGCGGTCCGTGCTGCAGAAGAACGAGGCGGTGAACTTCCCGGGCACCTGCTTCACCAGCGACGTGTCCACGCCCTTGGTGTCCAGCCAGTGCCGGTATTCGTCGAAGTCCTGGCCCGCGGTGCCCATCAGCACGGGCCGCTCGCCGAGTAGCGCCAGGGTATACGCGATGTTCGGCGCGCACCCGCCCCGGCGCTTGTCCATGCTGTCCACCAGGAAGCTCAGGCTCACGCGCTGAAGGTGATCGGGCAGCAGGTGCTCGCTGAAGCTGCCGGGAAACGACATCAGGTAGTCGTAGGCAATCGAACCGGTCACGATGATGCGCATAGGAGTGTGCTGGTGTCAGTGGCCAGGTGTCAGGTGTCAGGTGTCAGTGCCAGTTGCCAGTTGACAGGTGTCATGGGCCAATTGTCGGTGGTCAAGCGTTGGCTGGCAGTGGATGACGTGTGATCCACTGGCCACTGGCCACTACTGCCTGCGGCTGTCTGCTGTCTGCTGTCCGCTGCCGGCTATTCCTACAGGTACTTTCCCACGATTGGCAGCAGGTCCTGCCGGGTCTGCGCCGGGATGGCATCCCGCTCGGTGATGATCGCGTTCGCCAGCGCGGGGGCGCACGGGCACGACCGGGCCGTCGGCAGCCGGCCCACCGTCTCCGCGATGATCGCCTGCGCGGTTCGCGCGTTCTGCAGCAGGTTGGTGACGATCATCTTCACCGTCACCGAATCGTGCTCGGGGTGCCAGGAGTCGTAGTCGGTGACCAGCGCCAGCGTCGCGTAGCAGATCTCCGCCTCGCGCGCGAGCTTCGCTTCCTGCAGGTTGGTCATGCCGATGACGTCCATTCCCCACGACCGGTACAGCTGCGATTCGGCCAGCGTCGAGAACTGCGGCCCCTCCATGCACACGTAGGTCCCGCCCAGGTGCACCCTGGCGCCGACGGCCACCGCCGACTCGTGCGCCGCGCGCGACAGGTCGGCGCACACCGGGTGCGCGAACGCCACGTGTGCCACCAGGCCGCGCCCGAAGAACGTGCTTGTGCGCCCCTTGGTGCGATCGAAGAACTGATCGGGAATGACGATGTCCTGCGGCGGGAATTCGAGTTTGAGGCTCCCGACCGCGCTGGCCGAGAGAATCCGTTCGACGCCCAGCGTCTTGAAGCCGTAGATGTTCGCGCGGAAGTTCAGCTCGCTCGGCATCAGCCGGTGCCCGGCGCCGTGACGCGCGAGAAACGCGACGCGCCGGCCCCGCAGGGTGGCGAGCACGTACGGGCCAGACGGATCGCCGAACGGCGTGGACATCGTGACGTCTTCGCGGTCGCTCAGCTCGGCCATGTCGTACAGGCCGCTGCCGCCGATGATGCCAATCTGGGCCGACATAGCGCTCCTTGTGTCTGGGGAGGGTCGGATGAAGAAAGGAATTATATCGGGATCTCCCCCGCGATGGCCAACCGCCCAATCTCGCCGGTCCCTCCCCAATCGTCGTGAGCGTGACGTCGCGGAAATACTTCTCCGCCGGGTCGCGCGCGACGATGAACGCGGAAATGCCGTGGTGGCCAGCCGCGCCGCCTAGCGACCGTGGCCCTCGACCGCCGCCACCTGCTCGTCCTTCGCCGTACCTGCCCAGTTGGTGTGTGGCGCCTGGTTCTCCAGCAGCCAGCCGCGCAGGAGCCCCCCGTACGATCGCCAGCGGAATGCCCGCCGCTCGTAGAACGGGGTGAGCGCCCGCTGGAGCGCAGGCAGGCGGTAGAACGGCACGCCCGGGAAGTAGTGATGCTCGAGGTGGTAGTTGGAGTTGAGAAATGCGAAGTCCCAGAACCAGCTGCCGCGCACCAGCGTCGTCCACTTCGCCGGATCGGTCGGGTCGATGTCGTAGTGCTGACCGAGACGATTCAGCGTGAACGCCAGCGGGAAGACGAAGAACACGGGGATGATGTAGGCGCGAAGGGCGGCGCCAGGGCCGGCCAGCCACCAGATGAGACCGAGCGCCGACAGGTGAGCCACCATCGACAGCCGCCGCTCGGCGGCAATTCGCCGCTGGATGTCGCCCGGGTAGGTGGTGCCCTCTCGCCGCGCGGCCCGGAAGTAGATCGGAAAGAGCGCGGGGGTGGCGTAGAGCAGCTTGAACCACCGAGCGTTGATCTTTGGCGACAGGTGATGCCGCTTCGGGTCGTCCTCGCTCGAGCCGAGCTCGGCATGGTGGTCGAGGTGCCAGCGCGTGAACTGCGTGGCCGAGATGCCGCTGGGCACCGCGTACAGAAACCCGAGCAGCCGCTCGGCCGCCGGGCGGCGGCGCGCGAAGACCGCGTGGTGCACGACCTCGTGCAGCAGGACCGTGAAGTTGAAAATCGTCAGGCCCTGAACGAGCGCAAGCGGCAGCCACACGAGCGGCTGGGTGAAGCGGACGAGGGCCCAGGTGCACGCCGCGAGGATCACGAACTGACGAAGCGCGACGACCAGGTGCCGTGCCGCGGACCGGCGATGCAAGTCTCGCAGCACCGGTCGCGACAGGACCTGCCCGAGCTCGGCGCGGAACGCCGCCGTGTGCTGGCTGTAGTAGTGTGTCTTCGACACCGTCGCCGCGGCGCCCCTCACCGCCCCGTCAGTACGAAATCGTCACCCCGAACGAGCCCCGGTTGTCGAGAAGGTAGTCGTCGTTGATGCCGAGGAACAGGCGGCCCGACTCGCGCATCCGCACCGGCCCCTCCTGGTCGCCGATGAGGAAGGCGCCCGCGCCACGGCCGGTCTTCCCGAGCAGCGCGGCCGCGGGCCGATCGGGAATCGGGCGCTGCGCGTTGTACTCGGAGTTCCGCTCGCCCTGGGGTCCGTCCTTCCGCCCGGGGCCCCAGATCACTTCGCCGCGGCTGCGGAAGGAGACCATCTGCCCGGCGCGAATATCGATCCCCGTGCCGGTCCAGGCGACGTTGGCCGCCACGGTCACCTCGCGCTCACCCGTCCCGCCCGAAGGTCCTCCGCCTGAACGGCCGGGCCCAGGGCGGTCGTCGGACACGCCGTCCTCGTCGATCTCGATCCTGCGGACTTCGTCGCGCGACAACCGAATCAGCCGGCTGTTGGAGACGCCGCGCTCCTGGAACTCGATGGTGCCATTCCGCACGGCGATCAGGTCGCCCGTGATGCGCCGACCGTCGCGCAGCACCAGCGTGTCGGCCGACAGCAGCGCGACGGCGGCGACCGCCAGTGTGCAGGCCAGGAGCGCGCGCGCCCCGATTAAGCTTGCCATGTCGTCCTCCTGCGGCTACGCCCGGGCGGGTGCCAAGCAAGTTTTTCCTGGTGACCGATAGTATCATTGTCACGGAGGGTTTGCATGCGCCTACAGCGAGTGGTCGCCGCCGTGGTGTTCGTCGGCACGTTGCTCGGGTTCGGCACACTGGCGTGCGCCGACATCACCGGGTTCCTCGGCCTCGCCGGAGGACCATCGATCCGCCCCGCCAAGGGGGTGGCTGTCGGGGTCGGGCTCGTGATCGTCGGATTCGAATTCGAATACAGCGACACGGGCGACGACCTGTCCCAGGGTGCGCCCCACATCCGCACCGGCATGGTGAACGGCCTCCTGCAGACGCCGATTGCGTTGGGCGGGATGCAGTTCTACGCGACGGCCGGAGCCGGGATCTACAACGACGAACTCGGCATCCTGTCGGAGACGAACTTCGCCGTCAACCTGGGTGGCGGGGTGAAGAGGAAACTGATCGGACCGCTGCGGGTGCGCATCGACTACCGGATGTTCCGCTTCTCGGGAGCCGTTATCGGCTCCGACATCGTGCACCGTCTCTACGTCGGCGCGAACCTCAAGCTGTTCTGATCGGCCGCAGAGTCAGCCAGAACTCGTGCTCCCTCGATGGAGCCTGGAAGCAGAGCGTCACGCCCGGCTCGTCACCAGACAGCGGATTCCAGCGCGACGTGCGCTGTATCGCGGGCGTGCCGAACGCGCCAGCCACCGAGTAGATCGTGGCCCAGCGCGTCCGGAGCAACTCGAAGACCTGCCCGGCCGCCGCATCGACGTTCTCTTCCTGGACCATGCGGGCGTCGATTCCGAAGAGATTGGTCGCCGCTCGGCGCGCGGTTCCCACATCGCACGCCAATTCGATCCGCACGGATCCGGCGGGAGAGAAGACGATGCTTCCAGTGACCGACACCCTCTCCGCCGGCGCCACGCCCGGCAGGTCGCAGAGCATCATCTCGGCAGCGAGCGCCGTGCCGAACACCTCCTCGCAGACGAGCAGCACCGTCGCACGGCAGCCCGGCGGCAATTCCGGCACCTCCCATCCCGGCCGCCCCCCCAGGTCGCATCAGGTCGGCCATCCGCCTCAGCAGGGTCTCCGGCGACAGCGTTCGGACCAGCGTGCCATCGTAGCCGATGAGGCGCGCGTCGCCCTCCTCGTCGTCGGCGAGCGCGACGCGCGGAATGTGGCAGAACGCAGGCGACGAGCGGATTCTCCGCAGCAGCAGCGGCTCGCTGAGCACGCCCAGGTCGTCGCCGATGAACACCACGCCCGGGTTCGAGGCGACGATATCCCGCATGCCGGCCACGCCGCTCTCCGCCTCGATCACCGGGCGGTGCACTCCGAAGGTCTCCGCGAAACACCGCCGGAACGGCGTGCGTCCCTCGATGATCAGGAGGGGCGCGTCGATGTGGCGAAGCGCCTGGCCGAACCAGCCCGGATCGGTTGGCGCGCCGTCACGCTGCGCGATGATCGTCCGGAGCATTCGACGAAGCCGATCGGCGAGCCTCGCCATGTTGAGCGGCTTGACCATGTACTCGAACACGCCAAGCTCGAGGATTTTCCGGATGATCGTCTCGTCGCGCTCGCCGGTGAGCATCACGACCTGGAGGGCGGCGTGCTCGGGAGACTCACGAAGGGTTCGCAGTGTCTCGAGGCCGTCCATCACCGGCATCTGCACGTCGAGGAACGCCAGGTGAAAACGGTCGTGCGACAGCGCCTCCAGCGCCTGCCGGCCGTCTCCCGCCTCGGTCACCTCGCAGCCGAAGCGCTTGGTCAGCACGCGGCCGATGAGGTACCTGGTGGAACGATCATCATCGACGAGGAGCACCTTCATCCGGGCTCACGCATCCATGCTCGCGGCGGACCTTCCGCCATGCCCTCGGTTGACCTGCCCACCGACGAGCCGACAGGTAGACGGACCCTGCCAGCAGGGTGGCTCTTTAGGAAGATCGGCAGAAACGGCGGCGAGGCTTAGATCGACGGCGGACGGAAAGGCCCTGGCGCCAGCCAGCCATACGGCTCGACCGACGCGACACGGCACCTCCAGGGCGTACAAAAGGAACGGGGAGACGACAGATTCGTCTCCCCGAGGTCTGGCCATGGCGCGTGCGTGACCTGGATGCGAGGCTGCGGGCCTTTCCCTGGTGCCCCCGCCATCGCGCACGCGACTACTGCATCTTCATGACTAGGGCGAGGTCGAAGATCGTCGGCGCCGGTGTCGCGGCCTTGGAGTCGGTCCACTTCTGCAGCAGCGCCTGGCCGTCAGCCGGATACGCCTTGTACAGGATCGGGAGGAACCAGTACTCGATATTCTTGACGACCGGATCGGCGAACATGACGTAGACGGCGATACCGCCCTGGACGTTCGGGTTCTTGAACAGTTTCAGACTGGCCGCCTGCTGCTTCGCTTCCGGAGCGTCCATCTTCAACAGACCCTCCTTCAGCTTGTTCATCAGGTCCTCGAAATCGACAGTCTTGTCCGCCTTGATGTACAGGATGATGAGCCCGGCGTCGTTCTGGAACGCCAGCGCGGGCTTGGCCGGGACCTGCTGCGCTGCGGCAGCCGGCTGTTGCGGTGGCGTGGTCGCCTGGGCAAACGAGGGGCTCACGGACCCAAGCACGAATGCCACCGCGAGCGCGAGTCCGGCCAGCGCGGGCCGGTAGTCGAAACCAAACGGGATCCAGGTCAGTCGCATTCAGTCCTCCTTGACGAACATGGTCGGGAAGGCAGTTACTTTACCGTACTGCCGGCTTCGAGAAAAGCGCTCATTACGTCGTTGGCCAGGAGCATCCCCCGGCGAGTCAGCCGGAGGCGGTGATCGTCGTGCTCCAGGAGGCCCGCTTCTTCGAACGGCGCGAGGCGCTCGCCCCACTGCTGCCACACGTCTACGCCGTAGTGTTCGCGGACCCGCTCCAGCCGCACGCCGTCGGAGAGTCGCAACTCCATGAACAGCGCTTCCTCGAGTTGCTCGCGCGGCGACAACTCCCGCCTCGCCGCCACCGGCGAGACGTCGTGCTCCAGGCGGGAGACGTACTCGGACGCGGACGCAACATTATTCCACCGCACGTGCCCGACTGTCGAGTGGGCGCCGCAGCCGAATCCACGCCACTCGCCGTCGGTCCAGTATTTGAGGTTGTGGCGGGACCGGCGGCCGGGTCGTGCCACGTTCGAGATCTCGTACTGCTCGTAGCCGGCCGACTCGAGCCGCTCCATCGCGTCCAGGTACATGTCCGCCGCATCATCGTCGGGCGCCTGCGACCACCCGGCCCGCGCCATCTCGTCCTCGAGCGGGGCGTTCGGGTAGATCTCCAGAAGGTAGAGCGATGCGTGCTCCGGGTAGAGCGCGATCAACTCCTCTACCGACGTCCCGACGTCGTCACGCGACTGGCCGGGCAGCCACAGCATCAGGTCGAGGCTGAGGTTGTCGAAGCCGGCCGCGCGCGCGTCGGCCACGGCCGCACGCGCGCGCGCCGCGTCGTGCAGGCGACCGAGTCGGTGAAGCTCGATGTCCCTGAAGGACTGGACACCGAAACTGAGCCGGTTGACTCCTGCCGCACGGTAGGCGGCCAGACGATCGGGGGTCACCGTTTCCGGGTTCGCCTCCATCGTCACCTCGGCCCCGGGTTCCACCTCGAAGGCCTCGCGACAGGCTTGGATCGCCCCGGCGATCTCGGCAGGATCGAGCAGCGACGGTGTGCCGCCGCCAAAGTAGATGGTATCGGCGGCTCGCCCCAATGTGGCGCGGGCCGGCGCAGGTGTGGCGCGGGCCGGCGCAGGTATGGCGCGGGCCTTCCCTGGCCTGAGCACGGTCGAAGGCAGGCCCGCGTTCTCCGCGCGGATCTCCCGCACCAGCGACGCCACGTACCGGCGCTTGAGGTCGGCGTCGAGCAAGCCGCGGTTAAAGTTGCAGTAGTTGCAGATTGCCGCGCAGAACGGCACGTGCAGGTAGAGACCCAGGGGGGGTATGGCCATGATCCTGCGCCGTCAATGGAGGATGGAGAAATTCTCCATGTCTAGTGGCCGCTCCCGGCTCGCCCCCCGGGCCAGGCCACGTCGGCCTTCGGGTCGGGCTTGCGGAGTTGCGCACGCACCGGAGAGCCTGAGCGGCGAGGCAGGGCCGACGGGCGATCCTGCAGCTTCCACATCGCCAGCAGGTCCTCGGAACCCGCGTTCGGCGGCCGGTGTCGATAGTCGGCGCCGTCGTACTCGAGGAACTCGCACATCTCGTAGAGGCGCGAATGCATGCGGAAGCCGACGCGCGACAGCAGCGAGTCGGGATCCGATCGATCTTCTTTCTCCTCGTAGTTCGACGTGAAGATCGTCACGCGTCGCTCGTTGTAGCGGGTGGTGACGATCAGGTTCAGCGTCTCCTCCACCCACTCGGAGGTCTTCTCGGCGCCGATGTCATCGAGGACCAGCAACTCCGCCGACATCACCGGGCGCAGGACTTCGAACTCGGTCGCCTTCACGACCGGGTCGTAGGTGTTGCGGATGACCTTCAGCAGGTCGCGCACGTCGTAGAACAGGCCGCGCGCGCCCCGCGTGGTCATCACCTGCTCGAGCACGGCAACGGCGAGGTGGCTCTTCCCGATACCCGGCGGGCCGATGAGGAACAGCCCCTTATCCACCACGGGAAAGGCCTCGGCGAACCGGCGGGCGCGGACCACCGCATTCTGCAGCCGCTCGTTCTCGTAGGCCACGAAGTTGTCGAGGCTGCAGTGCTGGTAGCGACGCGGGATGCGCGCGTCGGCGACGAGCCGCTCGATGTTGGCTGCGCGCCAGCACTCGCACCGGGCCGCGCGGCGCACACCGCCGCGCTCGACAATCTTCCACCGGGTGTCGTCACAGATCGGGCAGGGCATCGTGTCGAGTATTGTGCCCGACTTCGCGGCCGAAGGAAACCGTGAATCGCGGCGCGCAGCGTCGCAGCGTACGGCACCGCGGCGTCGCGGGTGTCCGCTTCAGTTCAAGTGTGAACGCAGCTCGCCGGCCTTGCTCCCGCGACGGATCTTCTCTTTCGCGCGCGACTCGAGCTGGCGGACCCGCTCCCGCGAGATGCCCAGGCGCTCGCCGACCTCCTGAAGCGTCAGCGGTTCCTGGCCGCCGAGCCCGAAGCGCATGGCCATCACTTCGCGTTCCTTGGGGGCGAGGTCGGCCATCGCCGCCTCGAGCTGCGCGAGTAGCGCCTCGTGCAGCAACGCGTCCTCGGCGGGCGGCACGGTGTGCTGCGGCAGCGTCTCGCCCAGTTCGCGGCCGTCCTCCTCGTCCTGGCTGACCGGGTCGCTGAGCGACACGTCGTTGCCCGACACGTACTGCAGTGCGGCGGCCTCGGCCGCCGAGATGCCCAGAACCTCCGCGATCTCCTCGGCTGACGGCGTGTGGTCCAGGCGGGCGGCGAGGTCGATCACGTCGCGGCCGAACCGACTGGCCACGGCCGAGAGCTTTGTCGGAAGTGCGAACGCGCGGCGCTGACCTGAGAGCGCGTGCATGATCGCCTGCCGAATCCACCAGACGGCGTAGGTAATGAACTTGACGTTGCGGGAGGGATCGAAGCGCCGGGCCGCTTCGAGCAGCCCGAGATTGCCTTCGTGGATCAAGTCGAGGAACCCGACGCCCAGGTTGCGGTAGCGCTTGGCGTAGGAGACGACGAACCTGAGATTGGCTTCCACCAGCCGCTTCAGCGCCTCGTCGTCGCGCTCGCGCTGAATGCGGGCGCCGAGCTCCTGCTCCTCGCCCTGGGTGAGCCGCGGCAGCCGGGCGATCTCCTGGAGGTAGGCCTGCAGGGTGACCGCCTCCGGCGTCTGCTCGCGTGGCGGGTGGCTCACGACCTCATGATACCTCCGGTCGGGGCTTCCCGGCCCTGGCCGCCGGAACGGCGTCCATTCCGGGCCCCTCCCCGCCGGCAGCCGCCGGCGGGCGAGCCGGGGGAGGCGCGGCCGACGCGCGCACCAGGTCGGTCGGCGACGACCTGACGAGCGCCGTGTTCAGCCGCTGCTCCCAGTCGTCGAGGCCCCGCGCGAGCTCGTGCTTGACGTACACCATGAACTCGTTGACCTCATGCTGCATGCGCTCGATCGTGCGTCGCATGTTCAGGACGATCTCGACACCCGCGAGGTTCACGCCCAGGTCGCGGGTCAGCGACAGGACGGTCTCGAGCTGCTCGAGGTCCTCTTCGGAGTAGAGGCGGGTGTTCCCCTCGGTGCGCGAGGGTTTCAGCAGCCCTTCCCGCTCGTACAACCGCAGCGTCTGCGGGTGGATGTTGTACTTCTGCGCGACGGCGCTGATCATGTAGTAGGCCTTGCCGGCCGTCTTGGTCACCATGTGGTCACCATCAGTCCCTCGTGCGCGAAGTCTTCGACGTCGGGGAAAGAAATCGTGGTTGTCGGCCGAAGGCCGCTCATAACCCGGCCTAGTCTCTTTAGTTCCGGCTCGACCGGGTTATGAGACACTCACAACTGGTCGTCCCACAGACCCCGGCGCACGTTGCCGCCGTTGATCTGGCCGAACTCGCGCACCAACTCTTTCGAACGCTCGTCGAGGAGCGTCGGCAGGACCAGCCGCACCTCCACGAACAGATCGCCCCTCCCGCCGGTGCGCAGCGACGGCGCCCCGCGCTCGCGCAGCCGCAACCGCTGCCCCGACTGCGTGCCGGGCGGCACGCGCAGCCGCACCGGGCCGTCAAAGGTCGGGATGTCGATCTTCGCGCCGAGCGCCGCCTCATGCAGGGCGACCGGCACCACCAGGTGCAGGTCGTCGCCCTCGCGACGGAACAACGGGTCCGGCCTCACGCGAACCGACAGAATCAGGTCTCCCGCCCGGCCGCCGCGCCGGCCCGCCTGCCCGCGTCCCGGAATCCGCACCTGGGCCTCGTCGGTGACACCGGCCGGCACGTGTACGCCCACGCTCTCCGCGCGCGACTCGAGCCCTTCGCCCCGACAGGACCGGCACGTGGTTTCACAGCGCTGTCCCGTGCCTCGACATGCCTCACATGGCTTCGTGAACACCATGTGCCCGCGAGCCGTGCGGACCTGGCCTCGCCCCTGGCATCCGGCGCACGTCACCGGGTCCACCGGCAGGGCACCGCTCCCGGCGCAGGTCCGGCACGGCGCCTGCCGCGTCAGCGCCACGTATTGTTCCGTGCCAGTCATCGCCTCCTGGAACGAGACCGATAGGCTGGACTGGAGGTCGGCGCCCGCCTCCTGACCTGCCGCGGCCGACGGCCCTGCGCTCCGCGCCAGGACGTCCGCGAACAGGTCGCCGAAGGTGGACGCCTGGTGCTCCGACGTCACGTCGACCGAGAAATCGAATCCTTCGAACCCGAACGAAAAGTCCGCCGCGCGTGGGTCCTCGGACACTCCCGCGTCGTACGCGCGGCGGCGCTCCGGATCACTCAGCGTCTCGAACGCCGCCGTGATCTGGCCAAAGCGCGCGTGGGCCTCACGGTCCCCCGGGTTGATGCCGGGATGGAACTTGCGGGCCAGGCGCCGGTAGGCCCGACGGATGTCGGGCAGACCGGCGTCCCGCTCCACCCCGAGAATGTCGTACAGATCCATCGGTGTTGCCGGGTCCGAACACTCGGCCGTCCATCGTCAGCTGCCAGCCACTGCAGGCTGCCAGCTGTGAGCTGTCCGCTGCCAGCTATTTCTTGTCGTCGTCCACTACTTCGGCGTCGATGACGTCGCCGCTCGCGCCGGCGCCCGGTGCCGCGCCCGGCGTGGGCGCCTCGCCCGCCGGCCCGCCCGC
>JADGOB010000160.1 GCA_017883185.1 Acidobacteriota bacterium
CTCACCCAAATAGCCCATTGTGCGAGCCGAGCCGCACGAGCTGCAGCGTCACCTTGTCGGGCTTCCGGTAGATGAGCACGAGGTCCGGTTTCAGGTGGCAGTCTCTGTGGTCGTTCCAATTCCCGGATAACGGATGGTCCTGGTACGCCGCAGGCATGGGCCTGTCGGTCGCCAGTAAAGAGGTGGCGGCAGCAATGAGCTCGTCTAACTTCTGGCGATGCCGCCCCGCCTTCTCCCGCTTGAAGTCCCGGCGAAAGGCGCCGGTGTACTCAATCCTCCTCATTCAGGTCCGCCATCAGATCGGGGACGCTGTCGAAGGACTTGAGACCCCCGCGCCTCGCTTCCTCCATCGCGGCGGCTGTCGTCGCGTTCGGCACCTGCAGGTTGAACGGGAGCGCCTTATCGGCCGCCACGCGGGTGAGCAGAACCCGCACCGCGTCCGACACGGAAAGACCCATCGCGGCGAGCGCCTTGGTTGCGCGCGCCTTGGTCCGCTCGCTGACCCGCACATGAACCATGGTAGTTGCTGCCATGAGATACATTGTATCTCACGCGGTCTACCCTGGCAATCAGGTCTCGGTCGGCCATTGGCACCCAACTTCACAAGTGACTTCACCGACCGCCGCGTCCACTGGCTCCGGTGAAGAGACCAGCAAGCTGCTGGGTGCCTCTTCGCACGCCAATCTGGATATGGACTGCCGGCATCTGGCCGAGGGCTATCGGCGCTGCCGCAATCGCGCACGCCCGCCCAGATCCCAACCGTTCATGTCGATACGCCTGACGTAACGCATCACTAGTGTCCGGTTATAAGTCCCATAGACGCAACTGGTAGAGGTATTCGATCCGGCCCACAGGCATCGAGCTGGGGAATTCGCGCAGGGCGAAATCGAGCAGCGAGCCGGCCGCGATCACGTGCTGTTCGGGTTGGAGTTCTCGGAAGTCGCCGAGAACGGGAAAGGCGGACGGGCAGGCCTGGATCTCGTCCAGGAAGAGGAGGGATTGGCCCGGGACGATGGCGAACCGCGATGAGATCGTGGTTTGAACCAGGAACGTCACGGGGCGCCCGTTGACGAGGACGAGGTCCACCGGAAACGCTGCGGCCCGCGTGAGGCGCTCCTCGAGGTCGCCAGGCCGACCGAGTTCCCCATCCACGTAAGCACCCACGTCGATGTCGCGAAACGGCCGGTCCTCGGTGAACGACCCGAAGACGAATGCAAACGCGATCTGCGGCTCGGCCGCCAAGATGGCCCGCAGGCCGCGCCGAAGGAATGCGCGCGCCGTGCGTGCGCTACGTGCCACTCGGCTTCAGTTCCTCTTCTTCCCCCTCACCTCTTCCTTGATTCGCTGGATGTGACCGCGGCCGAGGGCCTTCACCTCGCAGCCCAACTCGAAGTAGCGGCGGATCCGCTCGTCCGTCAGGATGCCGAAGCAGTCCACGATGGCCAGCGGCGCGCCGGCCCACGCGACCACCTGCTCGGGCTCGAGCTCCAGATACGGCTTGTGCCGCACCGCGAGCACCAGCGCCTCGGCGCCGGCCAGCGCGGTCGGCATGTCTTTCTGCACGCGGATCTCGGTGAGGCCCTCCTGGTTCCGAAAGAAGCGCGACCACGAGTGGCCTGGCGCCGGGTAATCCGACTGGCTCTCCAGCTCGTACCAGTGATCCACGTAGGGGTCGTGCACGCGCAGCTCCGCGCCCATCTCGGTGAGCTTGCGCACCACCAGCTCCGAGCCGCTGTAGCGTGTGTCGCCCACGTCCTCGCGGTAGCTCGCGCCGCAGAGCAGCACGTTCGCGCCGGCAATGTAGCGCCCCATGTTCCGGAGCGCGTCGCGCACCAGCTCCGCCACGTGCAGGCCGCGCGTGTCATTGATGTCGATGGCGGCCGGCGTGATGCGGAAGAGCTGGTCGCCGTCCTCGAACCCAAGGATGTGCTTGTACGCCCAGTATCCCAGGCCACCGTCCTTCGGCAGGCAGTAGCCGCCGATGCCCGGTCCGGGGAAGATGATGTTGCTGTGCGTCGGGCGCACCTTGATGGCCTGGATCACCTTGACGAGATCCACGCCGTTGCGCTCGGCGAACAGGCTCCACTCGTTGAGGAACGCGAGGATCGTGGCGCGGTACGAGTTCTCGACGATCTTCGTCGTCTCCGACTCGATCGGCCGGTCCATCACCGTCAGCGGGAAGTCGCGCGTGTTCAGGATCTCGCCGAGGAACTTCACCGTGCGATCCCGCGCGTCGGGGGTGCAGCCCGAGCACACGCGCCAGAAGTCGCGGATGCTGCGGACGTAGTCGCGGCCAGGCATGACACGCTCGAAGCTGTGGGCCAGCAGCGGTTCGGTACGCAGGCCGCGTGCAGCGAACGCACGCTTCATGATCGGCCACGCGACGAACTCCGTGGTACCCGGCGCCACGGTGGTTTCTACTAACACGAGGCACGATGGCTGGATCTTCTCCCCAATCGTCCTCATCGTCGCCTCGAGCGCGCTCATCTCGGCGCTGCCCGTCTTCATGTTGCCGAGGTCGCGCTTCGAGTAGTCGCACTGCACGTCCACAACCACGCAGTCGGCGAGCTTCAGGCAGTCGCTGTTGTGGGTGGCCACGAGCGTCTTCTTGTCGATGACGGTCCGGTGGATCATCGGATCGACATCCGGGTCCTCGGCTTTCACCGGCGACTCGCCCCGCGCGAGCAGCGGGATCTTCCAGTAGCTGCGCGGGCTCGGTCGCTGGCAGCCGATCACGAATTTCCCGGGCTTTCCGTCCGGGCCAACCGAGTCGGCGACGATCGCGGCCATCACCGCTCCGACGAAGCCGACGCCCATGACGACCACGATCTCCTTGCCTTCGGCGCGCGCGTCCGCGGCCAGCGCCTGCACGCGCTGGAACTCGCGCGCGTCGTCTTCGGGCTCGGGCAGGGGGAACCGTTCACCGGCGGGACTGACGGAGTACTTGGACATAGTGATGATTTCCTGACGTGCCTTTCCCTCGTCCGGCAGCGGGGAGGACGACCACGATAGCCTCGTCGGAGCGAGAAAACAACTCCCGGAGTGGTTTCCTCATCGTTTTATCATAAGGCTGCATAATAGTCGTTGATGAGAACGAATTTACAGCTTTTCAGGATCGCGGCCAACAGACTCCCGGCCCCTTCCAGCCGACGACTGGTCGTTCTCACAGGCGCCAGGCAGACCGGGAAGACGACCCTGGCCCGGACCAACTACCCGGAACTTCGGTATCTCAATCTCGGCAGTCTCGAAGAGCGAGAAGCTCTGCGCGAGTTGAGAACGGCGGCCTGGGGCCGCACCGTGGGAGCGGCGGTGTTGGACGAGGCTCAGAAGGAGCCCGCGGTGTTCGAGAAGGTCAAGTGGGCGTTCGACGCCGGCGAGGTCTCGTTCACCGTCCTTCTGGGATCCTCCCCCCGCCTGGCGCTGATGCACCGCGTACGCGAAACGCTCGCGGGGCGCGCGTTTCTCTTCGAGTTGTGGCCGCTCTGCGCGCTCGAGTTGCGGCACTCCGCGGGCGAACAACCGCCACCGCCTCTCCTCCACGACCTGATCACGAGGCCGGGCCTGATCGACGCACGTCTTTGCGAGGAGGCGCCAGTTCTGTTCGGCGAGGAGGAGGATCGGCGCCGCGACTCGGTCGAGCACCTGCTCGCATGGGGCGGCATGCCTGGCCTGCTCCCGCTCACCGATGCCGATCGCCACGACTGGCTGCGTTCCTATCAGCAGACGTTTCTGGAGCGCGACCTTGCCGATCTCGCGCGCCTCGACGACCTCCAGCCGTTTCGCCGGCTCGAGCGACTGTGCATGCTGCGGTCGGGCGGATTGCTCTCCTACGCCGACCTCGCGCGCGATGCCGGGATGTCCCCCTCGACCGCGCGGCGGTACCTCGCGTATCTGGAGGCGTCGTACCAGATTCTGTTGCTGCCGCCGTACTCCCGGAACCTGACGAGTACTGTCGTCAAGGCGCCGAAGGTCTATTGGATGGACGTTGGCTTGTTGAGGCAGGGCACGCACCGCTGGGGCCCGACGGACGGTGGCCTCTTCGAGACGATGGTGGTGGGGGAGCTGAAGAAGTGGACGAGCGCGGCGGGAGTGGAGGCGGGGTGGTTCTTCTACCGGAGCCGGTCGGGACTCGAGGTGGACCTGCTGCTCGAAACCCCAGCGGGCGTGATCGGGCTCGAGATCAAGCACCGTCCCGGCTCGGTGCGGTCGGACGCCGGTGGTCTGCTGGCGGTGGCGGGGGCGCTTGGCGATCGCTGGCGCGGCGGGCTCGTCGTCACATCGGGCGGCCAGGTGGAGCCCCTCGTGGCGGAGCGCTCGATCTGGACGGTTCCGGTGCACCGGCTGGTGTGATCGGCCGCGGTGTTCCGCACCATCGCCCCAGGCAGCATGGTCGTCCTGGTCGGGACAATCACTCCCGGAGTGATTTCGGGGTCAGGCGTTCGACCAGCACCAGGTCTTTGCGGGCACGTGACGAGGTCAGGAGCGCCGCGGTGAAACCGCTGCGCGAGAAGAGGGCGAAGGTGACGTCGCGGGCGTTGGCGGCCAGTCCCGAACGTTCCACCTTGGCCCGCAGCTCGTCCAGAACGTTGACTCCGACCGGTCTGCTGCTCCACACATCCCGCGCGACCAGGCCGAGCGACTGCAGCACGGCCAAGTACTTGCTGACATTGCCCGGCGGCAGGTGGGTGGCGTTGATGATCTCGCCGAGCTTCTCCTTGCCCGCGGCGATCGCGGCCAGGATCCCGAAATAGATTCTCGTCTCCACGAGCTCCTGACGCAGCAGGAACTCGATCTCGTCGCGAAGCGGCGCACCCGTGCCGAGCACGGCGTCGCGGATGTTGGCGGTGAGAGACCGCGAGGAATCCAGCAGTCGGAGGTAGTGCGGGATGCCGCCGAACACCGCTGCGGTCCGCAGGGCGTCGTCGAAGGCGTAGGCGGGAACGAACTGCCTGACGGCGTCGAACGGCAACGGGGCCAGGCGGAGCTGACCGGTGCGGCGACCGTACAGCGGAGCGCGCGCGTCCAGCGTGAGGGCGTCGATGCCATGAGCGTGGCGTACGCGCTGGTGCCCGTGCCGCCGTTTCACGGCGGTGGAAGGCGGGAGCTGGTGCGCCGGCCGAAGGTCTACGGATTCGAGACGGGGATGGTGGCGTTCGTGCGTGGCTGGACGAGCCTTCGAGAGGAGGGCGGCGGGGCGATCGCGATACTCACCCGGGAAGTAATCTCCGTTCCGGCGCTACTTGGGTGGACGGTCTGCAGAACCGCGGCGTTTGGGCCTGTCCCGAGTCTGCGGGCTCTCGAGTGCGCTCTCCAGCCGCGCGTCCACGATGCTGAACAGCCGGTCGGCATGTCGGCGCGCACTCGCGCCCTCCGCCTCAATCGTCAGGAGGATGTTCGTCGTCGTCTTTTCCATAGCCGCATCCTGACGATCGAGGTGAGTCTCGATCGTTGCGAACCGCTGGTCGATGCCGCGGAACTTCCCGTCGAAGTACGCCTGCAGATCTTCGCGTTCTTTCGTTGTCATCGCTGTCGGCCTCCGGGCCAGATCTTTCGCACGCTTCGTACCCCTCGGGATTCACGCGGAATTCGGCCGGAACCTCTCGGATGGCCGCCGAGTTGTCAAGAAGCCTGGCAGTTATGGCACCCTTCGCCGACCCGCACCCGTGGATTTTCTGCGGACGTTGGTTCGGGAACCCGGTGCACTCGGGACGGACGGCGGACCCGGGGGACGAACAATCCACTCGGCCACGAGCTTGGCGATCTCAATTTCGACTTCCTGACATGCGTCGTCGGGCGACCGAGCCTCCGCGGAGACCTCGAACGCCCCCTTGAACGCTGCTCGCCACTTGCCGTTTGCCATCCTGTCGTACTCGATGTGGTCTCTCACCGCTTTCAGTGCGTCAATAAGGTACATGCGCTCCTCCCTGGTCACACTGGTTGGTTGGACGACGACGATACCGTCGTCGGGAGGGGCGGATCAAGAGATCGGACGGCGAAAGACCGTCGTGCGAGAAAATAACTCCCGGAGTGGTTCGTGCCGGCCACGAGGAACACGTACTCCGGCCGCGCACGAGCTCCTGACGCAGCAGGAATTCGACTTCGAACCGCCTCTGCGACGGCGCTCGCACGCCAGGTGGGGATGTGCTCGGGCGGATTCGCTACCGCTCGAACTGCAACGGCAGAACCTTCCGCTCATCGCGCGACTGTTCTTTCTCGCGCAGGAGCTGGGAGAGCGCCGCGGGCGTGACCAGCTCCACGTCGTGGTCGTGCTCGAGGAATGGGCGCACGTCGGCCTGCACCGCCGCCCAATCGAGGCCGGTCAGCCGCTGGCGGACTTCATGGCGCCAGTTCGCCGGGTTCATGACCGGACCTGGCCACCCAGTCTGCGCGAGGGCGGCGTTCAACATCGCGAGGTTTGGCTCGGGCCAGCGCCGGTCTGCCAGGTACCACGCCAGATCGTAAAGGTCGCGCCCTTTGGCCCACGGCCGTGTGAGGATCGCGTGGAGCTTTCCGGCAAGGAGCGATGCGCGATCGTAGTGGCAGAGGTTCAGCGTGACGTGGCGACGGACGATCGACGTCTCGATCTGTGCGCCGGCCGGAGGACGGGTGTCCACCTCGACCTTGATCGAGAGCGTTTGCGACGTGCGGGGTGAGAGCCCGAGCTCGTGGAGGAGGCCCGGGAACTTCACAAACGCCGATGCCACCGTCTTCTGCGTCTTCAGGGTGACCTCGGCGCGATAGCCTTCGGCGACAAACGCTCGTTTCGCGGAGGCCATCGCCGACTCCAGACCTGCGTCGGTTCCCGGTGTGATGACCGAGAAGTCCAGGTCCTCGGAGAAGCGCGGGATCCCGTACAGGAATCTCAGCGCGGTTCCCCCCAGAAATGCCCACCGCAGAAACCCGCCGCCGAGCTGAAGCGACTGAAGCACGCGCGCCTGGAGGTATTCGACGGCGACGCGGCGACCGGCCGGCGCGTGAGGCTCCCGTTCGGTCAGTTGGCGCAGGTGGTCTTTCACAGCCGGACCCCCGTATCGTTTTGCAGCAGCTCCAGCGTGCGGACCGCGGCACGGCGAAGGCGCGGCTTCCCGCTGCGTTCGGCCAAGGCCACGAGCGTGGTGGCGTCGATCGCGTCGGACTGCTGCAGCCTCAGCGCCTCGAGGAACGCCGGATCGTCGCCTCCGGGCGTGAGATACACCAGATCGAGCAGCGCCTTCTCCGGGCTCGCCACAAAAGCGCGTTGCCCCGAAGCAACGTCGATGAGGGCGTACCCGTAGAGCAGCGGCGCCGCCATGTGGTTGAACTGGAAGCCGCCAAGGGCCGTGCGGATCGTCTCCGGTCGGCCGGGACCGATGCTCGTCACCACCGGCGCGTGTTCGGGGATGACGCCGTGGAAGGAGAGCGCGGCCTGAAGGCTGACGTAGGAGCCGCGCTGGAGCGCGTTGGCCACGGTGAACGGGTGGGGGTCGATCTTGCGCCACGGCTGCGCCAGCGCGTACACCCCGCGGCGCAATTGCAGCAGACGTCCTGCGCGAACCCACCGCGAGAGCTGCAGCCGAACGCGCGGAACCGAGGTGGGGCCCGCGAGGAGGAGCGCCGAGGAGAAGACCGGTTCGGCTCCGACAAGTCGCAGCAGATCCGTCCATTGCATTGCTGTAACTTATCAATTCGGATGTTCTATTGCAACACAACCAGTGCCGACTTCGGCTTCGCCGTCGCCGTCAACGTCGCGCTTGTTCGTCCCGATTGATCTGTCTTCTGCAATTACGTAAAATACGTAATTATGAAGAAGCAAGTCATCTCTGCGACGATGCTCGCTCGGCAGGTGGGGGATGTGCTCGGGCGGATTCGCTACCGGGGCGAGTCGTTCATCGTGGAGCGGAACGGGGTGCCGGTCGCGCGGATCGACCCGGCGCAACCCTCGCCGAAGGGAAGCGTCCAAGAGGGGCTCTCGGCCTGGCGCGACGCCGGCGAGCCTGATCTCGAGTTCGCCGCTCTGCTGGAGCAGGTGGGGACGGCTGATACCCTTCCGGGCAATCCATGGGCCTCGTAATCGACACGAGCGCGCTTGTGGCGTTGGAGCGTTCGGCCACGCCGTGGGAGGGTGACGTCTGCGGATCCGAGGACGCGGCCATTCCCGCCATCGTCTACGCCGAGTTGATGGTAGGGGTGAGGCTGGCGGACACCAGGGAGCGGGCTGCGACCAGGCGGGCCAAGATCGATGCGCTCGTCGCGACGGTCCCGGTGATCGAGTTTGGGCCGGCGGCGGC
This sequence comes from Acidobacteriota bacterium, assembly GCA_017883185.1. Classification (GTDB taxonomy): domain Bacteria; phylum Acidobacteriota; class Vicinamibacteria; order Vicinamibacterales; family Fen-181; genus FEN-299. The sequence goes on from JADGOB010000160.1 coordinate 8,268, forward strand.
CGAGCGCTGGGCGGAGTTGTATGCCGGGCTCAGCCGAAAGGGGCGGCTGATTCCTGCCAATGACCTGGCGGTGGCCGCAACCGCCGTGGCGATAGGCTTTGGCGTGCTGGTGGGGCCGGCCGACGAGGCACACTTCCGACTGGTGCCAGGCCTGCGCGTGGTCGTTCTGAGAGACGGGCGGGTGTAACCGACGCGGACCCGCCGGCAGCGGAAATTACTCCCGGAGTGATTTCCCACAGCAGGTTCGGCCGGTTCTCGACCGTCAGCGTTGGCGGGGACGCCCGACGGGACGCAAGCCTGTGGACCATTGAAGGCGGTCGACGGTTGCCGTGCGCCAGGCCTCGTCCCCGAAGGGCGCGCTGCGGCCCACGCATCGGCGCAGGCAGTCCAGGTCGGTACTCGGCTCCGGTCGGTCGATGAAGTCGTCCCAGT
>JADGOB010000161.1 GCA_017883185.1 Acidobacteriota bacterium
ACCCCTCGGAAGCCTCGCCCTCTTGCGGGCGCGAATCAAAGTTCCTATCCTTTTGAGTCTCGGGGGGTCAAAAGGCCTTCTTCGCACGTCCTAGTGAATAAGGACGCGTACGGTCGAGCCGAAATGCACCGATTCGCCGCAAACACCCGCGATAACTCGGTGGACGATCCGCTCGACGTCCTCGTTCGCGAGGGCGGGAAGGCCTTGGCTCGACGGGACGGTGTTTCTTTCCGTACCCTCCGGCGGCGATTCAAGAATCGCGGGATGACTATGTCCCAGGCCCGCCTCACCCGTCAGGCGTCGATGGCCGTGAACCTGCTCCAACTGAAGGATGTAAACCTGAAAGATGTCGCCCTCCGGCTCGGCTACTCAGGCGCTCCATCGTTCACGAAGTTCGTACGCCGGGAGTTTGGAGTTACACCGGGAGTCCTGAGGCGCCAGCTGCAGGAGCATTGACAGTCGTGCTTGCCCCCCGACCCCGGCCGGCCGCCGTTGGCCCCGCTGGCCGCAAATGATAATTGCTTCGAGCCCCGTCGGCACCTACATTGCGACTAGGTCTACGTCGCAAGCGTCGATCTAGTTCTAAGCAGATCGATGCCAGACGCCGGAAAGCGACTTTAGAAGGCCGGCTGAATGGAGGGGAGCCATGGCGGATACACCGCTCAACGAACAGGAGCGTCTTGCTGAGTTGCGAGACACCGGCCGCGCAATAGAAAAACTGGCCGAAGATGAAGCAGCATTTACGCGCGCCGCGGAAGCGTTCCGGGCGCTCGATCGCGAAAAGTTTCAGGCTGAGCTTTCAAGGCTGCAGCTAACCGATCATTGCCGTCTGATCTGTCGCTGGTTTTGCAGTAAGCACTGTATCTTCGTGTGCACGCGGCTCTGCAAACAGCCCCCCACGCCGATTCTCGAGCCCGCGAACCAGATCAAGGAAATGCGCGAGTTCGCCGCCGTCACGGCGCGCATCGCGACAGACGAAAAGATTCTCCGGGCCTTCATCGCCGCGGTCGACGGTTTAGACGACAAGGCATTCAATGCGCTGCTTGAGAAACTGAAGCTCCAGCGCTTCTGTCACCAGATCTGCCACTACATATGCGTCGTTCGCTGTCGGCGGGTATGCCGCTGGCTGTGCCCGCCGCCGCCCGTGATCACCGAAGTCGGCTTCATTCCCACTTCGCGCATTGATCCCCAGGGGCGTGCAACGGGCCCTAGTTTCCCGCCCGGCACCACCTCCGCGGACAACAAGCCGGCCGGGTCGGGGGACCACCCTTTCGGGGGTCTCGCCAACATCCGCGGAGTGTTCAACGTCGCGGGCGCGTTCGAATACAAGGTCGAATATGGGCTCGCTCTCGGCGGCCCTTGGACCCCGATTCTCACTCCCATCGACGACTACAAGTGGAATCCCGGCCCGCCCCCGCCCCCTCCGCCGAATCCGCCATTCATATACTACACGCGTCTGGCGGCGGCCGGCGGCTGGTACAAGGTTTCGGAGATGGGCCTGATCGGGCCTGACTACCTCACCGACTGGCAGACTCCGGTTGACCGCGACAGGCTGTATTACTTGAAACTCACGGTGCGCAACGCCGCACTCGTGGAGTTCGAAAGCCCGGTGCAGCCGGTGCGCGTCGACAACGGATACCCGCAGCCGGCGCCGCCGTCCATTGACCTCGCGATCCAGGCGCCCGACGGCAAGCGCCGCAAGCTCGGTTGCTGCGAACGTATCGAACGCGGGGACGGCAACCTTCTCGTCATCACTTTGCAGGCCTGGGACGAGAACTTCAGCGCCATCAGCGTCAACCTGCTCGGCGGTTGCGGAGTCAGCGCGGGACTCGTCAGCACCACCGCCGTGTCACTCTCGAAGACCTACAACGGGAACATCGCCGACACTGGGTATCCGGCGCCGACGGAGTTCCTGGTCGATCCGTGGGCCCTGAAAGTGGACCCGTGCTGCTACATCATCTACGTGACGGTCACAGATCGCGCGATCGTCAACAACTTCTGGAGCGGCGTGCACTCCGTTTCTAACTGGCGGTCCATCACCATTGCCTGACGAATTCGGGCGCGACCAGGTCTTCAGGTCCGCGAGTTCTCTGAAGAGTTGGGGTCTCTGACGCCGTCTCACCCCGCGTCCATACAGATTCAGTGCGAATCGTGCAGGAGGGCAAGCCAATGGCAAAAGGCCGACCGATACTGGGAGCATTCAATCAGGGCGAGCTACCGACCATCGCGTGCTTCAACAAGGCGACGGACCCCCTCGGCGTCGATTTCGACGCGCTGATCGCCGCGATGCAGGCCTACGTCGATCAGCACGTGGTGCCTGTGTGGAACACGCCCGCGAAGCTCGTCAAGACCAAGGACTTCGTCAAGAAAGCCTGGGCGATGGTCTTTCTCGACGACTCCGATCAGCCGGGGGCCCTCGCGTATCACGACCTCACGCCCGACGGCCTGCCCCTTTCGAAGGTGTTCGTGAGGACGACGATCAAGAACGGCGACCTAGTCAGCCTGTCCGCGTCCCACGAGCTGGTCGAGATGCTGGTCGACCCGGCCATCAACATGATGACCACGGGCCCCAATCCGAAGATCATCTACGCCTACGAAAGCGCCGATCCCGTTGAGGCCCTGAGCTTCGAGGTCAATGGCATCCCCATGTCGGACTTTGTCTATCCTGCGTACTTCGAAGCGTTCCACAAAGCCGGCTCGGAGCAGTTCGACCATCTGAACAAGGTGACGAAGCCATTCCAGATCCTCTCCGGCGGCTACCAGATCGTCTTTAAGAACGGGAAGTGGAGCCAGGTTTCCGGCTCGGTCTCCAAGGCGAAGAGCTTTGCGCGCGAAGACCGACGCGGGCACCGGAGCGAGCAGCGACTCAAGGCAGGGAAAAACAAGCTGCGCCGTGCCGAGCCGCAGAAGATCGCCCGGGCCGAGCGCCGCGGATCTCGATGAGGAGCGTCCTGGCCTTTGCAAATGTATACTTGGGAAAATCCCAAAACTGGCGCAGGGTCCATGGAAGGAAAGTACGAAGCATGAAACTACCATCGGTAGTCCTCATCCTAGTTACGTTACTGGTAACGACTGGCTGCGCCCTCGAACCGAGACGTGCGCACATTGTTCTGGCGGAAGCGGCGGTTTCAGCATGGGACGACAACGCGAGTGTCGGTGCACAGCTACAACTGGCGAACACCGGCGGCGCCGCCGCCAGGCAACTGCGGGTGACGCGGTTAAAGGTGAAGGGCGGCAGTTACAAAGGGCCCGTCACGCTGCCCACACCACTCGGCGATGTGGCGGCGGGGAAAGATGTCCTTTTCGACGTCGTGCTGGCGATGGCCGGCGCCAACGGAAGCCCGCGAGTCTTAGAGGTGAAAGGTGACTACCGGGAGGGAAACGACCGGCGCAACTTTCTTGCGAAACGGGTTATCCGCCCGGACGCTAGGCCTGCCGGACCCATCGTGAGCTCGTCCGGCCAGACGACCAAGCAGAAACCGAGCACGGCGGTATACCCGACGGCTCCGCCGGGCCCCCGCTCCCGCCCGAATGCCGAATCTCCCATCTTCGTTCCGATTGGTCCGGCACGACAGCTCTTTCCGCCCACGCCGACGGGCACGGCACTAGGGACCAGCGCGGGCGGGGCGGGCGTGCAGATTCCCCGCAACACCAGTATGCGCAGCGCCGGTGTACCACCCGACCCGAACGCCGCTGCAGCTGCGCCCGACGGAGTGGCGCTGGCCACGTACAACACCGGCATCAGCTATTCCACGGATGGGGGCGCGACGTTCACGGACGTCGCCCTGTCCAGCCCGCAACCCGGCAATCCGGCGCGAACTAGCTTCTTCCCGCAGAGCGACGGCGGCTTGTGCTGCGACCAGGTGGTGGTCTATCTGGCCAACCAGAATCTCTTCGTGTGGTTGCTGCAGTACCAACCGATAACGGTGTGTGCGACAAACTGCGGCCCGCCGGTCGCGGCCACCGCTACGTTCAGAATCACCCAACCCAACCGTCTCAGGATTGCGTGGGCGAGTCCGGCGGCAATCGCGGCCGATTTCTGGAATGCCTGGACGTATGCCGACCTTACTGGTCCCGGCCTGGGCACACAAAACAACGAGTGGATGGATTATCCGGATCTCGCCTGGTCGGGAACGTTTCTCTACGTGGGAGTGGATCATGGGTTTACCACGCCGGGACAGGTTTACACGGGGCGGCGCCTGGTAGCGCGTATGAGCCTAGCCGACATCACCAACCTCGCGGCCACGGTAGTGAATTATGGCTTTGCGGAACTCACCGGTTCCAATGGGCTCAACAAAACTCACTTCGTTCAAGGGGCGCAGGGACGAATGGTGGTGGCGTCGCTGGATAACTCGAGCACGCTGCGGATGTTCACCTGGCGGGATAGCGAGGGATCGATTTTCCCTTCGACCGTAGGCGTCAGTCAGATCCAACAGGGGAGCAACTATACCTCGACGGCTCTCGACAGTTCGGACTGGGTGGCGGTATCCTTTCCCGGCAACATCACGGGCGCTGTCTACCGCAATGTAGCGACCGGGTTAGGGTCGCCATCCCGGGAAGAGTACTTGATCGCCTTTGACGCCGGAGCCAATGCGGGAGGCGGCCGGCCGCGGTCGTACCTGCGCCTGGAGACTCTCACCCCTAACGGAAATGACTACCAGGCGTTCGCCGAGTACGACGTCTGGAACAACGATTACGCCTTCGCCATGGGGGCTCTGGGTACGGATGGCACAGAGATCGGCATCACGCTGGCGGTGGGCGGCGGTACGATTGGCTACCCGCAGCACGCCGTCGGCTACAAAGACGACTTCGTGGTGTACACGGTGACAAACAGCAACGCCACGCAGACCGTCCGCTTCGGGGACTACTTCGGGACACGGCCAATCGCGGGTGGCTTGTTCGCGACCGAGGTCTATGATGTGATCCTGAATCCTTTACCGCCTGGAGTCACGAGCGGCACGTGCGCGACCGTGAACTGCAACGCAAATATGCGCTTCGTGCAATTCGGGCGGCCGCCGGTGGTGATCAGGTAGGCGCTTCGGCGTTGTTGCCCAGCGCTAGGTTTGGGGGGGTTAGATGAGGAAACATGTAGGACCGCAATGGGAACTGCGGGCCGTCCTGGCGCGCAGAGACCTGCGTTTCGCATTTGCTTCCCCGCCCAGCGCGCCCACGCTGGCTTACTACCCCTCCTACGGGGATATCCGCGACCAGGGCACCATTCAGGGTGCGTCGGTCAACCAAAACCGGTTCACTCTCGGCGCCGTCCCGATTGCCGAGGTTGACGGGCCGAAGGCCCCCGCGGCCATCGGCCTGATCGGGCACACCGCGGCTGAGACCTTCGGACCAACGGAGAGCCGGGTCACGGCCAGCCTCTCCCAGAACCGGGGCACCGTCACCGGGCCGACAATGGCGCTGTACGTGCGCCAGCCGGTGACCTACACCGAGAGCAAGGACAAGATTAACGTCCAGTAGTAGTGATCGCGGGGCAGCGGGGCCGGCTGAGCAACAAGTCGGGCCTGCTGCCCAACCTCGGAGGCCGCGCCACAGGCCGCGCAGAACCTCGAACCTTTGGACTTTTGAAAACCGCAACTCCGCAAAGCATCGCTTACCTCATCGCTCCGACTCGGCGTCGTTGAAAGGGGCATGACCGCCCAGCGGAAGGAGCGGTCACCGTTCCCGTTCTTGTCGTTCGGGGTTTGCGATCGATGGCCGGCCAAACCACGAGTACAGCGACTCCAAAAAGCGGCGACAGCTCCTTCAGAGCGCTATCCACCATCTCCGGAATCGGCCGAAGCGGATGATCCAGGGGAACCCCGCTCCTCTGGCCGAGACGTAGCTGAAAACACCAGGCTGCCCAGAGTCGTCTCCTCGCATCCGGCGCCCTCCTGTGCTTCGCCAGAATCCTATGAGGTGTCCGAATGGGGGCGTACGCACCTCAGCCGATTGATCGCGGCGTGGGAGGCCGAACCTCGGCCAGCCCATGACTGAAAACGAGTTTTATGTTATCTAGGCTCTATGCCTGAATATCTTGCGCCTGGTGTATATATCGAGGAACTGCCTGCGCAGCTTCATTCCATCCAGGGTGTCTCCACCAGCATCGTGGGGTTCGTCGGCGTTGGGCAGCAGGCGTCCGGTGCAGTGGCGATCACGAGTTTTGCGGAATTCGAACGCGCCATTGGTAGCAGCGCAAGGGGAAATCTTCCCATCGCCGTGAAAGGCTTTTTTGAAAACGGCGGGACCCGCTGTTACGTCGCACTCATCGCTCCCACTGACGCGTTGCAGGCTGGACTGGACGTTCTGGCGCCGGAAGACATCTCGATCCTCTGCTGTCCCGACGAGAATCGTTTTGCGAACGCAGCGGCCGTGATGGCTGCGCACTGTGAGCAGCGCAAAGACCGCGTCTGCATCCTGCAGTCTCCGCAGCCCGTGATGCCAGACGTAACCCACGATGTTCCGGTGCATTCCTCGTATGCGGCATACTATTATCCGTGGTTGACCGTTGCGGGGCTGGACGGAGTCACGAGTGTCACGGTCCCTCCGGGTGGTCACGTCGCCGGCATCTACGCGCACGTGGATTCACAAAAAGGCGTCTGGGTGGCGCCGGCTGGTGTACGGCTGATCGGAGTGACAGGCCTCTCGCAGCAGATCAGTTCGGCCGAGTCGGACCTTCTCTCGGCTCGCGGAATCAACGTGCTCCGGTTCTTTCCCGGGCAAGGGTACGAGGTCTGGGGCGCGCGCACAACCAGCCAGGATTTGGATTGGAAGTACGTCAATGTCCGCCGCCTTGCAATTTTCGTCGAACGTTCACTCAGCCAGGGTTTGCAATGGGCCGTATTCGAGCCGAATGGTCCGACGCTCTGGGCGGCCGTGCGCCTGCGCATCGAGGATTTCTTTCTAAATGTCTGGAGGTCCGGCGGCCTAATGGGACGAAGGCCGGAAGAGGCATTCTTTGTCCGGTGCGACAACACGACGATGACGCAAGCCGACATTGACTTGGGGCGGTTCGTGGTGATCGTGGGATTCGCACCCGTTCGGCCGGCGGAATTCGTGATACTGCGAATTACGGGACAGACGAATTGCACTTGACCCGCAACCCTTCCACATAAGGGCTCATCGCGTAGTCGTGTGGGTGGATTTCGAGCATTTCATAGGGCTGGAAGCAAGCAGGTGAGGACCTTGAGGCGAAGGTACTCTTCGTCTCGTAGGCCGTAGGCGCGACGTTGAAGGACGCGGATTTTGTTATTGAGCCCCTCGACGAATCCGAGCGACACCTTGTTTGCGGCCTCGCAGTAAGCGGCGATTCCGTTCCAGTGGCGCTCGATGAGTTCGGCGAACTTCTCGAGGGGCTTCAGCCTCTGCCAGCGCAAAGACGCCCACCAGTTCGAGAAGAAGCGGCGGGCCCAGACGGCGTTTCGGTATGTGAACAGCTGCCCGAAGGACTCTTTCAGAAGGTACGCGGTATTCAGCCGCTTGTTGACCGAGAGGAGCTTTCGAAGAGCGAGTCGTCCCTCGAGGGTGAGATTTTCGTGACTGGACAAGAGCGTGTACTTCTGGCCTTTGATGAAGCGCCGTTCCTTGCCCGAGACCCTCGCGTACTCGCTCTTTCTGACCTTGTCGAGGGCTTCGCCCAGATGACGCAGGATGTGGAACTTGTCGAACAGAATGGCCGCTTGAGGAGCATGGCTCTGGGTGGCGTTGCGGAACGGTTTCCACATGTCCATAACCGCGAGCTCGACACGGCGGGATTTCCGCTCTCCGAGCCACTCGTAGAAGGCTCCCATGCTCTTCTCGGAACGGTCGATGCCTCCAAACCAGATGGGCCGTCGACGCACCAAGTCGCTGACCACGATCCGGTAGCTGTGCCCTTTTCGGATCGAGATCTCGTCGATCCCGATCACGCGTGGTCCGTGGCTGCCGCCCCGGCGAAGCTGCTCAGCCATGTACTTCTTCTCGAGCTCCTTGACCGTGTGCCAGTCGAGCCGCAGCTCCTTGGCCACGTCCTTGATCGTCGCCGATCGACATCGTCGGCCCACGTACACCGCGAAGCGCTTGGTGTACAGGGGATTGTCCGAGAGAAAGGCGAGCTTCTCGCGCTTCACTCTTCCGCAGCTCCAGCAAGAAACCCTGCGGACCCGCATTCGCAGAAAGACCCTCGTGTCCGCGCACGACAGGTCCCGCACCTTTCGCTCGGTGCTGTCGTAGAAGACCCGTCGAGACCGCCCGCACGAAGAGCACGCCGTTTTTTTGAGCGCCGAACAAGCGAGATGACGCGTGCCTGAGGGTCTCCAAAGACGCCTTCGATCCTGGCCAGGGGACGCCAACCGGGAAACCGATACGCGTCGGACAGGCGCCGCTCGAGTCGATTCTTTCGCATCGCCAGATCATGACGTGTTTCGCAGAGCCTTCAAACACGCTCAAGTCCGCTCCCAGAGCCGCTCGCCGCGTCTGTCGTCAGCCGTTTTCACCCACACTCTTCCGCGAAGAGCCTTTCTTCTATTGGAAGTACCCCGTAACGTCGAAGAAGAGGTCGACGGTCCCCGGGCCTTCGTTCACCACCGTGATCCCACCGGTCGCTCCGAGCGGCACCATCGCCGCG
>JADGOB010000162.1 GCA_017883185.1 Acidobacteriota bacterium
CCGTCTCTCCTCGCGTCAGCGCCCGGTTCTCGCCTCGAGGATCAGCTTGAGCAGTTGGCCGAACTCGGCGGCGCTCACCTGTCTCCCGCGGATGTCGGTGTTCACCCGGTGTACCACCACCAGGTCGTAGGCCGGCACAACGAGGATGTAGTGTCCGCCCGCGCCCCGCGCCGAGTACGAGCCGTCGGGCAGGGTCACGCCAGGAAAGTGCTTCCCGTTGGCGGCAACCCACCACAGGTACCCGTATCCGCCTGACCCGCCGGTATCCGAGTACGAGGTCGTGCTCTCCGCCACCCAGTCCTTTGGAACCACCTGCGTACCCCGCCAGTCGCCTTGCCGCAGGAAGAGGAGGCCGAAGCGCGCCATGTCGCGGGCCGTCATGCGGAACGGATACGCCGCGTAGACCGAGTCGGGACCGGTCACGTACTCAGTGTCGTCGATCGTGAAATCCTGCATGCCGACGGGATCGGCAATGCGCGCCTTGAACTCGCGGAAGAGACTGTTCTTGACCGACCGCTCGAAGATGATGCCGAGCGCGTTGAAGTCCCAGTTGTTGTAGTACCAGAACGTGCCTGGCTCGTGGCTGCCGCGCGCGGGGCGGGCGGCCTTCATCGCCGGCGTCTCGTACAACGCCGGGTGGTAGACGCCGGACCTGGCCTTCAGGAGGTCGTGGACCGTCGCCTTCTTCTCCGTCGCCGTCAACGACGGCTCCTTGTCGTCGATGCCGAGCTGCTCCATCGTCTTTGCGAGGTCGATGCGCCCCTCGCGGACGTGAATCCCGTACATCGCGCTCAGGAAGCTCTTGCGGATCGAGTGGATGTTGTATTTCGTGGCCGTCTCACCCCACTCGTCCACCACTTCCCCGCCGACGACCACGACGACGGCAGCGGTGTTGATCGTCGCGGAATAGTCCTTTGCCAGCTTCAGTTTCTCTGCCGACCACCCGATCCGCTCGGCCGAGGCGACCCGGCCCCATGTGGTCCCCGGATACGCCTGGCCCTGGGCCGGAGTGCTCGCGGTCCACGAACAGAGGAAGAAGAGAATCGCCAGTCCGGCAACGAACACTCGCCGGGGCAAGAGTGTACGAAGACGCATGATCGCTCCTGTGCAGTGAGAAAGAACGAGGGCTGCGGGATCGTTCCCCCGCAGCCCTCACACATCACTAAATGCTCTCATAGCCGCGCGAAGCGCGGCGGGGCTCCTAGAACCGGAGGCCGACTGAGAAGCTGAACTGCCGCGACGACTGATAGTCAGCAGGCGCCGCCGGCTTGCCGAAGGTGGGACCGAGATCCCAGTTCACGCCCCGCACCGGCGCCGTGGTGAAGGGGTTGAAGGTCGCGTACGTCTTGTTGTTGTAGTTCGTGTTGATGACGATGTTGCCGTTCACCACGGCCGAGCTGTTGAACACGTTCGTGACGACGCCGCGGAAGAACACCTGCGTCGAGCCCACGCCGAGCCTCTTGGACCAGTTGACCGACAGGTCCGTCGTCCAGACGTTGTCCCACCGGAAGGATCCTCGCGGCAGGAAATAGTAGCCGACGCTCGAGATCGGCGAGAGGTATCCGGGGTTCGTGACGTACGGGCGCGTGTCCACTGAACCTGTCGGGTCGCCCGGCGACGAAACCCCCGAGTCGAAGCGCTGGACGAAGCCGATGTCCATCATGCCAATCGACTGCGGAATCGGCGCCTGATAGACCACCATGCCCCGGAACTTGTGGCGCTGATCGCCGGGGTTGTAGCCCATCGGGTAGTCCCAGCTCTCCGCCCGGTACTCCGGGTAGGTGTCGATCGACGCCCGGATCGGCCCGCTGCCGACGTTCTCGCCGTTGACGTTGCCCCACATCTTCCCCAGCGTGTAGTTGGCGGCCATCGTGACCCTGGCGATCCGATAGCTGACATTCGCGACCATCGCCTGGTAGGTGCGCTGGGCCATCGACGTATTGCCCACGAGTACCAGGTTGTAAGAGCGGCCGGCCGGGTCCTGAACGGTGCCGGTGGACATGTCGAGGAAGTCGCCGTACTGATCCGCCGCCTTGCGGTAGACGTAGTCGACGCGCCAGATCCCCTTCTGCCCGAGCTGGTTGGCCACGCCGACCGAGAACTCATTCGAGCTCGGCGACTTCACGCCGTCCTTCACCTTCGTGCTCACGCCCGGGATGCTCGGCGCGCTGCGCGTGGCCATATTGTTGCCACCCGCCGCGTCGAACCAGGCCCACATGGTGGTGAGCGCCTGCGCGGACGTGACGTACGGCCCGGCGCCGGTGTTGACGTTTGGCCCCTTGTAATACCAGCTATAATCAGCCGTGCGCCCGCCGGCCGACCCGGCGTCCACCAGCGCGGTGCTGATGCCTGACACGTACCGGGAGTACGCGGCGTTGACGGTCCACTTGCCGTCACCCTTGAGGTCGTATGTGACGCCGACGCGCGGGCTCCACTGGGAGTCCTTCACGACTGAGGTGCCCGCCTGGTCCGAGGACCGGTTTATGTCGAAGCGTGCGCCGATGTTGAACGACAGCCGGTTGTTGAAGCGCCAGGAGTCGTTGGCGTAGGCCGAGTAGGTGCGAATGTCGTTCCCGACCGTCTCCTTCACCAGCGGCGTCCAGTCGATGAACGTCGTATTGTCGTTCTTGAACACCGGGTAGATGTTGGTCCCGTCGATGATCGCCGAGGTCGCGCTCACGCTGTAGGCGCTGCCCGACTGCCAGTTGTTGTTCTTTCGCCACTCCTTGAAGTTGTCGAAGCCGAAGGCGAAGTTGTGCGAGCCGGTCTTCTGCGTCGAGAGGAAATAGCTCAGCTTGACGTACCAATCCCAGTTGTCGCGGTGCTCGAGCCAGCCAACTCCCGTGCTGTCGTAGCAGACGGCGCAGAACGTGGGGGAGTTGAACGTGGGATTGCTGGTGCCGACGAGCCGCGACCGGTCCGAGATCAACGTCCCCTTGATGCGGTCGGAGAATTGCGACCCGGTGTCCATCGTCGCCGAGATCCTGCGCGAGTACTGGCCTTCGAGGAACAGATTGTTGCTCAGCACGCTGGTGTAGTTGAACACCATCAGATTCTGGTTCGTTGAGGGGTTGTACAGGCTCTCCTTGTCCATCGGGACGCCGAACGAAGTGTTGGTGGCCTGGGTCGTGCGCTTCATGTACGAGGCGATGATCTTGTTCTTCTGGTTGATCGCGTACGTCCCCTTCAACTCGTACCGCGGCTCGGCCTGGCTGAACGTGTAGTTGTAGCCGGTGAACCGCAGCGTCACGTTGGTCTCTGGCTTCGTGTACCGCACGGCGCTGAAGAACCAGAGCCTGTCCTTGAGGATCGGCCCACCCAGGGTCGCTTCGTAGACGGGAGTGATCTTATTGACCGTCTTGTCGTTCGGGTCGGGCGTCAGCGCCCGCCAGGCGTCGTTGTTGAAGGTCGTCCGAAACGACCCGCTGAACATGTTGCCGCCCGATTTCGTGATCATGTTGACCACGCCGCCGCCGAAGCGGCCGTACTCGGCCGAGATGCTCGCGGTGGAGACCTTCGTCTCCTGGACGGCGTCCTCGATGAACAGGTTGAGCGCCTGGCCGCGCAGGTTCTCGTTGATGACCACGCCGTTGACCAGGTACTGCGTCTCGAAGGAGAGGGCGCCCGACATGATGATGTTCCCGCTGGGACCGGTTGGGGTCACACCCGGGGCCAGCGTCACGGCCGCGGCGAGGTCGCGCCCGAGGGGCAGCCTTTCCAGCATGTCCTTCCGGTAGGTCTCGGCAACCGTCGAGGTCGTGAGCACCTCGGTCTGCGCGGAGGCGGTGACCGTCACCGTTTCCTGCACCCCCGCCAGGGCGAGCGTGATGGCCAGCGGTTGCGTGTCGGCCATGGCCACGCTGACAGCCTTCTTCTGCTGCTGGAAGCCCTGCAACTCGATGGTGACGGTGTAGTCACCCGGAGGCAGGAAGGGGATGATGAAGTCACCGTTGGTCGACGTCACCGCGGAGCGCGTGCCCTGCATCGCCGGCGATGCAGCGGTGATCGTGACGCCGGGCAGCGGCAGGTTGCCCGGGTCCATGATCTGTCCGCGGATCGTTCCTGTGGGATTGCCCTGGGCCCACGCAGATGCGGCGATGCCGAGGAGCATCCCGATCACAATAAAGACTTTGACTGAGCGCATACGTATCTTCCTTTTCCCTTAGCCCTTCGATGCACAAATACGGCGACGTATTTGTGCCCTCAGGACTCAGTGCTGAGCGAGCACAGCTGGCCACGAGCGCCGAGAACCGATCGTGGCCGTAATTGCGAGTCGAAGTACTTAGCCGAGAGAACTCCACGAAGGCCCGCGTCAGGACATGATCGCGGGGCCAGAAAACAGGGGCGACGCGGACGTGCGCCGAACCACGAATGGGGGCTTGGGGTCGGGTGCGGAGACGCAGCCTGCGACATCATATGGCGGCGGGCTGCTGGCGTCAACCTCAATCTACTATTTTGCCGACACCGGTGACATGCGCCGGCCAGTCGTTCGCTGAAGGACGCAGACGGCCTGGACCTGCCAGGCGAAGGGCAGCGCAAGAAACAGCCGCTACCGCAGCTTCTTCGCGTTCCTGTCGATCGGGTACAACGTCCTCGGGCCGAACTTGTAGGGGATCGTGGACACGTCGGCCGGCCCGAGGCCGGGCGCGTCGATGACCACCAACGCCTTGGCCAGCCCGTCCTCCACGAACCCGCGCCAGAAGTGGACCCGCGACTTGAGGACGATGATCTCCTGCTTCGCCAGGTCGATCCCGAGCCCTTGGAAGATGTCCGGGTCGGTCACCTGGTCAAGCACCGGCGTCAGGATCACGCGGTTGTTGTTCCCGAACGTGATGACCGCCACCGGGTCCATGTGCTCGTACTTGCCGAGCCACTCGAGCGTGCCGTCGATCTTCACTGGCTTCCCTGAGGTCTCCTCGGCCCATCCGCCCACGTCCAGGCTCACCTTGTCGCCCACGGCCTTCCCCTTGAGCTGCCCGAGTGCGCGCTCGTCGGCGAGGGTCGTGATGCAGAAGTTCTGTCCGCCCTGCTTGATGAGTTCGGCCAGAATCCACGTGGAGTTCCCGGTCCGGTCGGACTGATCGGCGACCACCACCGGCACCTTGCCGGCCTTCGCCGCGGCGATCGCCTGGCGGACGCCCTCCTGCGTTTTCGGCAGCGTCTTCCCCGCGAACTCTTCGCGTTTCTTCCAGATGAAGTCCGACATGTCGTCGGCGATCCGGTCCGCCAGTTTCTGGTCGTTGTTGGTGATGACCATCACCGTCGCGCCGATGTCCACGACGTCCGCGTAGGCGAAGCCGTAGGCGACCGAGACGTAGGCATCGCGCGTTCGCTCCTCCCAGATGCGCGCCCGCTCCATGATCTCCATCGACGGCGACGACCCGGTCCCCTGGTAGACGCTGGGCGTCAACACGCCCGGCTTCCGCGTGGCCATGGTCGGCTTGAAGGTGCCCTTGATCGTCCGCAGCATGAGGCGCAGCGCGCGCTCCCCCTGGAGGGCCGCGTCGTAGTGCGGATACCGCTTGATGATGAGGACGCCGCTCGCCGCGTCGGACAGCTCATGGTCGTCGTTGGCGTGCAGGTCGAGCGTCACGAAGATCGGCACCGTCTTTCCCACGACGACGCGGACCCGGCGGACCAGTTCGGCTTCCGGCTTGGCCACGTCGGTCACCGCCATCGCGCCGTGCAGCGCGAGGTACACGCCGTCGTACGGGCCCGTCTGCCGGATGTCGTCGGCGATGCCGTTCGAGTACTTGTCGAACGCCTCCTTCGTGACCCAACTGCCCGACGACCCGCCCTTCGCGTCGCGCGGCGACAGGATGCCGACCAGTTCCACGTTGGTGTACTCCTTCGACGCTCGGACGAACCCGCCGATGTAGCTACCGTTCTCGAGCACGTCCTTGCCCCGGACCGGCGGCCCATAGAACTCCCACTCCTTGACGCCGGTCGGCTCGGGACAGAACGTGCACGTTTCGTGCGAGAAGGTGGCGACTGCGATGCGCACCGCCTTCGCGTTCGGCGCGGGGGCGGTCGTCTGGGTGCACCCGATGACCAGGAAGCCGGCCGCGATGGTGGCGGCCAGGATAATCTGTTTCACGACGGACTCCTTGGATGGAGGGCGATGGAACAACCGGCCAGGATCGTGGGTCTCCACGCGCGCCCGGCGATCGCGGGCGAGTGTGCGTCCACGATTGCACAGTAGACCACCACTGGGTGCGGCGATGCAACGGGTTCGCTGCCGGCGTCCGGTCTCCATCCTGCTCGGCCGATTCCGCCAGCTTGCGCCGCTCGTCCGCGAAACGTGGCAGGGCGCTGTCGTCCGGCTTCCGATCTTCGAGATCCTCGAGGCGCGCGGTGTTCAGGTGATCCTCGTCAACTCGCCGTCCTCGTGTATCGCACCCTCACAGACAGCCTCGTGTAAGCCGACCCCGGCGCCGACGCGTACGACGGTTCACACCGCCGGGCGGGATGCAGCGTCGGCCGAATGCCGGCGGGACTTGCACCACGGGCTGCTAGGCCCAGAGATCCGTACTCAGGTATTTCAAGCCGGAATCGTTAAGAATCGTGACAACTGTCTGGCCGCGACACGGACCCTGCAGGAGCTTGCTCGCCGCAGCCACGTTCGCCCCCGATGAAAAACCGACGAACAACCCTTCCATGCGGGCCAGGCCCCGGGCAGCGGAGATGGCTTCCTCGTCGGAGACTTCAATGAAGCCATCGATGCGGACTGATTGGGGGAAGAGATTGGGCAGGGCGTACCCGCCACCCTGAATCCTGTGATTTGGGCGGACGAGGGGGAGTCCAGCCAGAACCGCGGCTCCCTCGGGCTCGACCACGTAGCAGCGGGTGCCCGGATGAGCCTCTCTCAGTGCTGCTGCACAGCCAGCAAACGTGCCGCCTGTGCCGACGAAGTCGCAAAAAGCATCAATAGGCTCGCCAGCCTGCCTCAGGATTTCCGGTCCCGTGTGGAGGTAATGCGCGCGGAAATTGCCGTGATGATGGAACTGGTCGGCCCGAAATGCATTTCGTTCCGCCACCAACCGGACCGTCTCGCGATCGACCCGTTCAAGGTCGCCGCCTGACACCTGCCCGGGAGGCGAGCCTGGCAATTGATCGACCAGCACGACTTCGGCACCCAGGGCGGCCATCATGCGAGCGCGCTCCGGGGAGTTCCCCCTGGACATCACGGCAACGAAGGGGTACCCCTTGACCGCGCAGACCAGCGCCAGACCGGTTCCGGTGTTGCCGCTGGTGAGCTCAACCACGGTCTGGCCCGGGTGTAGAGCGCCCTCCTGTTCGGCGTCCTCGATGATCTGCCGGGCGATCCGGTCCTTTTTCGAATAGCCGGGATTGAGGTACTCGAGTTTCGTCAGGATCCGCCCGTGCAGGTGGGCTGCGAACCTCTGCAGGTCAACCAGCGGCGTGTCGCCGATCGCCTCAACGGCAGAACCGAGGCAATGGTCGTGCGGGCATGTCGTCATGGCAGCATGGAGTATATCGGAGTGTGGGGCGCCGCCAGCGTGTCACGAAGGCGACGTTGCTTGTGGTGGCCTACGCCATCAACCCGGACCGGATCGCCGACCGGCTCGCGGCGGGGGAGCGGCGCCTCTCCGAGAGTGGGGTCGCGGCGTCGATCGAGGCGGCGCACCTTGACGCCGTCTCGGGGCTTCACGGGTTCACCTGGGTCAGAGAACCCTCGACCGGCCGGATGCTGACGGAGCTGACGCCAGCGCTGGCATCGCTACTCGATGTCCAGTAACAGGTTACGCCGCGCTACTGACACTAGCCTCCTCGACTCCGCGTCAACCCAGGTTGACTGTTCGCCACCGTCGTTGACGTCAACCCTACAATTGACGCCTTCCTTCTATCCACGGATAATCGGGCAATTGGCGCTGGCGCCAATTGCTGGTCAGGGAGCCGATCAGGTTGGGGGCACCCCTTCTGACACAAGGATTTGCGCCCGGACGATATGACGGACATCATGCCCGGAAGTGGCGGGTGGTTCTCCGGCCTGCGTGGAGGCACTCCGGGCGTCTGACCGGCAATTGGCGTCGTCCACCTATATGACGTTGGATGTAGAAGAACAGAAAGGGAAAGGACTATGGATATTTCCGTCATTCGAGCGCTCTTTAAGTGGTGCACCATCATTAATGGAGGGCTGTTGATTCTCTCGTCCCTGTTCATACGATTTGCCGGAGATTGGGTTTTTGGAATGCACAGCAATTGGATTCCAATTACAGCAGACGCCTTCAATGTTGCGATCTACGTTCTCCTCGGCTTCTTCAAGATAATCGTCCTTGTATTTAACTTTGTCCCATACATTGCGCTCGTGATTATCGGACGAAATCAAGCATCCAACAAATCGGTCGAGCCAACGCCGACCCGCTAACGCGGCTCGGCGTGGCTCACCTCAAGCGTTGGGCTCCAGAGAGGAGGCGGCTTTGAACGCGAGACGGTCGCTTCGAAGCGTGAAGTTGATTCTTCCCGCGTTGACCGAAGCAACGAGTCCCGGTTGGCGGC
>JADGOB010000163.1 GCA_017883185.1 Acidobacteriota bacterium
TCGCGAAGGAAGCGAGCGATGGTTTCCGGCACGACGCGCCGCTCTTGCGCGCGGGCGCGCCGCTCGATTAGCATCTCGAGATTGAGCTTCTTGCTTGCCAGCCCCTCCAGAGCGTTCTGGCAGATCGCGCGGAACTGCCCCACGTCGACATTGCGCAACAGGCGTTCCTCGAGGTCGCCATCGCCCAGTCGTCCGGCGTAGTAGTCGCGCAACACGCGCTCGACATGAGCGGCCGGCAGCACCTCTCCCACCACGTTGAAGACAGCATCGTCGTCCAGGGCGTCTCGAATCTCCTGGAGCTTCTCCAACAGCCGTTGCAGGACGCGGCCTTCAATGGTGTTGGTGGCCACGAAGTTGAAGATCAAACAGTCCTTGCGCTGGCCGTACCGATGAATGCGGCCCATTCGCTGCTCGAGGCGATTCGGGTTCCAGGGAATATCGTAGTTGAAGAGGATGTTGCACACCTGGAGGTTGATACCCTCGCCGGCCGCCTCGGTGGCCACCAGGACTTGAATCTCCCCTTCGCGAAACTGCTGCTCGGCGTGGAGTCGGGTTCCCGGCTCGTCGCGCGAACCAGACTTCATTCCGCCGTGGATGCAGCCGACTCGGAACCCCCACGACCTCAGGCGGGCGACGAGATAATCCAGGGTGTCCTTGAACTCGGTGAAGAGGAGCAAGCGCTGATCCGGGTGGTCGAAGAAACCCTGCGTCTGGAGCAGGTCCTTGAGTTCTGAGAGCTTGGATTCGGAGCCCGCATCCTCGACGCCCTGGGCCTGGGCTGCGAGGCGTTGCAGCTCCCGAACCTCTTCGCGAACATCCTCAGCACTCCCCGTCAACGTGATTGCCTCGATGATGGATTCGAGCCGCTCGCGCTCGCTCTCCTCCATCTCTTCCAGCTCCTCCGGATCTGGGATGTCAGGCGGCGCCTGGCGGGCCAATGCCTGGGCGCTCTTTAGCGCATCCTCGAGACGCCTGGCTCGTTTCTCGAGAGAACGCCGCATGGCGTAAGTGCTGGACGCCAGGCGTCGCTGGTACAGAGACATCAGGAAACCGATCGCGCGGGCACGCGGGTCTTCGCCCTCGGCCGCGGCGCGAGCGCTCTCGTGCTTCACGAAGCGAGTGACGTCTCGATACAGCTCGAACTCCGCTCCGTCGATGTGGAAGTCCACCGTGTGGGGAATACGCTTGGTGAAGATCTTCTCGGCGGCCCATGTGCCGTCCGGCCGGCGCTCGGGGAAGTGGACCATCGCCTCCTTGGTGCGGCGCAGGTAGAAGGGCGCGCGCCGGCGGTCCATCGCTTCCCGAATCGACTTCACGTCGGCGAAGGCGTCCGCATCGAGCAACTGCAGGAAGAGGCTGAAGTTCTGCGGGTCGCCCTTGTGCGGCGTTGCCGTCAGCAGCAGCATGTGGTCCGAGCTGTCGCGCAGCAGCTCGCCCAGCTTGTAACGCAGGCTCTTGTGCGACTGATCCACCGCGGACATGCGGTGCGCCTCGTCGACAATGACCAGATCCCAGTGGACCTGGCGCAAGCCGGGCAGAATCTGCTCACGTTTGGCGAGATCGAGCGACGTAATGACCCGGTTGCGCTCCAGCCACTGGTTGATGCCGAACTGGTCCCGGATGTCCTGGCCTTTGAGGACGACGAACGTGGTGTCGAACTTCTCTTTCAGCTCCCGCTGCCATTGAAACGCGAGGTTCGACGGGCACACGATCAGAATGCGTTCAGCAAGGCCCCGTAGTTCCAGTTCCCGGAGGAGCAGGCCCGCCATGATGGTCTTCCCAGCTCCGGCATCGTCGGCGAGGAGAAAACGCACGCGGGCAAGCTTGAGCAGGTAGTCATAAACCGCCTCGAGTTGGTGAGGGAGGGGATCCACTCGCGAGATCGAAAGGCCGAAATAGGGATCGAACTCGTACGCGATGCCGAGGGCGTAGGCCTGGAGGCCCAGGCGGAGGAGGCGGCCGTCTCCGTCGAAGGACTGCCGTGGGTCGAGAACCCTGAGGCGCTCAATGTCTATAGCGGAGAGTGCCACCTTCCGGAACCGTTCAGACTGCGCGCCGACCAAGCCGACAATCCAGCTCGAGGGGCCGTTGGCTTGCACAGTCTCGACCCGCATCGGCTCGCTGAAGAGGGAGCCGGTGAGGATCTGACCTGCGCTTATCGGGGCCATGGGACTCACTGTTGACTGTCCATTCTAGCCTGCTGTCCGGCGCTACGAGATGTTGGCAACCCACGCACCATCAATAGGATACAAACGCCAGAAGCGGCTATCCGCCAGGCGTTGGCCGTTTGGGCGCCACCCCCGGCCGAACGTGCGAGATCGTCCCCCGCCTTCGCGGCCCTGTCAACAGGATTACGAAGGCTCAAAGGCCTGAGAGATCCAGCGGAGGGATACACACCGCGGTCGTTCATGGTGTTGCTTGGGACTTGTGAACATATGCTCATTATGGGGCTGGAGGTTCTGCTTGGTGCCAGCCACGTGCCGCGACCGTCGCATCGCCGGCCAGCCTGGAAAGAGAAGGCCGGCGCGAGGTGCGCTCGTGCGAGTCGTGCCACAACGATCCCAACGCCATCGGGTACGGACGCGGGTCGCGGTGGCTGGTCGTTCGCGACAGCCTCGAAAGGAGGCCACTGTCGTGTGGAGAGAGCCCGTAGCGGCGGTATCTTCGGTGGGCGGCGGGGAACCCGGCCGGGCGAGGGTCCGCCCGGCGAAGAGTGATACTACTCCGGGAGTGATTTCCGGCCTCCGATCGCGGAAATCACTCCCGGAGTGGTTTTGACACCGGAGTGGCTTTGACACGCGGGCGGGACGTCAGGCGCGTCCGTGCTTCTGCAGCACGCGCTGGCGCGTATACGCGATCAGCCCGCCGGCGTCGATGATCGCCTGCCGGGCCTTGGGCAGCGGCGTGATTGGGGACGACTTCCCGGTCGTCTTGTTCACCACCTCGGTGGCGCCAACCTCGACCTCGTCACCTTCCGACGCCTCGAGTGTCGGGCAGATGATCGTGCGCAGCCCCAGGTTGCAGGAGTTCTGCAGGAAGATCCGGGCGAACCCCTTCGCGATGATGGTCAACTCGTAGCCCTTCAGGCACGAGGCCGCCTGCTCGCGCGACGACCCACAGCCGAAGTTGTTGTTGGCGACGATGATGCTGCCGTGCGGCACCTGCCCTGACTTGAGACGCTCGTTGAACTCGAAGTCGGCAAAGGCGAACTGGGGCGTTTCCGACGGCAGGACCGTCGCCATGAAACGCCCGGGATAGATCTGATCGGTCGAGATGTCGTCCCCGACTTTCAGTACGACCTGCGGCATGTTGATTCCTCTCTCTCAGGATCTCGGGTCGGTGATGACGCCCGTCAGCGCCGATGCGGCCGCGACCGCCGGCGAGCAGAGGTAGACCTCGGACTTCGGGTTGCCCATCCGCCCCTTGAAGTTGCGGTTGGTGGTGGACAGCGCAACTTCGCCGTCGCCGAGCGCGCCCTGGTGAATCCCCAGGCAGCAGCCGCACCCCGGGTTCATGATGACGGCGCCCGCCTCCACGAGGTCGGTGAGCACGCCGCGCTTGAGGGCGGCCTGGTAGATTCGCCACGACGCCGGGAATACGATCATCCGGACGCCGCGAGCCAGCTTGCGGCCCTTCACGATACTGGCCGCCACCTCGAGGTCGTCGAGCCGGCCATTCGTGCACGACCCGATGACCACCTGGTGCACGACGGTTCCCGCCACGTCACCCACCGGCTTCACGTTGTCCACCGTGTGCGGGCACGCCACCTGGGGGGCCAGCGACGACGCGTCGATCTCCAACACGCGATCGTACGCCGCGTCCGCGTCGGGCGCGACCGCGTCGATGGGATCCCGCACGCCCGCCTCGTCGCGGAGGTAGCGAAGCGTCTCCTCGTCGCACGGCACGATGCCGGAGGTGGCGCCCGCCTCGACCGACATGTTGCACAGCACGAGGCGCCCGGACACCGGCATCCGCCGGATCGTGTCGCCGTGGAACTCGATCACCTTGAAGTTGGCGCCTTCGGCGGTCAGCTTCCCGACGATGAACAGCACCAGGTCTTTCGCCAGCACGCCCGCCGGCAGCGTGCCGTTCACGACCACCTTGATGGTCGCCGGCACTTCGACGTTGAAGACCGAGCCGAGCGACCAGACGCCGGCCATCTCGGTCGCACCGATTCCGAACGCCAACGCACCCATCGCGCCGTGGGTCGTCGTATGGCTGTCCGTCCCGACGATCACCATCCCCGGCCGGGAGTAGCCGTATTCGACCAGGACCTGGTGACAGATGCCGCCTTCGTCGCCGCGGATGTCGTGGAAGCGCTGGATGCCGTGCTGGCCGACGAACTCGCGCACTTTCTTCTGGTTGGTCGCCGTCTTCGAGCTTTCCGCGGGGACGCGATGATCGAAGATGATCGCGATCCTGGACGGGTCCCACACCTTCGGCTCGAGCCCGGTGCCCTTGAAGACGTCGAGGAACTGGTTGATGACGAGCGCGGCATTCTCGTGCGACATCGCCAAGTCGACGGTCGGCTCGACAACTTCGCCGACTTCGACCGAAGGCCGGCCAGTCGCGCGCGCCAGGATCTTCTGAACGATTGTCATTCCCGCCATATCCGGTCTCCTTCCGCATAACCCGGTCGAGCCGGAACCAAAGAGGCTCGGCCGGGTTATTAGCGGCCTTCGGCCGACAACCACGGTTTCTACGTTCCGACGTCGAAGACGTCGCGCATATGGGACTACAGCTTGGCGGCGATCGCTTCGGCCATCTCGAGCGTCTTCGCGTTGCCGCCCATGTCGTAGGTGCGGACCTTGCCTTCCGCGATCACGGCCGCCACGGCCTGCTCGAGGCGCGTGCCCTTCTCGGTCTCACCCAGCCAGTCGAGCATCATCTTGGCCGCGAGAATCGTCGCGATCGGGTTCACCTTGTAGAGGCCGGCGTACTTCGGGGCGGAGCCGTGCGTCGGCTCGAACACCGCCAGCTTGTCGCCGATGTTGCCCGAGCAGCCGAAGCCCAGGCCGCCGACCATCTGCGCGCACAGATCGGAGATGATGTCGCCGTAGAGATTCGGCGCCACCAGCACGTCGTAGTTGAACGGGTTCTTGAGCAGCCACATCGTCAGGGCGTCCACGTTCGCCTCGTCGAGCTGGAACTCGGGGTAGCCTTTCGCCACCTCGCGCACCGTCTCGAGGAAGAGGTTGTCGGTCGCGCGCACGACGTTGGCCTTGTGCACGACGGTCACCTTCTTCCGGCCGAACTTCTGCGCGAAGTCGAACGCGGCGCGGGCGATCCGCTCCGAGCTCTTCTTCGTGTTGATCTTGCAGGACACCGCGTACTCGTCGAGCGGCAGCGCGCCGAACGGCGCGAACGCCTTCGACAGCTTGCCGAGCGTCGCGGCCAGCTCTGGCGGCACCGGGCTGAACTCGACGCCCGCGTACATGTCCTCGGTGTTCTCACGGAAGATGACGAGGTTGAGGCCTTCCTTGTAGTTCAGCGGGTTTCCGGGGTACGCCTTGCACGGCCGCAGGCAGATGTAGAGGTCGAACAGCTGCCGCATCCGGACGACCGGCGACCGGTACTGCAGCCCCTTGCCCTTGAGCGAATCGACAAGCTCCGCCTCGGCGGCCTTCTGGGGCATTGAGGTGATGGCGCCGAACATCGCGGCGTCGACGTTCTTCAGGAGCTCGATCGTCCGCGCGGGAAACGCGTCGCCCTCGGCCCGCCAGAACTCCCAGCCGATATCGCCGTGGATGTACTCGGCATCGAGGCCGATGCGGTCGAGCACGATCTTCGTCGCTTCCATGACATCGACGCCGATGCCGTCACCGGGAAGCCACGCGATCTTGAACTTTGCCATGAAGACTTCTCCTGGTCTGATGATTGTCGTTCCGGGCGCACGGTCATCGCCGGCTCGGCGGCCGGCGCAACGACTTCAACGGTCTTCGCTGGCCGTCGAGGAACTCGCGGGCACGCATCCCGGATTGGCTGACACGCCGCCGCTTCGGGGGACCAACCGTTATTATAGCCTCAACAACGGGGTTTCTCTCCCGGGCGCGGCCGCGCCCTATGAGCGAAGATCCGCCGGGGCCGCCAAGGCGCACTCGTCGGTTTGGGGCGGAGCTTCGCTCATGGAATTGAAGGAAAGGCGGACGGCTGCCGATAACCGATGTGTCGCCGCCCCCTCGGTATGTCCGGGTGTGTCCAGATGCGCTCAAGGTGTCTCTTCGCCTGGATCAGCCTCGGATTCTGTCCCGGCTGGGTCCAGGCCAGCACGCCAATCGCCGCGAGTGACGTGGTGGCCACGTGCACCGAGGTTCGGCGCCTCAGTGCGCTGCCGGCCGCTCGTCCCGGCCAGGCGCTGCCGGTCAGCCTGGAAGGCACCGTTGTGTTTGTCGACACCTCATCCCGAACGGTGTTTCTGCACGACGGCACCGGCAGCATCGCCGTGGAAGGGTGGGATGGCCGCGACCCGATGGCTCCGGGCTCTCGGATCCGCGTGGACGGGGCTGTCAGCCTGGGAACGTTCGGGCCGACAGTTCGCGCGTCCAGGATTCGGACGGTGGGCATCGGCGCCCTCCCGGAAGCCATCCCGCTCAGCTACCAGGACGTGCTGTCCGGCAGCGAGCAGCATCAGTGGGTCAGGGTGCGCGGCGTCGGCCGCACGGCGACCAACGTCGAGGGCGGCGCGGAGCTGCGGGTGGCCACCGATTTCGGCGTGATCCGCGTCCTCGTCTCCGGCGCCTCGGCGGCCGAGATCGGCCGGTTGATCGACGGGCGCCTCATCGTCCGTGGCGTCTGCGAACTGATCGTCAACCAACGGCACCAGGTCGCAGGGTTCCGGCTGCTGGCGCCGGGCTTGGGCAGCCTCGGCGTGGAAGAGGCTGGGGCGGTCGATCCGTTTTCGCTGCCGGTCCGCCCGATCGACACCCTCGCCCGCTATTCGGCGCAGACTTCTTTTGGGCGGCGGGTGCGCGTCGTTGGCGTCGTCACGCTCGCGCGACCAGGACGCAACTACTTCATACACGATGCCACCGGCCCGCTCTACGTCATGGGTGTCGAGAGGATCCGCCTGCGCCCCGGTGACCTCGTGGACGTCGTGGGCTTTCTCGGCTCCGACCAGGAACTCCAACTCGAGCACGCCGTGGCGCGAGTCATCGGTCGCGAGCGCGTCCCGGATCCGAGGAAGACGAACGCCGCCGCGATCATGAAGGGCGGCTTCGGCGACGAGCTGGTCACGCTCGAAGGGACGCTCACCTCGATTGCGCGCTACTCCGACGAGCACGTGTACACGCTCACAGCCGACGGCATCGTCTACTACGGCCACCTGGAGCACCTCGATCCGCCGATCGAGGTCGAGGAGATGAGCCGTGTGCGAGTGGTCGGCGTGTGTGTCGAGAGCCTCGACGACGACGGCCGGCCGACCGGGTTCAAGATCCGGCTGCGGTCGGCGGCGGACATGGTCGTGATCCAGCGGTCGTCGTGGTGGACGCTGCGCCACGCGGCCTGGGTGCTGGGCGCGACGGGCTCGGTCCTGTTCGTGTCCCTGGCGTGGGTGATGCTGCTCCAGCGGCAGGTGCGGCGGCAGACGCGGCACGTCGAGGCTGCGCGTGACATGGCGGTGGCGGCCAACCGCGCGAAGGACCATTTCCTGGCGAACATGAGCCACGAGATCCGGACGCCGATGAACGGCGTCATCGGGATGACCGAACTGCTGCTCGACACGGACCTGACGCCGGAACAGCTGGAGTACATCCGGCTTGCGAAACGGTCAGCCGCCTCGCTCGTGACGATCATCAACGAGATCCTCGACTTCTCAGCGATTGAAGCGGGCAAGCTCAGCATCAACCGCACGGAGTTCGAAGTCCGGGAGGTGGTCGACGAGGGGTTGAGCCTGCTCGCACTCCAGGCCAGGCAGAAGGGCCTGACGTTCGCGCAGCAGGTGGACCCCGGCGTGCCTGCCGTCGTGGCCGGCGATCCGCAGCGACTGCGCCAGATTCTGGTCAACCTGGTCGGCAACGCCATCAAGTTCACCGAACGCGGATCGATCACCGTCACCGTGTCGCGATCGCGCGACGCGGCCGGCGCGGTGGAGTTGCAGTTCAGCGTCGCCGACTCGGGGATCGGGATCCCGGACGACAAGCGTGCGACGGTTTTCGATTCGTTCACCCAGGCAGACGGATCGATCTCGCGCCGCTACGGCGGAACCGGGCTGGGGCTGACCATCTGCGCGCGGCTCGCGGAAGCGATGCGAGGCCGGGTCTGGGTTGACTCGACACCCGGCCGGGGCAGCACCTTCCATGTCGTCCTGCCCTTCGAGGTGGTACAGCGCCAGGACCGCTCCAAGCCGCAGGCACATCGGGAACCCCAGGCTGTCCCGGACCGGGTGGTCCAACTGGCTGCAGATCTGGCGGTAAACCCGGCAGCGCTCCGCATCCTCGTCGCGGAGGACTCTCCCGTCAACCAGCGCCTCGCCCGTGCCTTGCTGACCCGGCGTGGCCACGTGGTGATCGTCGCCAACAAC
>JADGOB010000164.1 GCA_017883185.1 Acidobacteriota bacterium
CTGGGCGCAGACCTCAAGCCGCCCGCGCTCGACCGCATCGGCAGCCGCACGGTCGCCCTCGAGGACGTCATCCCGGCGTGCGGCACACTGATGAACCGAACGGCGCTCGGCCGCGTGCTGGTGGATTGCCGCTGACGGTCGCGACGGCGGACGCGACAGTCCGGCTTGCGACTGGCGGTTGAACTGACCGTGCTGCTCTACGTGACCGGCGGTGCCTCGAATCCGTTCAGCGTGTTCTACCTCGTCCAGATCACCGCGGCCGCGTCGCTGCTCGGCTTCAGTCTGAGCTGACTGAGTGCTGCCCGGCGTGTCTCCTCATGCTGGCCTTCGAAAGCCATGAGATACCGGGACGAGCACCGGGTCCGGGCACGAAATCACTCCCGGAGTGGTTTCGGCGGTCTCACCCGGACCGATGTAAGATTCATCAGAGGTGCCGGCCTTTTCCATCACCATCCGGCTTCCCCGAGCCAGGAGCCCCACCCCATGTCTCACGTCCTGCAAGAACCCGTCGCCGGTGCGCCTTCCGCTCGCCAGGCCGACGTTTGCGCGATGGTGATCTTCGGCGCCTCCGGCGATCTCACCAAGCGCAAGCTGATGCCCGCGCTGCTCAACCTGCGGCGCAGCGGCCTCCTGCCAGACACGTTCGTCATCGTCGCGGTCGCGCGGACCGACGCCACCCCTGAGGCCTTTCGCGACACGCTGCTCGACAGCGTGGCCGGGTTCGCCCACCCCCCGCTTGAACCCGCCGAGCGCGAGTGGTTCGAGGCGCGGATCCGTTACGTCCGGGGCGAGCTCCAGGACCCCGGCCTCTACGCGCGGGTGCGCACCGCGCTCGAGGAACTCGGTCGCGGAGGGACGCGCGGCAACGCGCTCTTCTACCTGGCGGTTCCTCCTGACTTGTTCGACGATATCGTTGGCGGCCTGAGGCAGGCGCAGCTGGCGCGCGAGGAGGAGGGACGCTGGCGCCGCGTGATTGTCGAGAAGCCGTTCGGGCGCGATCTCGCGTCGGCGCGGCAGCTCAATCGCCAGATTGCATCGGTGTTTCGCGAGGGGCAGGTCTACCGAATCGACCACTACCTGGGGAAGGAGACCGTCCAGAACCTGATGGTGTTGCGGTTCGCCAACGGGATCTTCGAACCGGTCTGGAATCGCCGCTACATCGATCACGTGGAGATCACCGTGGCCGAGACGGTCGGGGTGGAGGGCCGCGGCGGGTACTACGACACCGCCGGCGCGCTGCGCGACATGGTGCAGAACCACCTGTTCCAGTTGCTCGCGCTCACGGCCATGGAGCCGCCCAACTCGTTCGAGGCCGATCGCGTACGCGACGAGCGCGTCAAGCTGCTGCACGCGATCCGGCCGTTCACGCCTGACACCATCGCCCACGACACCGTGCGCGGGCAGTACACCGCCGGCATGGCGGACGGGACGCGGGTGCCGGGATATCGCGAGGAGCCGACGGTGTCGCCGACCTCGACGACCGAAACGTCCGTCGCGCTGAAGCTGCTCATCGACAACTGGCGGTGGGCCGATGTGCCGTTCTATCTCCGGACGGGCAAGCGCCTCGCACGCCGCGTCTCCGAGGTGGCCATCCGTTTCAAGCAGCCGCCCCTGCTGCTCTTCCGCGACGTGTGCGCCGAACAAGTCCAGCCGAATTTCCTCATCGTTCGCATCCAGCCGGACGAGGGCATCTCGCTGCGGTTCGAGGCCAAGGTGCCGGGCCCCAACCTGACGGTCGGCACCGTCCGCATGGACTTCAAGTACGAGGACTACTTCGGTTCGGCTCCGTCAAGCGGCTACGAGACGCTGCTCTATGACTGCATGACGGGCGACATGACGCTCTTCCATCGCGCCGACTCGGTCGAGACCGGCTGGCAGATCGTGACGCCGATTCTCGACGCGTGGAGCGCGACCAGCGACGGCGTCGCTCCATACCAGGCCTTTTCCTGGGGGCCGCCCGAGGCGGATGCCCTGCTGGCCCGCGACGGCCGCGAGTGGAGGAAACCGTGAGGGCCGCCGTATGGCGCATGAACTGACGATCGTCCCCGACAAGGAGGCGCTCGCGCGCGAAGGCGCCCGGCGGGTGCGGGCATCCGTCGTCGCGGCGGTGCGGGCGCGGTGCCGCTGCACACTGGCGCTCTCGGGAGGCCGCACGCCGCGTGGCCTCTACGAGGCGCTGGCAGAGCCGCCTTCCTTTGCTGTTGACGCGACGCCGTGGGACCGCGTGGAGTTGTTCTTCGGCGACGAGCGGCACGTGCCACCCGACCATCCCGACAGCAACTACCGGATGGTGCAGGACGCGCTGGCGTCCCGCGTCGCGATTCCCGCCACGCAGGTGCACCGCGTGCGCACCGAGCAGCCCGACGCCACAGAGGCGGCGGCGGCGTACGCGCTCGAACTGGCCCGCGCCTTCGCGCTCGCGCCTGGCGAGTGGCCCCGCTTCGACGTCGTGCTCCTGGGCATGGGCAGCGATGGCCACACCGCCTCGCTGTTCCCGCACACGAGGGTGCTCGATGAACGCGAGCACCTGGCCGCGGCAGTCTGGGTGACCGCCCTGCAGAGCTCGCGAATCACGCTGACCTACCCCGTGCTGAACAACGCGCGGGAAGTCTACGTGCTGGTGAGCGGCGTCGAAAAGGCGGAGACGCTCCGGGCCGTGCTCGAGGCCCCCGCCGATCCCGAACGGTTCCCGATCCAGGGCATTCAGCCCCGGCAGGGCACGCTGACCTGGATTGTGGACGAGGCCGCCGCATCGCGTCTCTCCCGAACGCTGTAGGGCACGCAGGGGTGTGGGGTGGATCAGGAGGATGGGGGGCTGGCCGGGATAGGCCCGGGGCCGGGCGTGTTATTCCAGGTAGCGTGTTGTGTGCTGTCTGGAGGCGGTCAATGTCCTTGCGTGCGACTCTCGTCCTGTCCGCTGCCGTGGTGGGCGCCGTGGTCCGCTTCGCCCTGCCAGGTGGCGTGTTGCCCGGGTGACGGGGCGTCGTGCCGGTCCGGCGAACCTGCGTCGTGTCCCGCGCGTTTCCCTTGAGAGGCCATCGGCCTGCCCGCGACAGACGCCGCGGAGGGAGCACCCGTGACACTCATCCGCCAGGATCTCCGCTACATTGTCAGGTCATCCGCGTATCGATTCCATACTCCGCGAGTGACGTGTCGCGGACCAGGCGGTGAGAAACGCTCGGGTTCTTCTGCTCAGCTGAGGTGGCCCTCATCTTGCGTATGCGACTCATCAAGGACGTTACCCACAATTACAGGAAGAGTCTCCCGAAGGAGCGTTTGTATGCGGACAGAATCGAGAACTCGCGCAGTTCGTCGGTTGTCACACATCGGCTTTGTCGTCGCCGCGCTCGTCATCGGCGTCGCCGGGTTCGGCACAATGACATACGCCCAGAGCGTCACGCGTGTGAAAATCGACTTTGCGTTCGTCGCGGGAGGGAAAGAGATGCCGGCCGGCGCGTACGACTTCGAGGCGGACCACAGCAGGGTCTTGCTGCGGCCGCAGAACGGAAAGGGGTCCTCGGTCGTGATGCAGGTGATCACTCGGCTTGGAAGGCACGACGCTGACACCGATCCCGAGTTGATCTTCGACAAGATCGGGGACAAGTTCCTCCTGTCCGAGGTCTGGATCCCCGACGCAGACGGGTACCTCTTGCTGAACACCCCTGTGGACCACGAGCACCGGGTCCTCGGCGGCTCCCGGCCGCACAAGTAGGGCCGACCCGTGCGCCAGACGCCAGGGGCACCGCCGTAGGCGGCCCCTGGTCAATCCGCCAGATCCCCCACGTCAGCAATCCGATAACCGAAGTCGCGTGAGTCGTGTCGGGAGGCTGACGGCTCTGCCTGGCCAGGGCCGCGTCCGGCTCCCCCTCATGAACCCGAACATCGACTCGACACCTCCCATGGCAGAACGGCCACGCTGCGGGTCACCGCGAACGGCGAGGGACGAGGCGTCAAGGCGAGGGTTCGCGGGAAGGCCAGTCCCGATCTTTCGCTGCCGCTCGACGACAACGGCCATCGGATTGCCGACAGGTGGGAGGAGGGACACGGGCGGTCTCGGTGTACCATCGACGACATCGACATGAGCCTTGGAACTGTCTCGGCACTGGTCAACCTCGAACCTGTCCTGACGCCCCGCGGGCACCTGCTGCTCGCGGAGGCCGCCGGTCCTTCGGCGCTCGACGCCAGCGTGGCCGCGCGCCTCGCCGGCGCGTTCGACAGCGGCCAGGGCGACGGGCTCTTGCAGCTTGGCGCGGGCGAGGTCTCCACGCCGCTCCCGCCGGCGTTCGGTTACTGGCGCGATTTCGCCGCGAGGTTTGTCACGGCGGTGTGCGCGCGGCCGGACGTGACCGCGGCGCCCGGCTCCGGGGAAGCCGCGACCGGAGTCCCGCCGCCGCCCGACGCGGACCTCGACCAGGTCGTCACCGCCGCGCCGCCGATGACGGGCGGGGAGTACCTGACGCCCGACGTGCTGCGCGGCCTGTGGACGGCACTCGACACGTCCTTCGCCGCCCGGCTTGCGGCGTCGAAGGCCTCGGTGCAGGACACACTGCGGGGCTTCAACCCGGCGTGGAACACGGTCGGGCGCGTCCACTTCCACCTCGCCGAGAACCGCAAGGACCCGGATGCGCCGTTCGCGTTCCTCGCCACCTACACGCACGGACTCTCCGCCCACGCCACGCCGCAGCACGTCCCGCTCGGCCAGGCCCTGCGCGAGTACGCCGGCGCCGCCAACAACACCCGGCTGCTCTCGCTGCTGCTCCCCGTGCAGCGCGCCGCCGAGCGCTGCGCCTGGCTGAAGACGATGGTGGACGAGGGGGAGATCTTCCATCCCCTTCGCTGGACGCCGCGCGAGGCCGTCGTCTTTCTCCGCGACGTCCACCTGCTGGAGCAGGCGGGGGTCGTCGTCCGGGTGCCGGCCAACTGGAAGGCGGGGCGACCACCGCGTCCCACGGTGACGGCCACGGTCGGCACGAAGCCGCCGGGCGGCCTCGGCCTCGACACGCTGCTCGACTTCCGGATGGACGTGACGCTGGACGGCGAGACGCTGACGCCAGCCGAGATCCGCGCGCTCCTCGAGGGGGTGGACGGCCTCGCGCTGCTGCGCGGGCGCTGGGTGGAAGTCGATCGCGATCGGCTGCGCGGCCTGATCGACGAGTTCCGCCGCGTCGATCGCGCTGCCGCCGACAACGGCCTGACCTTCGCCGAAGCGATGCGCCTGCTCTCAGGCGCCGACACCCGGGCGGCCGGGAAGACGGCAGACGACGACCGCGAATGGTCGGGGGCGGTCGCCGGGCCCTGGCTGGCCGGCGTGCTGCAGGCCCTGCGTGGACCGGAGACGCTGGCGCGCGTGGACCCTGGCGCCGCGCTCCACGGCACGCTGCGCCCGTACCAGCAGGTGGGCGTGCGCTGGCTCCACTTCCTGTCGTCACTCGGCCTGGGCGCCTGCCTCGCCGACGACATGGGGCTGGGGAAAACGATCCAAGTCCTTGCCCTGCTGCTCGTGCTCGAGCGCGAGCGGCAAGCACGCGCGGGCGCCGCACGACAGCCGAGCCTGCTCATCGCCCCCGCCTCGCTGATCGCGAACTGGGCATCGGAGATCGCTCGCTTCGCGCCCGGGCTCTCGGCCATCGTCGCCCACCCCTCCGCGATGCCGGCCGACGCCCTGAAGACGATCGACGAGGCGCGGGTGAACGAGACGGATCTCGTCATCACGACGTACGGGTCGGTGCGGACGCTGCCCTGGATCTCCCGCCGCGGCTGGAACCTCGTCGTCGCGGACGAGGCCCAGGCCATCAAGAACCCGGAGGCCAAGCAGACGCGCGCGGTGAAGGCGCTGCGGGCGCGGGCGCGCATCGCCATGACGGGCACGCCCATCGAGAACCGCCTGGGCGATCTGTGGTCGATCTTCGACTTCATCAACCCGGGCCTGCTCGGGTCCGCGAAGCAGTTCACGGCGCTGACCACACGCCTCTCGGAACGTCCGCACAACGCGTACGGCCCGCTGCGCGAACTGGTGCGACCGTACATCCTGAGGCGGATGAAGACCGACCGCGCGGTGATTGCCGACCTGCCCGACAAGACGGAGGTCAACGCCTACTGCCTGCTCAGCCGGACCCAGGCGGCGCTCTACGAGCAGGCGGTGCACGATCTGCGGGACCGGCTGGCCGTCGCTGACGGCATCGAGCGGCGGGGCCTGGTGCTCGCGTCGCTGATGCGCCTGAAGCAGATCTGCAATCACCCGTCGCAGTGGCTCGGCGACGGCGCGTGGCGCCCGGCGGACAGCGGCAAGTGGGCGCGATTGTCCGAGGTGGCGGAGGTCATCGCGGCGAGGCAGGAGAAGGTGCTGGTGTTCACGCAGTTCCGCGCGATCACCGATCCGATTGCCGCGCACCTCGGGACCGTCTTCGGCCGGCCCGGGCTCGTCCTGCACGGCGGAACGCCGGTCAAGGCCCGGCGCGACCTGGTGCGGCAATTCCAGGACGACGAGCGCGTGCCGTTCTTCGTGCTGTCGCTCAAGGCGGGCGGCAGCGGGTTGAACCTGACCGCCGCATCCCACGTGGTACACTTCGACCGCTGGTGGAACCCGGCGGTCGAGGACCAGGCGACCGATCGCGCCTTCCGGATCGGCCAGACGCGCAATGTGCTGGTGCACAAGTTCGTGTGCCGGGGCACCGTGGAAGAACGGATCGACGAGCTGATTGCCTCCAAGCGAGGCCTCGCGAAAGATTTGCTCGAAGGGGGCGCGGACCTTCTGCTCACCGAGATGAAGGACGAGGAACTGCTGCGGTTGGTCGCGCTCGACGTGAATGCCGCGCTCAGGGAGGGATGATGCCGCGCCGACGCACTCGAAGCCGGTACAACAGGTTCGACGACTATGGCGGCTGGGGCGGGTTTGCGCCGTACGTCCCGGTGGCCGCGCGCAAGGCCCAGGCGAAGCAAAAGCTCCAGAGCCTTCGCAAGTCGGGCAAGGCCGTGTCGCCCGTCGAGATCACCGGCCGCAAGATCGCGACGACGTTCTGGGGTGGCGCGTGGTGCGACAACCTGGAGGGCTACTCGGACTACGCGAACCGCATCCCCCGCGGCCGCACCTACGTGCGCAACGGGTCGGTGATCGACCTGCAGATCGGCGCGGGCCAGGTGGACGCGCTCGTCAGCGGGTCGAGAGTCTACAAGGTCGCGGTGAAGGTTACGCCGGTCCCAGCGCCCCGGTGGCGCACAATCTGCGGGCAGTGCGCCGGAGGGATCGACTCGCTCGTGGAACTGCTGCAGGGACGGTTCTCGACGGGAGTCATGGAGCACCTCTGCCGGCAGGGCACGGGGCTGTTTCCAACGCCAGCCGAGATCCAGTTCACGTGCAGTTGCCCCGATCGGGCCTCGATGTGCAAACACGTCGCGGCGGTGCTCTACGGCATCGGCGCGCGTCTCGACCACGGCCCGGACCTGCTGTTCCGCCTCCGCCAGGTGAACGAGCAGGATATGATCGCCCGCGTCGGAGCCGACGTGCCGCTCTCCAGGAAGGGCCCGGCAGCGGGCAAGGTGCTGGCAGAGACGGACCTGGCCGATGTGTTCGGCGTCGAACTCGCGCCACCGGTTTCATCGCGAACCGCCGCAGTCAGGAAGCGCGCCGGCGTCGCGACGCCAGTCGGCGCGAGTCGCGTGGAACCCGCTGTCGTGGCGCAGCGGCGACCGAAGCGGCCGGCAGCACCGGCGGCCGCGGCGACGCCGACACCGCCTGATCCGGCCGCCACGCCGCCCCGGAGCGCGGCGCCGCGCGGCGGGAAGACGAAATCCCGCCAGCCGATCGCCGCGGCGACGCTGTCGCCCAAGATCAAGCCGGCGCCAGCTCGGAAGAAGATGACAGCGGCGCAGAGGAAGGCCACCTCCGAGCGGATGAGGCGCTATTGGGAAGAGCGGCGCCAGCGGAGCTGACTGGACACCTATTCGGCCCGTCCGCCTCGCCGTTCGTACGCGCGACCCGCTACTGACGAAGCGCCGCCACCGGGTCGAGGCGAGCGGCGCGGCGCGCCGGCAGCAACGCCGCGATCGCCGAGGTCGCTCCGACGATCACCACGGCGGCGGCAAACACGGCAGGGTCGGCCGGGCGCACGCCGAAGACCATCGTCCGCAGCACACCCTGGAGCGCCCACGCGCCGGCCGCGCCTCCAAGCAGGCCGGCGAGAACGATCACCGCCAACTGCCGCACGATCAGCCATGACACGTCGCCCGGTTCCGCACCGAGCGCCATCCGGAGGCCAATCTCGCGGGTCCGCGCGCGACGGCGAATGCGAGGACGCCGTACACGCCGACCGCCGCGAGCAGGAGCGCCAGCACGCCGAACGACGACCCGAGCGTCGCCAGGATCCGCTCGGACGAGAGCGACTCGGCGATCTGATCGTCGAGCGTCGTGACGTCGGAGAGCGGCAGCGTGACATCGATCGCGCGCAGCTGCTGCCGGACCGCGTCCACGCGGCCGAGCGGGTCGCCG
>JADGOB010000165.1 GCA_017883185.1 Acidobacteriota bacterium
GAGAACAAGAAGGGGTTCACGCTCGACTCGCTGGTGGCGGCGGCGTACGACAGCTACCTGCCGGCGTTCCAGGATCAGATCCCCGCCCTGCTCAAGGCCTGGGACCGCATGCCGGCGGGCGACGCGCTGAAGGCGAAGGTCTCCGATCAGATCGCGCTCCTGCGCGGCTGGGATTTCAGGTGGGCGGCCACGTCCGTTCCTACCTCCCTGGCCGTCTACTGGGGAGAGGAAATCGGGCGGCGGGTCAGCAGCGAAGCGCGAAAGGCCGGCATGGCCGCGGACGACTACATCGTGAACAAGACCGCGCCGGAGCAACTGCTCCAGGCGCTGTTAGCCGCATCGGACAGGCTGGCGACCGACTTCGGCAGCTGGAAGACGCCGTGGGGAGACATCAACCGATATCAGCGTCTCAACGGGAGCATCGTGCAGAGGTTCAACGACGCGGCGCCGAGCATTCCCGTCGGCTTTACCTCGGCGCGGTGGGGCTCGCTGGCGTCCTTCGGGGCGCGCACCTACACGGGGACGAAGAAGATGTACGGGACCAGCGGGAACAGCTTCGTCGCCGTCGTGGAATTCGGCGATCGCGTCCGGGCCAGGGCGGTCACGGCTGGCGGGCAGAGTGGCGATCCCGCGTCCCGTCATTTCAACGATCAGGCCGCGCGATACAGCACAGGTGACCTGAGGGAGGTGTACTTCTACCGCACGCAACTCGAGGGGCACATCGAGCGGCAGTACCATCCGGGCCGGTGATCCCCGCCGAGTCCATGTGGCAAGCCGGCCGAGCCTCTCTGGTTCCAGCTTGGCCGGCTCATGCGGAGGGGAACCAATCCACGCCCGGCGGGACGGGTGATATCATCCCACCGACGCGCCAGCCCATGTCGATCAGCGACCCGTCCACTACCGCGCTTCGCGACCCCGCGCCGCCGCCCTTGCGCGGCGGATCACCGGGAGCGACGGTCGTGCGGCTCGCCGCCTTTGCCGCTGCTTACTCCCTGGCGGCCTGGCTGGCCGGGCTCTCCCAAGCCGGACCCGACAGCGTGACCGCGGTCTGGCCCGCCAGCGGTGTCGTGCTGGCCCTGCTCGTCCAGTCGGATCGCCGGCGGTGGCGTGTCTGGCTGCCGGCCGTCTGGATCGTCAACACCGTCCAGGCTTTGGTCAGCGGCCTGCCGTGGCTTGTCGCGATCGGGTACTCGACCATCGACGTCGTCGAGGGTGCTCTGGCGGCCTCGCTGCTCGTCCGCACCGTTGGGGCTCCAATCACGCTCGAGCGGCTCGAGGAGGTCGTGGCGCTGGTCGGCGTCGCGGCGATCGCCAGCAACGCCGTCACGGCGCTGCTGGGCGCCGCGGTGACCGTGGCCTGGCGGGGCGTCCCGTTCTGGCGCACCTGGTTCACCTGGTGGATGTCGAATGGCGTCGGGATGCTCCTGGTGGCGCCGCTTCTCTTGGCGTGGCGAGACGGCGTGGCCCGTCTGAGAGACGGGGGGCGGTGGGCCGCGGTCGAAGTCGGCGGGTTGCTGACGACGCTCGCGGTGGTGGCGCTGCTGGTGTTTCCGGGTGCATCTCGGGTGGACCCGTCGCACGGGTCGTTGCCGTACCTGGTCTTCCCATGGCTGATGTGGGCGGCGCTTCGGACCGGCCCGTTCTTCGCCACCGCGGCCTCGATGGTGGTCTCCGGCGTCGCGGTGTGGCACACGGTTCGCGGCATCGGCCTGTTCGCCACCGCGCCCGATGCGGCCGCCGGCGGAATCCTGGGTGTCCAGGTGTTCGTCAGCGTCGCGGTCCTGTCGGCCCTCCTGCCGGCGGCGGTGGTGGCCGAGCGCAGGCGAGCGCAGGCGAGCCTCGAACGCTTCCGCCTGTTGTCGGAGCACGCCAGCGACATCATGCTCTTCTGCCGCGGGGAGGATCTCCGCATCCTCGACGGGAACGCCGCTGCCGCCGCGGCCTACGGCTACGAGCCATGGGAACTATCGGCGCTGACCTTGTCCGAGATCGTGGCGGACGAGGTGCGGGAGGGCCTGCCCGCCCGCGTGAACCGTGCCATCCGCACGGGCGCGCAGGTCGAGTCGGTGCACCGGCGCCGGGACGGGACCACGTTCGCCGTCGAGGTCAGCATGCGCGCCAAAACAGTTGACGGCCAGCCAGTCCTGCTCGCCGTCGTCCGGGACGTGTCGGAGCGCAAGCGGGCCGAGCAACACGTGCTGCGCCTGAACCGGCTGTACGCGGTCCTGAGCCAGACGAGCCAGGCGATCGTCAGGATCCACGACGAGGCGAGGCTGTTCGCGGAGGTGTGCCGCGTCGCCGCAGACGTCGGATCGTTCCGGCTGGCGTGGGTCGGCGTCCCCGATGCCACCGGCGACGAGATTCGGATCGCGGCGGCGCAGGGTCCCGGGATCGGGTTTCTCCCGGACGGCGTCGTCCGGCTCGACCAGGATCGCGATCTTCGCGGACCGACCAGCAGGGCGGCCCGCGAAGGCCGGCTCGTCGTGTGGAACGACCTGCGGCTCGTCCTGACGGCCGGCGACTGGCGCGACCGGGCGATCGAGTTCGGCTTCCGGGCCGTCGCCGCCGTGCCGCTCAGGGTCAAGGGCCGGGTGCGCGCCGTGTTGAGCATGCTGGCGGCCGAGCCGGGATTCTTCGACCCGAGCGAGGCCAGGCTGCTCGAGGAACTCGGCGCCAGCATCTCGTTCGGCCTCGAGTCGATGGACCACGAGGCGATGCGAATCGCGGCCGAGGAGGCGTCAGCGAGCGCCTACCGGCGTTTTCGCGTCGTGTTCGAGAAGGCCAACGACGCCATCCTGCTGCTCGACGATTCTCGCGTGGTCGACGGCAACATCCGGGCCGAGGCGCTGTTCGGATCGGCGCGCGGCCAGCTCATCGACCGATCCGCCAGCGACCTGTTTCCGCCGATGCCTTCCGACGAAGCCCGGCCGGGTGAGTTGTTCGACGACCGGATCGGGACGGCGCTGTCCGGCCAGTCACAGTCCTTCGAATGGACCTGCCAGCGGCCGGCCGCCCCTCCGTTCGACGTCGAGGTCGGCCTCAGCGCCGTCGAACTCGAAGGGCGGACGATGCTCGTGGCGATGGTGCGCGACATCACCGATCGGCGGCGCCTCGAAACCGAGCTGCGCCAGGCGCAGAAGATGGAGGCTGTCGGCCGCCTCGCCGGGGGCATCGCGCACGACTTCAACAACCTCCTGCAGGTCATCCGGGGGTACGCCGACATGACGATCGACGAACTCCCGGAGTCGAGCCCCTGCCGCGAGTACATGGACGGGCTGCGCAAGGCGGCCGACCGGGCGACCGAGCTGACGAGCCGGCTGCTGGCCTTCGGCCGGAAACAGGTCATGGCGCCCGTCGTGATCGATCTGAATCAAGCCATCGCCGACATGGAGTCGATGCTGCGCCGGTTGATCGGCGAGGATATCGAGTTGGTCACGGTGCTGGCGGCGGGCGTCGGCCGGGTGCGCGCAGACCAGGGACAACTCGAACAGGTGGTCTTGAACCTGGCGGTCAACGCCCGCGACGCGATGCCGGACGGCGGCAAGCTCACCATCAAGACGGCTGCCGTCGAGTTCGGTGCTGCCGACAGGCCCGCGCACGGCAACCTGCCGCCCGGGAGGTACGCCGCCATCGTCGTGAGCGACAGCGGCAGCGGCATGCCACTCGACGTGCAGGCGCACGCCTTCGAACCGTTCTTCACCACCAAGCCGAGGGGTAAGGGCACGGGGCTCGGCCTGTCCAGTGTGTATGGGATTGTGCGGCAGAGTGGTGGCCACGTGACGTTCACCAGCAAGGTGGGCGCGGGCACCACGTTCAAGATCTACCTGCCGGCGGTCCAGGACAGCGTGGAGGAACCGCCGGTGGTGGCGGCCGCGCTCGTGCGCCCGGGCTCCGAGACCATCCTCCTGGTCGAAGACGAAGGGCAGGTGCGCGGGCTCGTCCGGCTGCTGCTCGAGCGTCTCGGATATACGGTGCTGGAGGCCGCCAGCGGCGACCAGGCGATTGCGATCGTCAACGGCTACCCCGCGCCTATCCACCTCGTGCTGACCGACGTGATCATGCCGGGGATGGCCGGCCCGGAGGTGGCCCGGCGCGTCCAAGCGCTGCGCCCGGATGCCCGGGTGCTGTTCATGTCTGGCTACACCGACGACTCCCTGTCG
Organism: Acidobacteriota bacterium; assembly: GCA_017883185.1. Taxonomy (GTDB): domain Bacteria; phylum Acidobacteriota; class Vicinamibacteria; order Vicinamibacterales; family Fen-181; genus FEN-299. Next base: position 4,161 of record JADGOB010000165.1, read on the forward strand.
CCGCACGGCGTGCTGGAGGCGGACGTGCTCCTCGTCCACAAGCCGTTCGCGCCTGCGGTGCTGGCCGACAAGGTGCGCGAGGCGCTGGCGCCTCGTTGTATGACCGACCACGATTCGGAGTCGTGACCCTGCACACCATCAATCGGATCCCCGGCACCGGGGTTGGCCTCGGCCTCACAGCGGCGGGATATCGGTGGGAAGCCGGCGACAACGTGGTGGTTGCCGGCGGACGAGCACTGGAACAACACCTCCCCCTGGCTCGCGCTGCGAGACGTCGTCTGGCGGCGCAGGTCCTCGTCCCGATCGCGGAGGCATCTCGCGCTCGTTCGCGCAGTGGTCATGTCACATGTCGTGATCAAGTGCACATGTGACATTCTGGAACGGCCGCGCAGGGCATCGCGGACCCGCCAAACGGATGTCTCGTTACGGGTGCACGGTCGTCGCTTTGTTTCCCTCCAGTAGTCGACGGATCTGCCTGACAGCGTAGTCGACTTTCATGTCGAAGTACCGCTCGCCGAGCGCCGCCGACGCCCGCCGCGCGTCGCCAGTGATCCCGTTGTTTATCTTGCGCTCGACGCGTTCGCCAGGCGCAGGAACCGGATCGCCGACCGCGGTCGAAAGCAGCTCCTTCCGCACCCAGCCCTTGTCACCGCCGAGATAGAGCATCTCCGATGTGTCCGAAATGTTGGCGTGCCCGCCCGACAAATAGCCATGATCGGCGCACCACCTGTCGAAGTCGTCCTGGGCCTTCTGATAGACCTCGTCGCAGTAGACGACGCGGACGCCCTGCGACGAATACTTCTGATCGAGCTTCTCCGCGACTTCCTTCAGCTCTTTCTGGCCCGAACCGTGGTCGCCCATGAGCACGATGTTCTTGAAGCCGGTCTTGATCAGTTGGTCGGCAACCTGTTCGTTGATCTCCGCGAAGAGCGGAGCGGTCAGGCCGATCGTGCCTGGCAGATCCGCGCTCGCGTTGTTCGGGGAGTACGGCAGCACCGGCGCTGCGATTGCGTTGCCCAGCTTGAGCGCGATCGCACGCACGGTTTCACGTCCCATCAGGTTGTGGCCGCCGTTGACGTTGTGCGGACCGCGCTGCTCGGTGCCGCCGTTGTAGATGAGCGCGGTCGTCTTGCCTTGCTCGTGGATCGCTTTCTTGACCTCAACCCAGGTCATCATCTCGAATTCGACCAGGGGCCTCTGCGCGGCCGTCTTGGACGCCTTCGCGTTCGTTTTCGGTGCGGGCGGGTTCTGCGCGTGTCCGGTGCCAGCCAGGAGGGCGAGCACGCAGATGGTCGATGTCAAGCGGTACATAATCACTCCTGAGAATGAATCCCGGCTAGTCCACAGGGTTCAGCGCGGCAGTTTAATCAACGCTCGATGCCAGCAGTCCTTGGATCGCACCTTGTCTCCCACCGACGTCCTGGCCGCCGGGCGGGACCCAAACCCGACAGCGGGCCGCGCAGGCGGCCAGATCATATCGAGGTGGCGACGCTCAACGCGACGAACAGCCTTGTCAGAATTCAAGTTTGAAACCGACCTGCTGGGCCCGCTTCGGAAATTCGCTTTGGGGCTGTCCGAAGCTCGACGACTGCAAAGAAGCCTGATAGTTATAGAAGTTGTCGGTGTTGAACAGGTTGAATGCCTCCCAAAAGCCCGTCGCGCTCAGGTGCGGTCCGAGCTTGAACACCTTGCTCAGGCGAACGTCCGCCGATTTGTAGTCGTCGTCTCGGCGGTTGTTGCGTGGTTCCGGCCGCGCGTAGACGACCGTCACGCTCGTCACGCTCCAGGGCAGGGGGCTGCCGTAGTGGAAGAGTCCTGACAGCTGGATGCCGAGAGGGAATGTGTACGATCCGTCGAACGTGAGGTTGTGCCGGCGGTCATTGTTGGCTGGCCCGACGTCGATGGACAGGTCGAACGGATTCGTCGCCAGGCCGCTCATCGCGCTCGCGCTGGCGTTCAGATCCGATGTCGTCTTTGCCAGGGTGTAGGAGACGCCCAGGTGCAGCGTGCTTCCGGTGTACTGCACCCGCGTCTGCAGGGCGTCGTATCGAGTCCACCCGATGTTCTGATACAGGGTGAATTGGCTGTAACGCGGGTCGTTCGTGAGATAGACCCCGTTCACCAGTTGAAGATTGGTTTGTCTTATGATTATCTGGTTCTTCCCGCGCGAGGCCACGTAATCGGCCTGGACGTAAAGGTTCGACGTGAACTGGTGTGTGACCCCTCCGGTGATCTGCAGCGTGTATGGCGACCTGAAATTCGGATCCAGTACATTCGCGACCTGCGGGAGCTTGCCGACCGCCGCCAGATTCGGGGGATTCGGGAAGTTCGAGGCGAGGAATGCCCGGAGGATCGACTTGCTTCCGTTCGGGTCCGCAGGATTGTAGAAGGGGTTGAGGCTCGGGTCGTTCGCGTTGAAGACGTATCGTCCCTGATTGAGCAGCGTCTGGTTGAGGAGGGTATCGCTGTAGTTGGAGTGATTCTGATCGTAGAAGGTGCCCCCGCTGAGTCGAACCGTGGTGCGGCGGTCGGGTGTGGGGAGCCAGACGAGGCCAAGGCGCGGCGAGATGTCGTGCAGAGCAGGGTTTATCTTCTGAATGGGCGGAGCGCCGCCATAGGTGGCAACAAACCTCTGATTGTAACCGTCGACGAACTGATTGCCGATCGTGACGCTGGTGTCGGCGTCCCAGCGGACGCCGAGATTGAGCGTCAGATCTTCACGGACCTTCCAGGTGTCCTGGCCGTATGCGGCGGCGTTCCAGTGGGCTTCGGTGTCCGTAGCCGTGCCGAGGGTCAAGGTATACATGTAGGGATAGGTCGTCGGGTCGTTGATATCGAACGCCTTGTCCGCGGCGAAGTTCCATCGCCCGTGCTGAGACGCGTCGATGTCCATGAAGAACGTGGGTCGTGACACTTGTCCACCAATCTTGAGCTGATGGCGGCCTGCCGTGTACGAAAAATTGTCGATGAAATACAGGTTCGTTTCACCCTCCAGGCCGCCGAGGCTGCCACTGCCGAAATGGGCTCCCGGAAACGTCTTCTCCGAGTAGAGGCCCAGGTTCGCCGTGTCTTGGAGGAGCACGTGACCACCCTTGCCGGCGAGATTCGAGGCGATGCTCACCTTGTTCACGCCGTAATACACCCGAGCTTCATTGAATGCCCGATTACCGAACGAGCTGGTCAGGGCCCCGACCGTGCTCCAGATCGGGCCGCTGTAGAGACCACGACTCTCGAGTGTCCAGAGCGGCGAATTGTTGCAGCCGACGCCGAGCTGGCCGCTGCAGTTGTGCAAGGTTTCATTGGTCCGGTCGTACCGGATGGAAAACCGGTTGCGGTCGTTGATGTTCCAATCGCCCTTCAGCAGGAACGGACGAAACGTGTAGCCGGTGGGAATAACCGACTGCACCCCCCGGGCGCGCCAGTAGTCCGAAATGGACAACGAGGAGGTGGCGCTGTTGTCCAGGTCCTCGAACCCGGCGAAGAAGAACGCCTTGTTCCTGATGATTGGTCCACCCAGGTAACCGCCGACCCGGTACTGATCGTAGAGTGGCGTGCTGGTGAGGAACTGCGGCGCACCGTTCGTGTAATGCCCAGAGTACGGCGGGCTGTTCAGTGAGGCGTTCTGGAAGAACCCATACCCACGACCATGGATCTCGTTCGTGCCGCTCCGTGTGATGACGTTCAGGATCGCTCCCGACGCGTTCCCGAACTCGGCCGAGAAGCCATTGGTCATCACCTGGAACTCCTGGATCCAATCTTGAGGAAACGTATCGGCCTGGGTTCCATAGAACTGCATGGCATTGGTCCCGCCGTCGACGAACACGTTGTTCTGATGCTGAGCTTGTCCGGACGCCGAGAACCCCATGAACCCCGACCCCGTCGAGGTGACGCCGGGTGTGAGCTGCGCGAGATCGCTGAAATTGCGGTTGAAGGTCGGGAGAACGTCGAGTTGCTTCGTGTCGATGTTCAAGCCGATCTTCGACACTTCCAAAACTCAACTACTGGTGGCAGAGGGACTTACGGGCGCCGAATTCGTGTAGTGTCACGCCGATCCAACTTCTTGAACGGCGTCGCTGGCGCCGGTCACGCCGGGCGTAGTACGGGTGGGATGGCCACGCCGCAGGCCTGAAACACCTTGGCGATCGTCCCTTTGGTTTCGCTGCGCACCACGTACTGATGATCCTGGATCGCGATCGTCGTCTCGTGGAGTTGACTCAGATCGCGAACGACGTCCGCCCACTCAAGCGACCACCGCTTCGCCGCCAGGCGTCGCTGC